>DAINOM010000013.1:0-37806 GCA_036735445.1 Propionicimonas sp.
GGCAACCCCGCCGGCCGGGCCTCCAGCAGCTCCGCCGGCACCTCCGCAGGGTGGGGCGGCGCCGCCGGCCGGCCCTCCCAAGCCCTCAGCCGGCAAGCCCGCTGGCCAGCCACCGGCCGGGCAGCAGCCGGCCGGGCAGCAGCCGGGAGCGAAGCCGCCGGCGGGACCGGCTCCCGCGGCGGCCGGTGACGGCCAGATCGCGGTCACCTTCAAGCTGAAGGCGATCTCGCAGGACGAGCAGAAGTCGGTCACCTTCGACTACCACTCGGCCCAGGCCGTCCAGCGGTCGTACGCGCCGCAGTCCCTGATCGGGCTCCTGGCCGCCGACCTCAAGCGCGAGGACTACTTCATCGAGGTCGACCTCGACGACCCGTTCTTCCGCACCTTCGCGGTCGAGGCGGAGGTGAACGTCGACATGGCCCGCATCGGGTTGCGGTCGATCAACGTCGCCCTCGACTACGGCAACCCGGCCGACCCGCCGAACCACCGGCACACCGACCTGGTGTTCGACGCGACCACGCCGATGTCGCAACGCTGGGAGGTCTTCGTCAACAACACGCTCGATCTCGGCTTCACGCCGCGCATCGAGTACAACTTCGACCCCCAGTCCGACTGGCAGGGCGAGCAGTTCTCCTACGTCGTCGAACCCGGCTGGACGACCGACCGGAGCCTCACGCTCAACCCGTACGAGCAGCTGGGCTTCCTGGAGGTCGGCGTGCTCCCGACCACCCTCGACGCCACGACCTTCTCCAGCGTGGATGTGACGCTGCGCTACACCTCCCCGACCGGGTGGACGGCGGAGCGGGTGCTGCCCGTGACGGCCACCTCCGCGCCGCAGACCTGGCGGGTGCGGACGCCGGAGCCCTTGGGGTCCACGTACACCCGCCAGCTCACCTACCACCTGGTCTCCGGCGGCACGTTCGTCACCGAGGAGACCGACTCGAAGGCCGGGTCGGTGGTCGTGTCCGACCCGTTCACCGGGCACGCGCAGCCCGAGTTCCGGTTCGCGTTCGCTCCCGGCCGCTTCGACGAGGTCGTCATCGACCTCGGCTACGAGGACGGGACCTACGGCTACCGGCACAGCCAGAGGTTGCGCTGCGACGGGTCCCAGACCGGTCTCGTCGCGCAGCCGTTCGGGATCCTGACCGCCAGCACCGCGGCCCCGGAGTGGACGTTCCGGGCACACCTGCTGGGTCCGGGCGGTGCGGTCGTCAACGGTCCGGAGGTCCGCACGGACCAGGTCTTCCTCAGTCTCACTGACACCGGGGAGGTCGCGGGATGACCGCGTCCGCCACCATCGTCCCCGCGCGGACGACGCGCGCGGGTCCGCACCGGGACCGGCTCGACGCCGCGCTCGACCGCCTGGGTGGGATCGCCCCGGCGATCAGCGCACGGGCGCGCACGTCCCTCCGCGCGGCGCTCGGCGGCCTCGCGGCGTCGAGACTGGGTGAGGCGGCCTGGACGTGCAGCCGGCTGACACCCACCGGCTACCCCGTGGAGCTGGGCGTCACCTCGCGGCGGGCGGAACTGCGCTGGGTGAGCGAGGTGATCGCCCCCGAGGACGATCCGGCAACGGCCGTCGACCGCGCCGAGGCCATCGCGGTCGAGCACGGCGCGATCGCCCTCGACAGGGGCCTCCGGGGCGCGATCCGGGACGGGCAGGACGGCCAGGCGCTGCGGTTCGGCGCGTGGCTGGGCGCGCGGCACGGCGAGCGGGACGGCGACGTCCGCGACACCTGGAAGCTGTATGCCGAAGTCCCGCGGGAGACCGGCTGGCAGGGGCTCCCGTTCGACCTCGGCCCCGCGCGGGACATCCTGGGCGGCATCGCCACGCCACGCTTCGTCGGGCTCGGCCTGGACGGGACGGGGAGGACCGAACTGTACGCCCGGGTCCTGCCCGGTGCGGAGGACGCCGTCGCGGTGGCGTTCGGACGCAGCCACCTGGCCGCCTTCGTCCACCCGCTGCTGTCCCGGCTGGCGGCGTTCGGTGCCCGCCGGCCCGCACCACACAACCTGGGCCTCAGCCTCGTCATCGGGCCGGAGCACGAGGTCATGGCGCTCTCGGTCTTCACCTTCGCCCGGCAGCTCTTCCCCACCGATCGGGACGCCCGCTCGCACCTGCTGCGAACCGCCCACGAGGAGGGCTGGCCGTCGGCCGCGCTCTACGACGCTCTGACCGCTCCGCTGCAGAGCCCGTTCGCCGTGCCCGGCGCGCTCGTCCACGGGCCGATCTCGCTGGTCACGCACGCCGACGGCTCGAGCGAGACCCACATCGGCCTGGCACCACCCCGGACACCACCACGCCAAGGAGGCGACGATGCCTGAAGTCCACCTGATCCGGGGCGGGTTCACCGTCCGCTACGACATCGCGTCCGACCGCGTCGACGGAGCAGCGGTCGCCCTCACCGAGACGTGGCCCACGCTGCCCGCAACCTTCGCCGGCGGGATCGATGCCGCCGTCAACTACGGCAACGGCAAGGCGTACCTGTTCCGCGGGGCCGGCTACGTGCGGCTGGACATCGCGGCCGGGACCGTGGAGACCGAGGAGCGTGCGATCGGCACGTACTGGCGGGGTACCGGCGAGGCCGGGTTCGCTGCCGGCCTCGATGCCGCGGTGAACGCGGGCAACGGCTTCGTCTACCTGTTCCGGGGCCGCTCCTTCGCCAGCTACGACGTCGCCGCGGACCAGCTCACCGGCGTCGGGGAACTCTCGGCATGGCGACTGTCGACGGACGGCTGGTTCGACGCCGGCGTGGACGCCGCGGTCAACTACGGGGACGGCAACCTCTACTTCTTCCGGGGTGACCGGTACGTCCGCTACGACCTCGCCTCCGGTTCGGTCGCGGCGGCGCCGCGCCTGATCGGCGACTACTGGACGGGCACCCGGGAGGTGGGCTTCACCGACACCCTTCGCGGGTCGTGGTGCACGGCGGATCCGGCGGGACGCCGGCCGGTCGTCCAGCCCGACGCGCCACCGGACGCGACCGCGGCCGGAGGCTTCACCCCGTACCGCGTCGAGGTGCTGCGCCAACTGGAGCACTTCAAGGGTGCGGTCGAGGGCACCGAGCTGTTCGCCTCGTTCATGGCGCCGCAGACGCTCGCCGACGCCCGCGCGGCGCGTCCGGGCTACACCACCTGCGTCGACTTCCAGCAGCAGGTCTACACCCGCGCCGCCGCCCAGCTCGGGCTGGCGCCGACGGTGAAGGTGCTCGGCGTCTTCGCCAGGCAGCAGGTCGAGGCGGCCAACGTCGGCGCCTGGCACCCGGCCGTCGCCGGCGGTACCGACCGGCCACGCCCCGGCGACGTGTACATGCTGGTCAAGGCGGACGGGAGCCCCGACTTCAGCCACACCGGCTACGTGGTCTCGGTGACCGACAACGGCGACGGCACCGAGCTCTGGACGACCGTCGACGGCGGCCAGGGCCGCGCCCCGTCCGAGATGATCGCCGAGGTCCGCCGGGTCTACCACCCCGACACCACCATCATCACCGGGGAGGCGAACCAGGGTCCGGGCCTGCGCCGGGTGGACGGGTGGATCGACATCGACAGGCTTGTTCACCAGTAGCGGAGGAGGCTCGCGATGGCCCAGGTGTACTTCCTGAACGGCGCGTTCTGCGCGCTGTACGGCGTGGAGTCCGACGCGGTCACGGGCACGGCGTGGGTCAGCGACCTGTGGCCGCTCGGCGGCGGCTTCGAGGAGGGGATCGACGCAGGCCTGAACTACGGCAACGGCAAGGCGTACCTGTTCCGTGGCTCCGAGTACATCAGGGTCGACATCGCCACGCGCAGCGTGGAGACCGAGCGGCGCTCGATCGGCGAGTTCTGGGGCGGGATGGCCGAGGGCGGCTTCGACTCGAACCTGGACGCCGCCGTCAACGCGGGGAACGGCAACGTCTACTTCTTCAAGGGGGACGCGTTCGGCAGCTACTCGATCGCGGACGACCGCCTCACCGGGGTAGGGTCCCTCTCGGCGTGGGCGCTGGCGGCCGACGGCAGCTTCGACTCCGACCTCGACGCGGTCGTCAACTACGGCAACGGCAAGCTGTACGTGTTCAAGGGCGGCAACTATGTGCGCTACGACCTGGCGCAGGGTCAGGTGGACTCCGAGGTCCGCTCGATCGCCCAGTTCTGGACGGGAATGGCCGAGGCCGGCGTGACCGCCGATGTCCGCGGGTCCTGGTGCGATGCCGACCCGTCCGGGACCGCCGGGCGTCCGGCGTTCACCGGCGGCGCGGACATCGACGCCTACTTCGTCCGGGTGACCGGCAGCGGCTTCATCGACTGGTTCAACGCCACACACGCCGACCGCGGGGCTTTCGCCCCCACGCCGAAGCGGCACTTCCGGATGAACACCGACCCCGACACCAGGGCCCGGTTCGTCGCGTTCTGGGACACGATCCCGTTCTCCCTCGGGGCGACCACCGCGCGGCTGGTGCAGTTCGTCGGCCTGCAGACGATCTTCATCAATGAGCTGGGCGGAGCGATGGTGCCGGCCTCGGAGATGATCAACCCGACGACGGCCGCCAGCCACGCGGGCATCGCCTACCTGTTCGACGCCATCCCGGGCCTGAAGGCGTCCTACAACGTGGCACCGAACGTCTCGGCCCTCGCCTGCTTCAACAACGACACGTTCCTCGCCGCCCATGCCGCCGAGCCGCTCCACGACCAGGTCGCGCGCACGACGGATCAGGCCTGGGCGGGAACGGCGTACCCCGCCGGGTTCCCGACCGGCATGCAGCAGGCGGGCATCATCGCGCAGGCCGACTTCTGCAAGTTCCGCGGCCGCGGCATGATCCAGACGACCTGGCGGGCAAACTACAGGGCGATCATCCAGTTCGTGCAGGCCTACGCCGGCGCCGACCCGACCGTGCTCGGCTACACCCAGGCCTGGGCCGGCATGACCCCGGACGATGTCGCGCACACCAGCACCAACGCCGACTGGGACACCCTCTTCCAGCACAGCAACTACGTGATCCCTGCCGCCGGCATCGCCGCCCACGCCCGGCCGACCGGCTACCTGAACATCTCCGACGACCCGGCCGTCCGCGCGGGGACGGGCAAGGGCTCCTTCCACGAGATGGGCCTCCGGATCAGCGGCAGCGGTGCCTACGGCACCCTCTTCAGCCAGCGCTGCGAGCAGATCATGGCCTCCCTCCCCTGACCTGGCGGTCGCACGTCATCCCGGGCTCGACCCGGGATCCCGTGAGCCACGTGGCCAGACCGGTGCAGGGATCCCGGCATCCGCCGGGATGACGGGGGGCGAACAGGCGCGACCGGCCACGGCTCCGGACATGCGTCATCCCGGGCTCGACCCGGGACCCCGTGAGCCACGTGGCCAGGCCGGTGCAGGGGCGAACAGGCGCGACCGGCCACGGTCCCCGGACATTACGATGCGGGGATGACCGCCAGGTTCCGCTTCTCCGCCTCCGCCGAGGACATCGATCGAGCCCTCGTGCACCGCTGGCTCAGCGAGCTGTCGTACTGGGCCGAGGGCCGGGCGCGGGACGTGCAGGACCGGGCGATGGACGGCTCGCGCAACTACGCCGTCGTCCGCTCGGACGACGGACGGCAGGTCGCCTACGCCCGGGTGGTCACCGACGGCGTCACGTTCGCCTGGCTGTGCGACGTCTTCGTCGACCCGGACTGCCGGGGTGAGGGCGTGGGCAAGCTGCTCATCGAGGGCGTCCTGGCCGACCTGCAGCCACTGGGCCTCCGGCGCGTCCTGCTGGCGACGGCCGACGCGCACGGTCTGTACGAGCAGTTCAGTTTCCGCCCGCTGGCCGATCCGACGATGTGGATGGCGCGCGGCGCCGTGGGCGTGCCGGTCCCCGGAGCGTAGCCCGCCACTGCAGGTCGAGGCTGGTCGACTCTCCCGCCGCGAGGTCGCAGAGCGGGCCGAGCACCTCCAGTTCCACCAGCCGTGCCTGCGGGTGCAGGCCACCGAACTCCGGCAGCGGCGCCGGAATGGGGCACTGCATCCAGAGCTCGGCCCTGCTGCCGCCATCGGGATAGCTGCGGCCCGCCGCCACGGCGAAGCCGATCTCCAACGACCTGCCGTCGGGACGGTCCAGCGCGATGTGCCGGGTGGCGGACGGGAAGCCGAGTTTGCCCACCACGTCCTCGACCGGAATGACGAGGTCGTCGCCAACGGTCGTGCCGGTGCCGGGTTCCCCGACGACACTGAGCATCCGCAGCGGCGCGGCCGAGTGGTCGGTGCCAACCCGGACGGTCCCGCCGACACAGTCCTCGGTGTCGACCTGGCATACCTCCCAGACCGACCAGCGGACGGGCCGGTCGCCGACGTTGGTGAACGTGTTCCGCTGGCGGAAGGCGGTCCCCTGCTGCGGGATCCAGAACTCGCGGGTGATCCTCAGCCCGGTCCGGTCGTCGTCCGGGCTGGCCATCGACACGCGCACCTCTGCGGTGGCCGGATCGTCGTCCCGCGCGAGCGACCAGCACCCCGAGTCCAGTCGGTCGTCGGGCGGTCCGGGCCACTCCCCCGCACCCGCCCAGCCCTGCGGCGCGGGCCAGGCCTTCGAGCCGCCGACGTTCGCCCAGGAACCCATCGAGCCGTCCAGCGGCGCCCACTCCTCCTTCGGGCGGACGAGGGCCAGCCCCGCGTCCACGTACGCCGGGTTGCGCCAGAGGAAGTCGATGCCGAGCGCCTGCAGCGAGAGGAGCCGACCGCCGCAGCCCGGCCAGAAGACCAGCGTGAGGTCGGCGGTCCGGACCGTCTCGAACGGCGTCACGGCTGCTCGTCGGGGACGATCATCACCTTGCCCGCGGCACCCGACGCGGCGAGGGTGTAGGCCTCGTTCGCCTGCGAGAGCGGCATCCGGTGGCTGATCACCCGGTCAGGGTGGACGCCCTCGGCCTGCAGCATCCAGGTGAGCTTCTCCATGCCCTGCAGCGACGTGACCCAGGAGGCGAAGACCGTCAGCTGCCTGTGCAGCATCACGTCGGACACCTCGGTCTCCAGCCGGCCGCCCTCGCCGAGGAGCGAGACCCGGCCCCACTCGGCCGCCGCGTTGAGCGCGGTCGAACGGCCGGGGGCGCTTCCCGAGCAGTCCACGGCCACGGCGCAGCCGACGCCGTCCGTGAGGTCGAGGACCGCGTCCGCGGAGTTCTCGTCCGCCATCACCACGTCGTCCAGCAGGCCGGTGCCCGCCACGAACGAGATCCGCTCCGCTCCCCGTTCCACGCCGATGACCCGACGGGCGCCGAGCAGCCGGCCGATGGTGGCCGCGGCCATCCCGACCGGCCCGAGGCCGACGACCAGCAGGTCTTCACCACCGTGCAGGCCGGTCCGGCTGAGGCCTTCGTACGCCGTGCCGAAACCGCAGGCGATCAGGGCGCCGTCCTCGTAGGTCAGCGGCTCCGGCAGCGGGATGCAGGTCGACTCCTCGGCCAGGATGTAGTCGGCGTGACCGCCGTCGCGCTGCCAGCCGTAGGCCTCCCGGTGGGTCTGGTCGGAACAGCTGATGTAGTGCCCGGCCCGGCAGTTCGGACAGCGGCCGCACCCCACGATGTGGTAGACGAGCACCCGGTCACCCTCGGCGAATCGCCGGCAGTCCGGACCGGCCGCGACCACCCGTCCGCACGGCTCGTGGCCGGCGATCACGCCGTGGTAGGCGGGCTTGCCGTCCAGTCCCTTGTGGGTCTTGTACTCGTGGAAGATATAGCCGATGTCGCTGCCGCAGATCCCGGACGCGCCCATCCTCAGCAGGAGCTGGCCGGGTCCCGGTGTGGGGACGGGGTAATCGCGGACCTCGGCGGTGGAGTTCCCGGGCAGGAACACGCCACGCATGGTTTCGCTCATCTGGCAAGGCCTTTCAGTCTGTGGTGGAGATGCCTCTGCGGCGGGAGATCAGGACGTTGAGCAGCACGGCGATCACGATGATCGCGCCGCTGACGACCTGCTGCAGGAACGAGTTGACCCCGAGCAGGACCAGCCCGTTGCCGAGCAGCGTGATGAAGATCACGCCGAGGAAGGTGCCCAGCAGGCTGCCCCGGCCGCCGGTCATGGCCGTGCCGCCGACCACCACCGCGGCGATGATGCTGAACTCCAGCCCCTTCGCCGCACCGCCGTTGCCGGAGCCGAGCCGGGCGGCCAGCAGCACGCCGCTGAGGGCGGACAGGACGCCGGTGGTGACGAAGATCAGCATCCGGATCCTGGCGACATTGATGCCCGCGAGCCGTGACGACGCGGAGTTGCCGCCGACCGCGAAGACCGAGCGTCCATAGGCGGTCCGGGTGGAGATGTAGCCGAAGAGCACGAAGGCGATCAGCATCACCCAGGCCGGCGTCGGGAGCCGAGGATCCGGCCGGACAGCAGGTCCACCGTGGGATCGGTGATCGGGATCGGCACGGGCAGGGCGTCGGTGGTCAACAGGGCCAGGCCGCCCAGGATGTTCCACAGGCCCAGGGTGCCGATGAAGCTGGGCACGCCGACCTTGGCCCGCAGGTAGCCGACCAGGAGCCCCCACAGGCCGCCCAGCGCGAGCGTGAACAGGATCGCCACGAGCGCGGGCATGCCGAAACTGGTCATCGCCTTGGCGAAGATCACGGTGGAGAGCGCCACGGCGGGGCCGATCGAGACGTCGATCTCGCCCGCGACGATCACCAGCGTCATCCCGGTCGCGACCACGCCGATCATCGCCGCGTCCCGGAGCAGGCCCATCTGGTTGGGGGCGGACGTGAACCCGGTGGCGGTGAGGCTGAGCACCAGGTAGAGGATCGCGATGGCAGCCAGCAGGCCGATGATGTTCAGCCCGGTCCCGCTGGTGACCAGCCGTGACCAGCGCTGCTGCAGGCCTCCGGCGAGGGTGGTGGCTGGGCTCTCGGTCATGGTCGGACCTCCTCGGTCGCGGTCGCCATCGCGGCGGCCAGCAGCTCTGCTGTGTGGATGTTCGGCGCCCGGTACTCCGCGGTGATCCGGCCGGCGCGGAGCACGATCACGCGGTCGCAGACCAGCGGGAGCTCCTCGAGCTCGCTGGAGGTGAAGACGACGGCCGCCCCCGCCTCGGCCAGCTGCCGGACGATGTCGTAGATCTGGGCCCTGGAGCCGACGTCGACGCCGCGGGTGGGTTCGTCGAGCAGCAGCACGTCACTTGGTCTCCCCCGGTGCGAGGAAGGTGAAGTCCGGCTGGTTGTCGGTGTAGACCCCGGCCATCAGCTCGACGTACGGCCCGTCCGCGTCGGTGAGATTGCGGTCCCAGGCCCAGCCGAAGGGTGAGTTGCCCCACGTCCACTGCTTCTTCCCCGGCGAGATCCGGTGGTCGGCCCAGTGCACGAAGCCCGCGCCGCGGCCGTGGTCGTAGCCGCCGAAGAAGTCGTCGGCGCTGCCGAGGCACATGTAGGACGTCGGCACCGGGATGTTGCGGTACCAGTCGATGCGGTCGGCGTCGGGATGGGCTGCGTCCACCCGGCGGGAGTAGTCGACCCCGTAGTAGCTGCCGCTCGCCTGGGGGAAGGTGGTCACGGCCCGCTTGGCGTGGTCGGCGACGACGTGCACGTCGGTCGGGAAGAACGACTGGTAGTCGTCGCCCACCCGCGCGGCGACGTTGGCCCACCACAGGAAGGTCTGGACGTCGTCGGTCCGGTTGAACAGCCGGACCCGGAGCTCGATCAGTGACGAGCCAGGGGTGAGCCGGACGCCGTGCATCCCCTTCATCCGGGCGAACGGGTCGAGGTCGGCGCACCACAGGGTGCGGGAGCCGTCCGCCTCTTCCTCGATGGTCCAGTCGACCGGCAGGTAGGTGGCCGGACGGTGGTGCTGCGGCCAGTTGAACTCGACGCCGCCGGACAGCCAGGGACCGGTGACGCCGACGAGGGCCGGCTTGATCACGTTGTTGCGGTAGAAGAAGTCGTAGTCGCGGGTCTTGTCGAGGCCGAAGTGGATCCGTCCGCCGAGCTCGGGCAGGACCATCAGGCGCACGTACTCGTTCTCGATGTGCAGCGCCTGCCACTCCCGCGGCGCCTTGGTCGAGCCGACGCGGCTGTAGAACGGCAGCGGGTACACCCGTCCGGACGACCCCTGGTAGACGCGCTGGTCGAGGTAGGCGGGGTAGGCGTCGGGAGCGTCGAGGTCATAGGTGTCGATCATGACCGGCTGTACCCAGGCCCGGACGGGGTCGTCCGCCACCGCTGCGGGGGCAGTGGGGAGAACGAGCTTGGACTCCGCTGTGAGCATGAGTCGACGTTATGCCGGTCGGCAGGGGGCCGAACAGGTTACCGTTTCTCGTCTACTTGGACAATACTCTGATCATGACCACGGAAACGGGTTGGAAGCGGGAGGGCTTCCCGGGCCAGCGGCTCCGGGTGGTGCCGCGGTCGATCGTCCGGGCGGCGCTGCTGGAGCCGATCACCTCGCAGGTGCTGGTCACCGACTGCGGCTACTTCCCGAGGGCGACGTCGCACGGCCGGGTCCGGCCGGGTGGGGCCGGCCAGACGATCGTGATCGTGTGCTCGCAGGGGCAGGGCTGGGTCGAACTCGACGGTGTGCGGCACGTGGTCGGGCCCCGGCAGGCGGTGATCATCCCGAGACGCCAGACGCACGCGTACGGGGCGGACAGCGCCGACCCGTGGACCATCTGGTGGGTGCACCTGGCCGGCGAGCGGATGCCGGAACTCGTGGCGGCGTGCGGGGCCACGGTGCAGCGTCCGGTGGTGGACGTGCCGCGGTTCGCGATCAGCATCTCGTTGATCGGCGAGACGATCGACCACCTGGAGCACGACGACACGAGGCAGAGCCTGCTGGCGGCGTCCGGGGCGGCGTGGCACCTGATGACGAGCATCGCGGCCGGGCGCCCGGAGAAGCCCGGGGACAATCCGGTCGACAAGGTGAAGGAGCACCTGTCCGAGAACCTGGCCGAGCCGCTCACGCTGGCCGACCTGGCGCGCACCGTGAGCATGTCGACGTCACACCTGATCGCCGTGTTCAAGGACGCGACGGGCTACAGCCCGATGGCCTACCGCACGCTGCTGCGCATGCAGCGGGCACGCGTGCTGCTGGACACCAGCGACAAGCCGATCACCACCATCGCCGCCGAGGTCGGCTACGACGACGCGGCGTACTTCTCCCGCCGCTTCAGCCAGTTGCACGAGCAGAGCCCGCGCGCCTATCGCGGCACGAGCAAGGGCTAAGCCCCACGACCCCCGCCGCCCCACCCTCCGCAAGGTGGACCGAGTCCGTCGATGACGACGGTTTGGGTCCACCTTGTGGTGGTGGCGGCGGTGCCGCGCAGGCTGCCGGCGGATGGACAGTGGGCCTGGGCGGGTCCTTGTCGATCTGCAGTCGAGGACGAAAGGCGTAGAAGAGTGCATTGAGCGGGCCTCGGCCCGGCCGCTATGTTCCGAGAGTCCGGTCGGCACCCCCGCCGCCGGTGACCCTCCACGGAGAGGACCGCGGATGTCACCCCACCGCCCCCACCGCATCGCCGCCCTGCTCACCGGCGCGGCGCTCGCCGTCGGCATGTTGACCAGCCTCCCGGCGCACGCCTCGCCGTCCGCCCATCCCCGGCCGGTCGACGCGAGGCGTCCCGACTTCGGCCCGAACGTGACCATCTTCAGTCCGGCGACGCCGCTGGCCGAGATCAGGACGACCCTGACCGATCTCGCGGCCGCACAGGTCGACGACGAGATGGGCACCGCCAGGCACGCGGTCTACTTCCTGCCGGGTGACTACGGGACGGCGACCGAGCCGCTGCAGTTCCAGGTGGGCTACTACACCGAGGTTGCGGGCCTGGGCGCCACGCCTGGCGACGTCCGGGTGAACGGCGCGATCGAGGTCTACAACCGGTGCCTGGAGAACGACGGCACCAGCAACTGCCTCGCGTTGACCAACTTCTGGCGCACGCTGGCGAACCTGACGCTCGAGGTCAACAAGGCCGGTCAGGACCCGTGCCGCTCCACCGCGAACTTCTGGGCGGTGTCCCAGGCGGTGTCGCTGCGTCGCGTGCAGGTCACCGGCAGCGTCCAGTTGTCGCTGATGGACTACTGCACGGCCGGTCCCCAGTACGCCAGTGGCGGGTTCATCGCGGACTCGAAGCTGCCCACCGTCGTGAACGGCTCGCAGCAGCAGTGGCTGACCCGCAACAGCGAAGTGGGCAGCTGGAGCAACGGGGTCTGGAACCAGGTGTTCTCCGGCGTCATCGGTGCGCCGGACGACGCCGCCTTCCCCGATCCGCCGTACACCACCATCGAGCGGACGCCGGTCAGCCGGGAGAAGCCGTACCTGTACGTCGACGGCGCCGGCAAGTACTTCGTCCGCGTGCCCGAGGCGAGGCAGAACACCCGCGGAGTGTCCTGGGACGGTGGACGGACGGCCGGCCGCAGCGTGCCGATCTCGGACTTCTTCATCGCCACGCCGGAGGATTCGGCCCGAACCATCAACGCGGCGCTGGCCCGAGGCAAGCACCTGATCCTGACGCCCGGTGTCTACGACATCGACCGGACGATCCGGGTCACCCGGCCCGGCACGGTGGTGCTGGGACTGGGTCATGCGACGCTGACCGCGGCGAAGGGCGCCGTCCCCATGGAGGTCTCGGACGCGCCGGGCATCGTCGTGGCCGGCGTGACGTTCGACGCCGGCGAACGGCTGTCGCCGGTGCTGCTTCGGATCGGCACGGATCACGGGAAGGCCCGGCACCACTCGTCCCGTAACCCGATCACGCTGAACGACGTCTACTTCCGCGTGGGCGGGCCGCACGTCGGCCGGACGCGGACCGCGCTGGAGGTCAACGCCGACGGCGTGCTGGTCGACCACATCTGGGTCTGGCGCGCCGACCACGGGGCCGAGGGCTTCGACGGCGCCGAAGGCGACACGCAGCGCTGGCGCACCAACATCGGCACCTACGGCCTGATCGTGAACGGCGACGACGTGACCGCGACCGGACTCTTCGTCGAACACTTCCAGCGCTACAACACGCTGTGGAAGGGCGAGCGGGGTCGGGTGGTGCTGTACCAGAACGAGTTGCCGTACGACCCGCCGACCCAGGCCGACTGGACGCAGCCGGACGGCACCCTGGGCTACCCCGGCTACAAGGTGTCGGACAGGGTCCGGTCGCATCGGCTCGACGGCGCCGGCGTGTACGTCTACAACCGGAACAACCCGGACGTGGTCACCGCCAGCGGCTTCGAGGTGCCTGACCGCCGGGGCGTGAAGCTTCGGCACGTGATGACCGTGAACCTCGGGGCCGGGACCATCGTCCACGTCGTCAACGACACGGGCACCCAGGCCGACAACAGCAACACCGGCACCCCGCAGTTCCTGGCCGGCTACCCCACGCCATAGACGACCCGAGTGGACCGCCCGCGCGCGGCGGCCCAGCGTCAGGGGCGGCCGATCCGGACGCGCCAGACCTCTGGGCCCTCCTCCAGGTAGTCCCAGGTGAAGTCGCCGGCATGCTCGGCCGAGAACTGGTAGTAGAGGGGCTTCGGGTCGTGGTCGTTGACGAGCACGAACGCGGCACCCGGCACCAGCGCGCCGTAGGTCTCGAAGATCAGCTGGTGGCGCCGGGCCGGGATCTCTGCGCGAACGTCAAGGATCAGATCGTCGGACATGAGGGCTCCTCTATTTTCTCTAATACGGTATGTAGAAAATAGAACCCGATCGGCCGTGAGCACAAACCGCTGTCCACCTGGCGTCGCCTTCTGATGGCGTGCGCCCTTCGGAGTGGTCAGTGTGCCGAACGAGCGGACTCCCTCACCGCCGACCGTCTGCCGCGTCGCCCGCCCCGGCTCCGTGTCGCCAGACTCGGTACGAGCCCGGGCCCGAGGACGTGCGGAACGGGAGATCTGCGACGAGCGTGTAGTTCCCGGGCAGCAGATCAGCGACACCGGAGGCCACTGCGGCGCCCGGGCCGTTCCGAAACGCGATCACGTCGAAGTAGCCGTCGGCGATCGCAGCGCGATAGGCGGGTAGCCCGGAGAGGTGTTCACCGCTGCTGCTCTGGTACTCGAAGTAGTCCGTTCCGGTCAGTTGCCAGTAGTCGGCGGGTTGCGGGGTGAGCCCGTACTTGAGGACCTCGACCTCCTCGGCGAGCACCCGGGATGTCTGGGGTCGGATCACGTGTCTGAGGACGTGGAGCTCCTCGGTCGGATCGGGCCAGGCCAGGTAGGTGCGCTGCGCAAGGTCCACGTTCATCGCCGCGGGGAGTGCAAGCAGGGCGACGCCGGCCACCATCGAACGCCACCGAGTTGAGCGGGTCATCGGCGCCAACCTCGAGATCGCGAAGCCGGCAATGGGAGCGGCGACCAGCAGTCCGTAGGCGAGGTGCTTCTCAAGCGACGTCGGCTCCACCTTGAGGGAGTGGTACACCGGTGCGACAAGCACGGCGCTGGACAGGATGAGTGCCAGCGAACGCTCGTGCCAGACACTCCCCCTTCGCAGGAGGAGCACGGCACCGATCACGACAAGCACGAGCGCCACCGCGGTCAGCGAGAGCGCGTGCATCAGGATGGGAACGCGCTCCCCTGCCATGTGGACCTGTCGGTCGGCGGTCGTCGCGAAGACACCGTCCACCAGCGTGCTGTCGAGCCGGGTGAGCAGGTAGGCGATCGCAGCGATGATCGATCCGCCGGCGGCGAGTCCGGCGGCGGCGCGCAGGACGAACGAACGGCCACCTCGGACGACGACCCTGACCACGAAGGCCGCGAGCACGAGGGCACCGAAGATCGCCGCCGCATACTTCGTCAGCGCCGCGCCACCGAGCAGCAGGGCGACGGTGAAGGCCTGCAGCGCTGGACGCCGGCTCGCGTGCATCGCCGCGGAGAATGCGCCGGCCAGCAGCAGGATGGCCAGGGCGTCGTAGGTCGCGAGTCGGCCGACGAAGAGCAGGGGCGCACTCGTGGAGACCACGGCAGCTGCCAGCAGACCCGCCCGGTCTCCGTAGAGGCTCCTGGAGGCCCGGAACACGCCCACGGTCACGCCCAAGGCACACAACATGCTGAATGCCCGGGCGAGTTCGAGCCCGCCCGCGGCATCAAGCAGACTGGCAATGACCGGGTACAGGTACGGCGAGCCCGACGTGTACAGCCCGAACGGTTCGGGCAGCGGAGCACCTGTCAGCAGTCGCTGGAGGGTCCATCGACCCTCGTACACGTACAACGCCTCATCCTGGAATGCGCCGTTCTGAAGGGTCGACATCGACCCGAACTGCAGCGCGAGCAGCAGACCGAGCAGGATCCGGGTGGCATTGCGTGTCGTGGCGACCAATGGTTCGGTGTCCGCACGCACACGGAGTCGGAGCTCACGGCGTGCATCCGTCTGGACCGTCGGAGGGCGCTCCGCAACGCCGCGCGCCCCGGCGCCCGTCACCGTCATCGCCCGCCCTCGTCCCGCTCAAGGCTGCCCGTCGCGAGCAGCCTTTGCCACTGGTCGACGGCCCGGGCATCGGAGCTGATGGACCAGGCCTGGGCTGCCGCATCGCCGTCCGGTGGTGCCTCGTGGTAGACCACCGAGACGACCTCGTCGACTGTCTCCGACGCACGGACAACCCGGTCGAGCCACGGCGCCTTCTTCCCGGCCGGGAGGGAGGTGCCGATCTCGAGGAGGAGCGGCTTTCCTGGATGGTGCCGGGACAGCACGTCGAGAGATCTGGTGATGCGGGTCACATCGCGCCCCTCGTGCTCGCTCGTGGTCGGGCCCGGGTGCTGGTCGGCGTAGTTCAGCACCGTCAGTTGCACGACGTCGATCTCCGAGTCCGGCGGGGCATAGGTCAGGTCGGCATCCGGGAAGGCGGGTGACCATACGAAGCCCACGTTCGTTGCGCCCGCTGCCTGGAAGATGTCGCGAATGTGCTCCCACGCGGGCCGGACATCCTGGGGTACCCCGCCATTGGCGACTGCGGAGGTCTCCGGCCAGTTCGCGTCGACGAACTGGAGCACGGTCAGGTAGACCGGCCGCCCGAACTCCCGCAGGCTGCCTGCCCATCGCCTGAGGTCGTCATCGTGGACTCCGTTCCGAATGGCCAGGAGACCGGAGCCCAGTTCATTGCCCGCCGAGCCGAAGTGGAGCGTGAGCCACGGCACTGCACCCTGGGCGTGCAAGTCCTGCGCCCAGGCGGCGTCGAAGCCGTCGGTGACGAACTGGTGGCGCCCGATGATGTCGGCGCGACTCAGGTCCAGTGAAGGCACCGAGCGCGGCCCGGCGTCGCCCGGAGCGGACACCCCGTAGCGCACCGGCTCTCCCGGGTGGGCCGTGAAGGCGACGGGCACGGTTCGGGGCAAGGCGCTGGCCGCCACGCATCCCAGGCCGAGAGCCGAGGCGACCAGGGTCGTGGCCACTGCGACGACGACCGGTCGTCTCGATCCCCGGATGATCGAGAGACGTCGCGCGAGCGAGGAACGCCGGGGACGCGCGTGAGGCTCCTCGCCGGACGCCTGCCAGGCCAGCCAGCCCGCCGCACTCAGGCACAGGATGCTGTAGACCACCCAGATGATGCTGAGGCCTTTGGCCGCGCTCAGCTGCGGCGCGCTCACCATCAGTGACGACGCCGCAAGTAGCCCGAGGATCAGGTGGGTCGAGAGGTAGCGCCACTTCCCACCGGATGTACGCGTCTTCGCGGTCACCGTGAACCCGATCCTGCGGCCCGAGGCGGCGGTGAAGAGTGCCCCGACCAGCGTCGGCGCGCTCAGCACTCCGATCAGGACGCCCCGGAAGCTGGTGATCCGGCCCGCGTACCACCAGAACGCCACCTGGCTGAAGAAGAGGAAGGGAAGGAAGTGCCAGAGGAACGTCGAGAGCAGGAGGCCCTTGACGGCCGGGGTCCCGGTCAGCAGGAAGACCACGGGGCTGAGGATGAAGACGATGTCCTTCAGACCGCTCAAGTAGTGCGTGGCCGCAAGCGCGTACTGGACCCTCTGGCGTCGATCAAGACCATGCCCGGGCAGGAAGATCTCCCGGCCGTTCGTGCGGATGGCCGAAAGCGTGCCGATGGCCCATCGTCGCTGCTGCGTGAAGTAGGACGGCAGATCCATCGGCCCGAGGCCGGTCGCGAGCACCCCCGGGACGAAGACCGACCGCCAGCGCTGGTGGAGCTTGAGCGATGCGGCGAAGTCCTCGGTGACCGAGTCGGTTGGCAGGCCGCCGATCTCATCGAGCGCTGAGGCGCGGATGACGACATTCGTGCCACAGATGAATGCGGCGTTGAGACGCGACTTTCCCGGGCAGAGGAGCCGATAGAAGATGGCCTGCTGGTCTTCGGCCCAGCGGGCGACCGGATTGTCCAGATTGGAGTAGTACTGGCCGGTCTGGACCCAGCCGAGCGTGGGGTCGGCGAGTAGGGGAACAGTCGCCAGCAGGAAGTCGGGCTCCGCTACCTGATCGGCATCGAAGATGACGAGCAGCGCCTCTCCCGTGGCTCCGACGAGTTGGCGGGCATGCTCGATATTCCCGGCTTTGGCGCCGCCGCCGGTCTGACGAGTCACGCATCGAACCCCGAGTTCGTTTGCCAGGTCGTCAACATCGCGCCACGAGGGATACCCGGCGACGAACCCGTCGTTGCAGATGACGATCGAGATTGAGGCGCCAGGGTAGGCGGAGGCGAAGCTCTGGGCTGCTGATTGCGCGGCGGTGACCGTCCTGCGGAGAATCTGGACGCCCTCGTTGACTGTGGGAATGAAGATGAAGACGGGTCGTCGGGTCGCATCGTCGGTGAGGCTGAGTTCAGGTTCTGGCCGGGGCCAAAGCGTGTACAGCACACCGACCGAGTGAAGAATGCCGAACGCTTCAGCCAACAGGAGCGGAACAGCAATCCACAATGCACCCAGGTTGAGCACCTGAAGACGCCAGGCCAGGTAGTCGAGCGAGGCGATGCCTGCTGCCACCGCAAAAGCCATGAAGATGGCCTGATGCCGGAAAGTGCCGGTTCGCCATACCACCGCGAGTCCAAGCACGAGCGCGGCGATCGACGCCCAGGCTCCGGGCGGGTTGAGCACGAGCCAGATCGTGAGCCCGAGGCCGAGCGTCAGCGACACCAGGCGCTCGACTCGGTCGGATGCCGTGGGCGCGATCCCGGCGATGGCCGCGCGGGCGGCGCGGGCGGAACCGAGCCGCCCTTCGCGGGCAGTCACGGTGGTGGTCACGGCTGTTCCGCTCTGCCCGCGCGGGGGGCCGGCCGCCCGGAGTTACGCGGACAGCCCTTTCCCTGCGACGCCGAGAACAAGAGCTCACGAAATGCCAGAGTGTGCAACACCGTCTCCCCACATTCCCCCAGGTCAGGGCACATCGAACTTGAGATTCATGGTCTGAGCCGCAGGCAGACGCAGGGTCGGCAGAACGACGGCCGTCACCCCTTGTCGCTACGGGCCGGAGAGTCCCGAGGAAGCCGTGCGCCAACGGTGAGGCAGGGTCGATGATTCGATCCTGTCCCGCGATTCCGGCAAGGGTCCACAACTGCCGGACGAGCTGGGCCGGGGCACGAATCGATCGACCGTCCGTAGCAGGCGGGCTCTCCGTGTCGAATCAGGTAAGAGTCAAACAGGCCATGACATACCCCCCATAGCTGGCGAACACGAATGCTCTCGTCCAGGCCACTGCCACTCGCCCCCACGAGCGGCCGTGCCGTCCACTTGCAGCTTGAGAATGCCACAGCCGTGTTACGGAATTCTTGCGGTCTCAAGGATGGGAAAGTGATCCGAGTGGGCGCACGGTGGTCATATTCATGGTGTGCGCCTGATTGCTGAAATCTGTCATGGGCGCGACCTTGTGCAGGTCAAGGATGTCCGGGCCTCATTGCGGCTTGTGAAGCGGCAAGATGTGTCGTTCGATTCGAACGACACGCCATCGGCGAGTCCGCCCACATGGTGAATCTCGCGTAGGGCCGGCCGATCCGGTCGCCTCCGACCACCGCGCTGCGGCACCCGGGCATCGGATGGACGTCATCGACCAGCGGGATCCGCCTGGGCAGGACTACCGAACTCGTCTCCCGGGGCTGTCAACCGGACGCCCTCCTCGGCACTGTTGTTGGTTGAAGGCCGCTCACCCGGGAGGTGGACGTGCGACGCGAGGCGGAGGCCGAGTTCGACTGGTGGTACCGGGCCACCTATCCGAGGGTGGCCCGCGCCGTCTTCCTGATCGTCCACGACCGGGGTATCGCCGAGGACATCACCCAGGACGCCTTCGTCCAGATGCTGCGGCACTGGGGCACGGTCAGCGGCTACGAGCAACCGGATGCCTGGGTACGCAGGGTGGCGATCCGGATGGCCGTACGGCAGGTCAGGCGTGAACACCGCCGGCCAGGACTCGAACTGCTCGCCGGCAACCCCTCGGCGGCCGTCGAGCGGACGGGACGTTCCGAGGTGGTGACCGCCATCGGCACGCTGAGCCCCATGCAGCGCGCCGCGGTCGTGCTCTACTACTGGGCCGACCAGCCGGTCCAGGAGATCGCCCGAACGCTGGCGGTGTCGGAGTCGACGGTGAAGCAGCACCTCTTCCGGGCGAGAGGACGACTCGCGGAGTTGCTGCGGGAGGAGGTCGGCGAAGATGTCGGTTGAGGACCGGATCCGCACCGGCCTGCACGCGGCCGCGGACGACTGGACGCCCGCCGTGGAGTCGTCGCTCGCGGTCGTCAGGGCACGCCGGCGTCGGGGTCGCCGGATCGTCGCGGCGGCAGCAGCGGCCGTCGTGGTCATGGTGGCCGGCGCGGCGTCCGTGCTGACCCGATTCGCGCCGACCCAACTGACCGGCATCCCGGCCACCTCGGCACCGGCCGCCCCCGGCCTGGTCGGACGCTTCGAGGGCCGCGCGACCGAGCCCACCCACCTGGCCGGACGCTGGCAGCTCCAGTTCCGGCCCGACGGCAGGCTCGACGTGACCGCGCCCCCCGGGTACTCGGGTGTGCTGAGCGCGGCCCTCTTCGCAACCGCCGGCGACACCCTGACGACCACCCTGTTCCAGGAGGACGTCTGCTCGGGCAGCGGGGTCGGCCGCTACACCTGGCAGCGCACGGCATCGGGCGTCCGCTTCGTCGGTCAGGACGACACCTGCGGCGCGCGCCGGGTGTTCCTTGCCGGCACCACCTGGACGTCAACCAGGTGACCCGGCCGCGCCTGTCGTCAGGGTGAGAGATCGAAGGAGGCGAGATGACACTGCTGCTCCGAACCCTGCTGGTCACGCTCGTGGCCTGCACCGCCTGCACCGCCTGCGCCGCACCCCCCACAGGCCCCGCGAACGCGCCGTCCACCGCGCCGTCGGTGGTCAGCACGCCCGCACCGACGCCTGCGTCCGACCGGATCCCCGTGGGGGTGTCCTGGCAGCGGACGATCACCGCCGCCGACGTGAAGCGGCTCAACGTCCCCTACAAACCGGAAGAGATGGAGTTCGCGCCGGACGGCACCATGACAACGGTGGTCAAGTTCGGCGAGACCGCCTGGACCCAGTTCGCCAACTACGGCGGCGGCGCCCAGCAGCCCGGCGATGCCGGCACCTACCGGTACGACGAGGACGGGAACCTGTTGCTCACCACCTCGAGTGACGGCTCGAGCATCAGGTTCGCCTGGACGGTCTCCGCGGACACGCTGACGCTGCGCATGCTCGGCGTGCCGGCCACGTCCTCCGGCGAGCTGGCGGTCGTCCGGATGATGACCGAAGGCGCCTACCAGCGGATGGACCCGTGAACCGGCCGGCCCGGGCCGCAGCGGCGTGCCTGGCTGCGGCCCTGGGAGTCACCGGCTGCACGTTCGGGTCCGGCGCGACGCTCGCCCCCACCTCGTCCCACCAGCCAGGCCCCACGGTCGTTCCCGACCTCAGCTGGGTCGAGTGCCCGGCCGATGTGGAGGCCCAGTTCGTCTCCCGCCACGAGTGCGGCGAACTCACCGTGCTGCAGAACCGCGAACGGCGGGACGGCCCGACGCTGAAGCTGCTCGTGCTCAAGGTCTGGCCCGTGGGTGCGGAACCGGAGCCCGGACTGGGGACCACTTTTGGCAAGGACCCGGGGATGCCGGGTTCGCTCGGCGGCGACGTCGCGGCCGGTGCGACCCGGGCGCGCAGGATCGTGGCCAACCTCTCCCCGCGCGGCACCGTCGGCAACACGGACGTGCCGTTGACCTGCCCCGAGGTCGACCAGGTCGCGACAGCAGCGGTGCCGGATCAGGACCAGGCCACGCGGGAGGCGTTCGTCTCGGCGGTCGCCGGCTGCGCCACCCGGCTGCGTGCCGCCGGCCTTGAGCCCGCCGACTATGGTGCGGCGGCGAACGCCGGTGACATCGAAGACCTCCGAATGGCCCTCGGGGAGGAGGTCTGGGGTGGTGGCGGCAGCCAGGGCACGACGTCGCGCACCGCGCTCGCCTACATCGCCCGGTATCCCGGCCGGGTCGAGAAGCTGGTCCTCGACTCCCCCGCGTCCGCCGAGGTCGACCCCCTGACCGCGGGCGTGCTGGGCCTGGACTCTGCACTGGCCGAACTCGCCCAGGCCCACCCGGGCCTGCTCGCGAGCTGGCGAAAGGCGCTCGCCGTGACCGGGAGCACGGCGCTCACCGGGACCAGCGGTGGCGTCCGGGTCATCGTGGACGACGCGAAGCTCGTCCGCCTGGTGCGCGGGGCGCTCGGCGGCGACGGACCCGAACACGTCGGCGCGGTCCCGGCGATGATCGCCGCGGCGGCCCGCGGCCGGCTCCACCCTGCCCTCGCCGGGCTCGCCGCCGCCGATCCGCCGTTCTGCTCGGGCTACATCGCCATGTGCCGGGATCGCTCCACCTTCGCCCTGGGCCTGTTCCTCACCGACTTCTGTGATCAGCTCCCCAGTGACCGCTCCCGCCTCGAGGAGGCCGTCGCCGGCCGGTCGGCGTACCGGCGGGCCTTCGCCGAGTCGCCCTACGAGGAGGCGTGCCGGGCGTGGAGCGTGCCGTCGGCGGACCCGACGTCCGTGGCCACGAGCGACGTGCCGACACTGCTGCTGTCCGGCGGCCTGGACTCGTTCTCCAGGCCCGAATGGTCGAACCGGCTCGCCCAGCGGCTCGGACCCCGCGCCTGGAGCGTCGCCATCCCGGGTCACACCCACAACGTCCTGGGATCGTCGGAGTGCGCGATCACGCTGCGCGACAACTGGCGTGCCGCCCCGCCGGCCGCACCCGCCGACTCGTGCGAGGACGGTAAGGAGGGCCCGTAGGTCCGGGCGGCGGGTGGACGAACGTCAGCGCGCCGCTCGCCCACCTGCGAGGCGCCAGACGCCCACCGCCGGGCCGTCACCCGACACCAGGAGGTGATCGCCGTCGAACGACAGACCCGGCGTCCCGGCGGCGCTGCCGCCGTAGAGCAGTTCGGGACGCTCCCCCGCGTCCACCAGCCACCCCGGCAGGCGGGCGCCCTCCCAGGGCGCGCGGGCCAGCACGACCAGCACCCGCTCCTCGGCCGTCTCACGCAGGTAGGCGATCGCGTCACCAGCGATCACGGCCCAGCGCAGGCCACCGTCGGACAGCGCCGCACTCCCCCGTCGCAGCGCGATCAGGCTGCGGTAGCGCTCGAAGGTCGACGCATCCCAGCGCGGACCGCCGCCGGCGGCGATCTGGTCCCACGGCATGCTCGTTCGCGAGTGTTCGCCGTTGTCACCGAGGGCGCCGCCCTCGTCCCCGGCGAAGAGCGCCGGGATCCCCGGGTAGGTGAACAGCCAGGTCGCACCCACCTCCACCAGCCGCGGGTCGCCGGTGATGGTCGCGATCCGTGCGGTGTCGTGGGAACCCAGCATGTTCCACTGCCGGGAGTGCAGCAGCCACGGCACTGAGCCGTCGAAGTCCCGCATGGTCGCCACGACGGCTTCTCCCGGGCGCCTCGGGATGGGCAGCGGCATGTCGGCGAACCCCAGGTCGGTGGCGGGTCTGGTGAGCCACGACCAGAGCGGCTTGATGAAGCCCTGGTAGTTCATCACCGACTGCCAGCCGTCCCCGAGCTGGTCGTTGTACAGGTCGTAGAAGTGCTCGCCGACCAGCAGCCCGTGCACCTCGTCCACCGTCGCGCGGGCCGCCCGGGCCACGTCCGCGTAGTAGTCGTCGGCCGCATATCGTCCGGTCATGTGCGCGACGTCGATCCGCCACCCGTCCAGCCCGAAGGGTTCGTGCAGGTAGCGCGCCATCACCGAGTCCGGGCCGGACACCATCCGTCCCCAGAGTTCCCTGGAGCCCCAGTTGAGCTTGGGCAGGGACGGCACGCCCAGCCAGGACACGTAGTCGAACGGGACGCCGTCGACCTCTGTCTCGACCACCGCTCCCCACTGGTCGGCCTGGGAACGCTGCCAACGGGCGAAGTCGATGGGTGCGTCCTCGGCCCAGTAGTAGAAGCCGCCCTCGACCGAGCGCCGATCCGCCAGTGCCTTCTGGAACCACTCGTGGCGGTCGCCGGTGTGGTTGGTGGTGAGGTCGCCGATCAGCCGCATGCCGCGCTCATGGACGGCGCGCGCGAGCTTGGCGAGGGCCTCGTCCCCGCCCAGTGCCGGGTCGACCTGCCCGAACGTGGACGCGTCGTAGCGGTGCGCGCTGCGAGCGGGGAAGAACGGGGTCAGGTAGAGCAGGTTGACCCCCAAGGCCTGGAGGTGGTCGAGCTTCCCGGCGATGCCGTCGAGGTCACCTCCGAAGAACTGCCGGACGGCGGCCTCGCCCTCCCTGGCCGGCTCGTCGTCCCAGCCCGCAGGAACCGCCCATTCCGGAGCGGGCCGCGCATCGGCGGCGGCCGAGCGGGCGAACCGGTCGGGGAAGACCTGGTACCCGACGACGTCGTCGGCCCACTCCGGGGCGCCACCGAACACCGTCACCCGGAAGTCGCCCACGTCCGACACGTCCCGGGCGAACAGCCCGCGATTGGTGAGCCACACATAGTCGTGTTCGCGGCGCAGCAGCCAGCGGTAGCTGACCACGGGGTTGTCCACCGGCATGTCGACCGAGTACCACCGCTCGTGGGCGTCGTCCCGCACCACCCGCGCGGGCAGCTTCAGCGGGTCGCCGTCGCGCGACACCCGCAGGAGCACTCCGGTCTCGCCGAAACCCCGCGGGACGCGCAGTCGCACCGTCACGACGTCCCCCAGGCTGAACTCCCTGCCGTCGACGTACAGGCTCGAACCGTCGTGGTGCGGCCGGTCGAGAAGGTGTGGCGCAGTCATCCGGCTCAGCCCTTCACGGCCCCGCCGGTCAGCCCGGAGACGATGTAGCGCTGCAGCAGGAGGAAGAGCAGCAGGACCGGCAGGGCGGCGACGGCGGCGCCCGCGGAGAACAGGGTCAGCTCCGGTGCCCGGCTGTCGCCCACCAGCAGGTACAGCCCCATCGGCAGGGTCCAGGTCGACTGAGCGCCGCTGCCGAGCACCACGCTGGCGAGGATGTATTCGCCGAAGGTCCCGATGAAGCTCAGCAGCGCGGTCACCGCCAGGATCGGGATCACCAGCGGCACGATGATCGTCCAGTAGGTCTGGGCGTGGGTCGCACCGTCGATCTTCGCGGCCTCGTCCAGGGAGTGCGGGATCGAGTTGAAGAAGCCGTACATCAGGAAGGTGTTGGCTCCCAGCGCACCACCCAGGTAGACCGCGACCAGCGCGACCGCCGACCCGGTGCCGAGGATCGGGACCACCTCGCCCAGGGCCGTCATCAGGATCAGGATCGCCACGAAGGCGAGCATCTGGGGGAACATCTGGATGACCAGCAGTGCGCTCAGGCCGAAGCGGCGCCCGGTGAACCGGAACCGCGAGAACGCGTAGGCGGCCGCGGCGCCCATCAGAACGGTGCCGATCGCGGTGACCGACGAGATCCCCAGCGAGTTCACGAACCATTGCCAGAAGTACTGGACCTTCGCGCACCGGTTCGTGTCCGCCGCGAGGGCCGGGTCACACCCGAGCATCGCGTAGTTCTCCCAGGTGAAGGTGGCGAAGAGGTTGTTCGCGTCGGTCATGGTGTTCTTCGTCGACACGGACGCGGAGATCACGTAGACGATCGGGAAGGCGGCGAAGACCACCGCCACGAACCCGACGATGTGGCGCAGGCCGACGCTGCCGAACCACCGGCCGAAGCCGGGCCGGTTCTGCTGCGGGATCGTCGGGGTCGTGCGGGCGCGGCCCGGCAGGGTCTGCGACGACATCTAGACCATCTCCTCGAGCTTGCGGGTCTGCCGGAACCCCAGGACGGAGATCACGGCGACGATGACGAAAATGATGATCGACAGCGCCGCGGCCAGGCCGAGGTCGGCTCGCGCCGCACCACCGCCGACGCCCGAGATCCGGTAGACCATCGAGATCAGGATGTCGGTGGCGCCGACCGGTTCGGTGGCCCCGAACGACGGCCCGCCCCTGGTCAGCATGTAGATCAGGGTGAAGTTGTTGAAGTTGAACGCGAACGAGGCCACCAGGACGGGTGCGGTCGCGATCAGCAGCAGCGGGCCGGTCACGTTGAGCCACATCCGGATCGGACTCGCCCCGTCCACCGTGGCGGCCTCCTTGAGGTCGCTCGGCAGCGACTGCAGCGCGCCGGTCGAGATCAGGAACATGTAGGGGAAGCCCAGCCAGAGCTGGACCAGCAGCAGCGCACCGCGGGCGAGCCAGTAGCCGCTCTCGGTCTGGGTCTGCAGCCAGTCGACGTTGGCTCCCCCGAACAGCTGGTTGATGAAGCCGTCGACGTTGAGCATGTTGCGCCACACCAGGGCGCCCAGGAAGGACGGGAAGGCGTAGGGCAGCAGCAGCAGGGTCCGGTAGAGCTTGCGTCCCTTCACCCGTTCGTCGTTGAGGACGATGGCCAGGAACGTGCCGAGGACGAAGGTGAGGAACACCGAGAGGAAGGCGAAGGCGAACGTCCACACCGTCACCGACAGGAAGTACTGGCCGTACTCGGAGTCGGAGAAGAACGCGCTGGTGAAGTTGTCGAGGCCGACGAACACCTGCCAGCCCGTGCGGAACCGATGGGAGCCCGCGTTCTCGCTGTCCGACAGGAAGAAGCCCTGGTCAGTGGCGTGGTAGACCGTCCCCGTGGTCGAGTCGGTGATGGTCTGGGCGACCGGGTCCCAGCTGAGGGTGGACGCCGCGTCGCAGGCCATCACGCCGGCCGCCTGGATCACCCGGCCCGGCTCGTCCCCGATCGGCGCCTTCAGTCCCTGCAGCTTCTGGCCGATCTCGGCCGCGGGCACGATCTCGTAGCCGGGGACGGCGTCGATCCGGCCACCGGCGCCCACCTGGGCCCCCGGAACCGGGGTCATCGGGTTGGCGTCGTTGCCGACCCAGACGCTGGCGTCGGGCCTGGAGATCGCGATGAAGATCTCGCTTCCCTGGCGGACGGCGGCCATCGGGTAGTATGCGCCGCCCGGCACGCACTTGGTGTCCTGGAGCAGGGCGAACGCCGCGGCTTCCTCGGGCGAGTCGAGGCGGTGCCCGTCCCCGTAGTTGGTGAACGCGATGTAGCCGTTGAAGAACACCGCGAACACCTGGAAGACCAGCAGGAAGATCACGCCGGGCAGCATGTATTTCGCGGGCAGGGTGAAGCGGTTCGTGAAGTAGGTGTAGTCGACGGCGAGGAGGATCACCACCGTCCCGGCGAGAATCCACCAGGAGCCTTCGGCGAAGGCCGCATAGACCATGTAGATGCCGAAGGCGTTGACCAGGCACATCAGCACGAGCTTCAGCACGAAGCCGACGGTGAAGGTCTTCGAGTTCCACGCCTCCGCCGGGGAGGCAGGTCTACCGGGCTTGGTCTGCTCTGACACGGTCACCGGATCCGTTCCCTCTCACGCAGTTGGATACCGGCCGCACGGCGGGAGCACTGAACGCACTCCCGCCATGCCGGCCGGACGGTCCTCCAGTGACCTACTTCTTGAGGTCCTTCTCGATGGCGGCGATCATGGCGTCCCAAGCCTTGGCGGGATCGGACGCCTTGCCGGAGATGATCTCGACCTGGGTCTTGCCCCAGTAGGTCCACACGGCGTTCATCTCGGGGATGGACGGCATCGGGACGGCCTGTGCGGCGACGGCCGCGAAGCCCTTGGTGACCGGATCGTTGGCGAGGGCCTTCTCGGCGGCCGAGGCCAGTGCCGGGGTGCGGTTGCCCACCTCGTAGAGCTGGGTCTGGACCTCGTCGGTGGCGATGTAGTTCATCAGGAAGTCGGCCGCGACGATCGGGTTTGCGCTCTTGGACGAGACGTAGAAGCCCTGGACGCCCGAGAACGGGGCCGCGGGCTGGCCGCCGGCCGACGGGATCGGATCGACGGAGATGTCCAGGCCGGCCTTCTCGATGTCGGCGATGCTCCACGGTCCGGTGATGAAGAAGGGGGTCTGGCCGTTGAGGAAGGCGGACTTGGCCTTGTCACCGTCCATCGAGACGACGAGGTTCTTGGCCTTGCCCTGCTCGCCGAGCCAGGTCGCGAAGCTGTGGCCGGCGTCGCCACCCATGGCGATCTCGCTGGTGTAGGAGCCGGACGCGTCCTGCGCGAACACCTTGGCGCCGAAGGAGGTCTGCAGCGGGTACATGTGGTACGCGTCGCCGTTCTCGCTGACCTGCAGCGCGACCGGGACCTTGGAGCCCTTGGACGCCGCGATCATGTCGTCCCAGGTGGCCGGGGCCGAGGAGGCGAGCTTGGTGTTGCGGACGAGGGCGATGTTCTCGATCGCGTACGGCACGCCGTAGGTCTGGCCGTCGTAGGTGAAGGCGTCGACGGCGACCTTGGTGAAGGCCGCGGCCTTGTCGCCCAGCGGCACCGGGCTCACGGCGCCGTTCTGGATGAGGCCGCCCAGCCAGTCGTGGGCGCCGAGCAGGATGTCCGGAGCGGTGCCGGCGTCGAAGGCGGCGGTGAACTCGTCCCGCATCTTGCCCGCGTCCTTGGTGACGAGGGTGACCTTCGCGTTGGTGGCGGTGCTGAACTGCTTGGCGGCGCTGTCAACGGCCTTGAACCGGTCCTGGTCGACCCACATGGTGAGGGTGACGCCGCTGTAGTCGGTCTTCGCGGGGGCGGACGAGGCCGGCGCTCCACTGGTGGTGGCGGCCGGGCCGCCCGAACATGCACTGAGCGCCACAAACGCCGCGGCGACTCCCAATGTGCGGATGCTCCTTCGCATCGTGCTCCTCTTCATTGATGTCTTCGGGACGTCCGTTCAGACGCGCCATTGCGTGAATGCTAGTACACCGTTGCAGCGTTGCGTAACCCGTTGCGCAGTCGTTATCAAGCTGAAATACTGGTCCGTGGCGAAGGAGTTCTGACCACCCCGACCTGGCGCCACCACGAGGCTGACGCACAAGGGAGTCGTGAGAGAGATGTCCGCTGAGGTTCCGACCACCTCGCGCAAGCCACGCCTGCTCGACATCGCCCAGGTGTCCGGCGTGAGCACCGCGACCGTGTCCCGCGTCCTCAACGGCAAGCCCGGCGTCGGCGAGGACGTCCGCACCTCGGTGATCGCCGCGCTCGACATGCTCGGCTACAAGCGTCCGGCGACGTTGTTGCCACGGACGTCGGGCCTGATCGGCGTGATCGTGCCCGAGCTCAACAACCCGATCTTCCCGGCCTTCGCCCAGGGCATCGAACAGCGCCTCTCGCATCGGGGCTACACCGCGCTGCTGTGCACCCAGTCCCCCGGCGGCACGACGGAGGACGACTCCATCGAGGTGCTGTTGGGCCAGGGGGTCTCCGGGCTCATCCTGGTTTCCGGGCTGCACGCCGACTCGTCAGCGGACGTGAGCAGGTACGCCGATCTCCGCGGCCGCGGCCTGCCGCTGGCCTTCATCAACGGTTTCGCCCCCGGCGTGGACGGGTTCTTCGCGGGCACGGACGACGCCGCGGGCGTGGACGCCTCCGTCCGGCACCTGATCACGATGGGGCACCGCCAGATCGCGCTGCTGATCGGTCCGGACCGGTTCGCTCCGTCGCAGGCGAAGATCGCGGCGTTCAGCCTGGCACTGGCGGACCAGTTGGGCGTGCAGGAGGCCGAGCCGCACGTCTTCAGGACCCTCTACACCCTCGAGGCCGGCAAGGAGGCCGCCAAGGCCATGGTCTCCTCCGGCCACACCGCGCTGATCTGTGGCTCGGACCTGATGGCCCTCGGCGCCGTCCAGGGCGTCCGCAGCCTGGGCCTGGATGTGCCGACGGACGTCTCGATCATCGGCTACGACGACTCGCCGCTGATCGCCTTCGTGGATCCGCCGCTGACCACCGTCCACCAACCCGTCGGCGCGATCTGCGAGGCCGTGGTGCTGGCCCTGCTCGGCGAGATCGACGGAACCCCGAGTCCGCGGTTCGAACTCACCTTCCGGCCGGAGCTGATCGTCCGCTCCTCCACCGGGCCGGTGAGGGCGTAGTCGCTGCGTGGCCGTACGGTTCATGCATGAACCACGCCGTCGAGATCCTCGGGAGCCGGTCGCTGCCGGCAGGCTTCCGGCACCCGCACGCATCGGAGGAGGCCCGCGAGGTCGCCGAGGCGGGCATGATCCTGAGGGTCCAGGTCGGGTCGGGTGTGCATGGCACGTCGATCAGCGGCCAGGACGACCGCGACGAGATGGGGATCTGCCTGGAGCCGGCGCGGTTCGTGACGGGTCTGGCGCGGGTCCCGCGCGGCATCGACGGAGAGAACGCGGAGGTCGAGTTCGAGCAGTACCAGCGGCACACGGCCTGGGACCAGCCGGGAGGACTGGCCAACCGGTCCGGCGCCGGAGACCTCGACGTGGTCGTCTACTCGGCCCGCAAGTGGTGCCGCCTGGCGCTGGCCGGCAACCCGACCGTGCTGCTCGCGCTCTTCGTGCCGGATGCGGACGTCGTCTACCGGAACAGCTACGGGGTCGAGCTGGTCGACAACGCGCATCGCTTCGTCTCGAAGCTCGCTGCTGACCGCTTCCTCGGCTATCTGCGGTCGCAGCGCGCGGCCATGACCGGGCAGTCGAGCGCCCGCACCAACCGTCCGGAGTTGGTCGCGACGCACGGATACGACACGAAGTTCGCGATGCACGCGCTTCGCCTCGGCGCCCAGGGCGTCGAGCTCCTGACCACCGGCAGGATCACCCTTCCCGTGCCGGAGCCGGACCTCGGCTACCTGCGCCAGGTTCGGCGCGGGGAGGTCCCGCTGGACGATGTGGTCGCCCGGATCGATGAGGCGGAAGCTCGCTTGGGCGTTCTCCGCGACAGCACCGCTCTCCCGGCGGAACCCGACCGCCGCTGGGTGGATGAGTGGTTGCACCGATCGCATCTGTCCTATTGGGAGGCCAGCGGCCCTAACTGACCTCGGCGCGATCGACCGTCTCCCCGGCCTAACGGGTGGCGTCTTCGCCGCCACGTCGACTCGGGATGACCCTCGGTCCGCCACTCGGTCTTGGCCATCGCCAGATGGTACGAAGGTGTACGTCGACGTACAATGGGCCCATGGCCACGATCACCGCCAGCGTCGCTCGCCAGAGTCTGCCCGCCCAACTGGACCGGGTCGAAGCCGGCGAGGAGGTTGCGATCACCCGGCACGGACGTGTGGTCGCCGTGCTCGTCCGCCCCGACGTCCTGTGGTCCCGGCGGGCGTCGGCCGCGTGGAGCCGGGCGGATCGCATCGGCGAGTTGATCGATCGCGCCAGGCAGGAGCCACTGCGTCCCCCCGGCCTCGACCAGGGACGGGCCGATGAGCTGGTCGCCAGCGTCGACGCCGCGCGCTCCCAGTGACTCACCCGCTCACCGCGTTCGATGCGGACGTACTGATCTATGCCGCGACGGTCGATCATCCGCTCGGCCAGAAGGTCCGCCCGCTGCTCGCGGACGGCGACACGGAGGACGGGCCCGCCGGTGTCGGTTCGGTACTGCTGCTTCCGGAGGTGCTGACCAAGCCGATGCGTGCCGATCCCGAGTCGATCGACACGATGGCGCTGATCAGCCTGCTCAGCCGTCTGGAGCTGCGGTCCCTCGACGAGGCCACCGCACGGCTCGCGCTGGCTCTGGCCACCTCCTACGGGCTCCGTGCGGCGGATGCCGTCCACCTGGCCACCGCGATCCGTGCCGGAGCTCAACGCTTCCTCACCAACAACCACCGGGACTTCCCGAAGACAATCAGCGAGATCGACGTCGTCTACCCCGACGAGCTCGGCAGCTGATTCGTCGCCCGTTGACCGGGACCTTCGCCGTGGCGCGTCAGACCGCGACGACGTCCATCAGCCCTTCCAGGCCGGCGAAGTCATCAGGGTTGCGGGTGTGCAGCCGTGCGCCGTGGGCGTGCGCGCCCTTCCTCCGCTTGTTCTTGGCATGCTCAAGCTCGACCTCGACCCGGACGACGAATAGCCCAAATCACGATCCTTCGTGGGCTCGGTGTTAGCGTCGACGACCGCGTTGGAGGCCTCCAGCGGATCGTCGACTGCCGCGCAGGACCACCGAGCCAGCCCGTGGTCCTCGTCTACGGGCGTCCACTGACCCGAAGCGAGGGATCGCCTAGCGGGTGGGTGGCTGAGTCGAAATAGAGTAACCGGTGGCGTCTGAATCGCTCATTCAGCGTCGCCTTCACCGTCACGACCTCCTCCGTCGTTCGCGTGCCACGGTAGACCGAGAAGGCGATGGTGCGCGGGCCGCCACGGTCGAGCGCCCTCGCGATGTGTTCGTCGTACTGGGGGGCGAGCTCGGTGCCAAAGACAATCGAGTCCTTCTCGTCGTCCTCCAGAGCGCCGTACGCGAACGAGAGGTATTCGGATCCTCGGATCGCGCTCAGCTTGCTTGTCGAAGCGCCCTCACTGACGAACAGCGGCTGCTTGTGGGACGCAATCGTGTAAGTACGTCGAGCCTGGGTGAGGATGTCCAGACCGTCATGCCTCCACTTGCCGACATCACCGGTCGTGCGATCTTGCCAGAGGTGCAGCCCGCCGTGAAGGTAGTAGATCCCCGTGCGTCCGGAGAACAGGTCGGTGTCGTCTGGATCGAACATGTCGGACGCCCACATGAAGTCGCCGATGTTGACGTTCGCACCGCCGCTTAGCGCAAGCATGTGAGACCAATACAGCAAGAGGTCGTAGTTCAAGGTGAAGACCCTGTCGTACGTGTTCAGATGTTTGGCCACAAGGATGGCGGCGTTGTGGGAGAGGTCTCCATGCTGCAGGTGAGACGTTCCGATCGCGCCGAACAGCCCGCTCCGAACATCCTTGTAGATCTTTCGAAGGTACTTGGTCTTCTTCCCGACGGCCTTTAGGACGACGCGTGCCTGCGCGAGGCGTCGGAGCACCTCCTCGAAGTTGGTGGTTCCGATTGCGCTGAACACGTCCTCCGACCTTGCCGAGATCGCGGCGCAGGACTTAAGCGAGCTGTACCCGAATGCGGGCCACATGTTCTGGCTGAAGCCGTTGCCCAACAGGAGGGTGCTGAAGCTGTGAGACCCGGCGAGCGAGGCCCAGTCGGGCAGGTCGGCGTCAATGTGGCTGGGCACGGCCCTGAGTATTCCCCATCCGACCAGGCGGCGCGGCGGCACCCTCGGTGATCTCGCGCGGTCCGGCCACTCTTGTCTCTAGACGACGTTCAGCCGCTCTCACGCCGGCGAGCGAGGCCCCCGCACCAACCGGCTCGCGGAGTCAAGATGTCGCGACGACGCGTTCTTTACTCTCCGCACCAGCCCTGACCCTCAGGCTCCCCCCTTCACAGACCCCATGGCCTAGAGAGCCCCACGCCATCGGGGCATTGAGCGCGGTCCTCGACGCCTACGTCCACATCCCTGATGTCCGAACACACCTACTGCACCACGGAATCGCCGCCAACTGCCTGCTCGCGCGACGTTCTGCTCACGTCTGCATCGAATAGCTCGAGGATGATCGCCGCTTCTCCCGGTCGCTGCGCGGTAGTCGTCTGGCTCGGAGCGCTGGCAGCGAGCGTAGTTGGGCGGACGTTCAGAGCCGGCGGCACGATCGTGGACAGATCTGGACACCCGTGCGCAACTTCTCCGCAGATCTACGGCGCCCAAGGCACGACCGCCGACACCTGCCACGGACTCCTCACCGGCCACGAAAGCAGGCAACAGCTCTACACGATGCTCAGCCGCGGTAGACACGCCAACCACGCCTACCTCCAAATCACCGGCGACGACGACCCGCACAACCGGCTCAGCCCAGGAAGCCTGGCACCAGCCACCCCGACCAAGCAGCTCGAGGCCGTCCTCGCCCGCTCCGACGTGGCCGCCTCCGCCACCACCCAGCTCAGCGAACTTCGCGACCCACGCACACTGCTCGCCGCCGCCGTCGCCTGCTACCACGACGCCATCGTCACCGCCGCCGAACAGCTGGCCGGCGCGGACCTGATCGCCCTGCTCGACCACAGGGCCGACACCCTCGGCCTCACCGACGCCGACGCCTGGCCCGTCGCCCGCTCACACCTGCTCATTCTCAACGCCCAAGGCGTCTCCCCGATCAGCGCACTTCAGTACGCCGTCAACACCGACGAACTGAACGACGCCCACGACCCCGCAGCCGTCGTGGACCGGCGCCTCGACGTGGTCAGTCTTCGGGCAGAGAACGACGAGCGGCGCCCACTGCCCTGGCTACCAGCCGTGCCCGACAAACTGCTGGCGCAGCCTGAGTGGCGCCGCTACCTCGCCGCGAGATGGGCGCTCGTCACCGACCTGGCCGAACGCGTGCACCAGGACACCGCCGCACACCAGAGGGTCCCGCGGTGGGCCGCCTCGCTCGTCGAACCGCCAACAGCCAACACCCTCGCGCAAATTGAGGTCTGGCGCGCCGCCCACCAGATCCCCGACACCGACCTGCGGCCCACCGGGCCCGCGCAACACCACCTGGTCGAGGCCCGCTCACAACACCGCCTCGACAGCCTGATCTCCGGCGAGTCCGAAGCCGTGCTGGCCTGGCTCAACCGCATCCACCAAGCCGCGCCCGGCACCATCGAAGACCCCGCCACCATCCGGCTCGCCCGAGAATGCGCCGCGGTAGACCCCAAGAGCCGCGGCCTCCCCAAGCATCTCGCAGCAGCTGCCCGGGAGCCGCTGCCCGACGATCACAAAAGCCGACGCACTGCGATACCGGCTCGAGCCCTGGCTCGTCGAGGTCTGGGAGACCGCCTGGCCGCCACAACACGCCCACACAGACCCCCGCCACCACGAGCCGATACCCCTGAGTCGTCACCGAAGCCCAGGCATCGGCATCTGACACCCACCGCCCGGCACCGCAACCACCCGGGCACCACCGAAGGAAGGAATCAAGATGGCCATCCCGCACACCCAACGCGTCGAACCCGAATGGGTCTCCCTGCGCGAAGCCGCCCGCATCTATGCGGTCAGCACCTACACCCTGCGCCGACGGATCGCGACCGGCCACCTGCCCGCGGTGAAGCTCGGCTACAAACTCATCCGCGTCCGCGTCGAAGACTTGAACAAACTGTTCCCAGCCATCCCGACGGGCCGTCCCGAGGACCGCTATCGGCGCTGGTGACGTGCGGAGGGCCGGTCATCTCGCCCAGACCGTGTTGACGGCTCAGGCGCCGTCTCTCAGCACGATCCGCGACGTGGTACCAACGACGGTTACGCTCTTGCGTGCCCGCGACAGCGCCACGTAGAGGTTGCGGGGGTCGCGCATCTTGTTGAGGTCCGCGATGATCACGTGGTCGTATTCCAAGCCCTTCACGAGCAGTGTGCGAGACGCGATCCGCGTATGGCGACTGCGACCCGCGCGCCGTAGCCGATCCCGGACTCGGGCAAGGTTGTCGATCGCTGGGTCATGGTTCTCCGCCGTCATCGCGATTGCTTCACGAGTGTCGTTCCAGGCTTCCCAGCGGTAGACCCGTAGCCCAGCAGTCTGGCCGGCCACTCGGGCAGCCGTTTCAAGCTGGGAATACGTCGGGTTGAGGCGCAACTGATCGAGCGCATCAACGATCGGCTCGATCCCGGGCCTGGCGTAGTGACTGATTCTCTCGTTCTGCCCGAGTCTTGCCAAGACGGCGGAGTCGATGCCAGCGAGGCCGACGATGCACTCCTTGGCGAAACGGGCGAACCACAGAGCCAGGAGGTGGTCGCCCTCGGCGGGGAGCGTGTGGAGTTGAGCTCGCATGAAGTTGCCGCTGATGTCCTCCATGACCGAGTAGCTTCCACCTAGGCGACTGGCGTGGCGCGCGACGTCATCTGGCCACTTGTCAAGCAAGACCACAGACTCGTCGAAGTCGCGGAAAGAGTGGGCCACGGCGCTAAGTGCTGCGGGTCCGGCTGCGGGGATGAACTGGAGACCAGGCACCTGATGGTCGGCGAAGTCGAACGTCCGTCCGTGGGTCAGTTCGGGCCGGATGTCTAGGAGCCATTGCCCGAGCTCTTGGTTGTGGCCGCGCCAGCGATGGGGTACTACTGCAAGCTCCTGGGCTGGGAAGCCCGGAAGCACATGTGCGTCCCAGGTTGCCATCGGTCCGACGAAGGTGAAGATCGCCTGCATCCTGTCTCCGAACAGAACGGTCTTGGGGATTGCTTCGGCCAGAGCGAGCACGAACTCGTGCAGTACCAGGGTGCAGTCTTGGTATTCGTCTACGAAGAGGTAGTCGAAGCTCACCTTCAGCATGTCGATGATTGCGTGCGCTCCTGCCACCTTGGTTGCGCCGCCCAGGTACTCGTCGGACAGGGTCCAGTCGGGGATTTCAGCAACGACAACTTCGGCGATCACTGAGTAGGAGCCCACCAGCGCGAAAGCCCAACTGGTGATGGTTTCGACCCGCGCGAGCGAAGGAGGGACTCCGAACTCCTTCAACCGTTTGCGAATGGCGTCGACTCCGGCATTGGTGTGGGTCAGGATCAATGAGCGCTTTTCGCCTGCGGCGGCTACTGCCGCCAACGCGGCCAGCAGGTGCGTCTTGCCGGTGCCTGCAGGCATTTCGACAGAGCAGGGTGCCGCGGCGAGCAGATGCACCGCGGGAGCGCGAAGGGCCTCATCCATCAGACAGCACGGCCCCGTCCTCCTCGACCCCAACTGGACCAGCAGGGACGACCGGTGGGTAGACGAAGTTGCGCACAGCATCGAGGTGTCCGACGGTGCTCGATAGCTCAGGGTGGTTGGAGTTCCTCATGACCCAACTGCCGAGCGCTCGGCCGCCGTCTACTTCCTTGAACCACTTCCGCGCAATCGCAGCCGCGGCGACCCGAGCGCGTGCTTCTTCAAGCGTCATGCCGCCTTCGACCCACTGCTTCACGTCGAGCGATGGCACCGGAGCTGTGTCCACGCTGTCGAGGTCGTCGCGAACGGTCTGCTCGCTACCGCGACGACCGATCCCGAGTTGGATGAACACCGTCAGGCTGTCTGACGACAACTGCGAACAGACTTGGCTCTCGGTACAGAGCCCGTGGTCCCAGCGAATCATGCTGGCGCCGGCCAACTGGGCATCGAGCACCGCGGCGTCGACTGAACGGTCGTCGTTGTCGAGGAAGCCAAGTACCGCGAAGCCGAGCTCGGCCAGGGCCTCGGCGCGGGGCGGCACCTCTGTGCCGCCCCCGGCGTCCTGAATCGCAGCTCCTTCCCCCGCCGAGGTGGAGAGCCCCCGACCAGACCGCTCTGCATCCCAAGTCTCCAGGCACTCCAGGAGAAGACCCTGCTCGGTCTTGCCTTCGGTCACCACCACGCGGCGCGCCAGCAGCGACGATGGCCTAGCACGACGAAGACGCAGCATGGTCGCGGAGGTACCGCCGAGCGACGTGATCGTCACCACACCGTCAGCTGACTGCACAGTCGCCAGATTCTCGATCTTCGCCTGTTCGACGATCACTGGCGAGTGGGTAGTCACAAGGACCTGGGAGTAGCTCTCGTCGGAGAGTAGATAGTTGAGTAGCCGGACAGCACGGTGCGGTTCCAACCCGGACTCGAGCTCATCCACGACGGCAACCGACCGCGAGCCCGCAGCCAGCTGTTGTACGGCCAAGCTCGCGAGCCGACGGCTACCGAGGCCGTAGCTAGTCAGGGGAACGACGTCTTCGTAGAGCGCCAGGGCGGCGCCCATCGAGGAACGCGAGGTGTCAAGCCCCGGCCTCATGTCGCTGAAACTGCCGCCTCCGATCTTGTTGGCGCGATCCTGGACCTTGGTCGCCAGCTCACTCAATGCTGAGTTCTCATGCTCGACAAGTGCATCGCGCGCTGCACGGGATGCGGCAGCGAGAGCGTCCCGCTCCCCACCGTCCTCCGCGGACAGACGTCCGAGCGGGGAGTTCCGGCTCCACCGCAGTTGCGCATCAGTGCGGTCGTCAACCTTGAAGGTGGAGAAGCCGCGCCGCTGAGAAGAGGCTAGATGCTGCAGTCCCCCGTCCACCCGCAGAACCGACCACCTCGGTTCGAGGCTGGCATCGACGGAGAGCTGCACGAGCAGGGCAGGCTCGTAGCCCTCCTCAGGGTCTTGGTGCGGCTCACCGTCTTGGTCGGCCCCGCTCAGCCAGAGCCCGAAGGCGGCCTCCTTCTTGAGACTCGGAGGGAGGTCGATCAGGAGCGCCTTGATCACGATTGGATGCTCGACATCCACGTTGTAGAAGTCGGTGTCGGCGAACGGGATCATCCAGCGGTCGCCGAGAAGGTAATGGATGGCTTCGAGGACCGTGGACTTTCCACTGTCGCCTGGACCCACCAGCGCTACAAGCCGCTGCTCGGTCGGCAGAGCCCAATCGAGGGTCTTGATCCCTCTGAAGTTCTCGATCCACAGGCGCCGAATGCGCACGTCCCACTCCCCACCCTGTCGCAACGCGGTCAGCAGCCCGAAGGTCGCCGCGGTTCCTTGGCAGGCTATCGACGTTCGCGCGTGTGGGGGCGGCAAAAGGACGAACCCAACAGACGTCCTGTTCCACGTGTGTTCCACGCGGCGCACCTACGAACCCGTAATGTGCCGCTGGCAAGGACATTCACCAGTCGGGCTGACAGGATTTGAAAGTGCCCGTGGTCGGCTTGCGAAAAGGCCGG
>DAINOM010000014.1:0-37560 GCA_036735445.1 Propionicimonas sp.
TCACCGTCGCCTTCCAGGGCCACTACAGCCGCTTCGTGGACATGCAGCACTGAGGCGGCGCTACCGATCTGCTGGAGATTGACCGACCCCACCTCGATGAATGAGCAGAGATGTGAGGCTGGCCCATGGGCAGTGTGTCGCGATCTGGCCACGCGACGGCCCAGCTGTGACTCCAGTGACGCGGCGGACGCGTTGCGTGGCCGGATCGCGTCGCCGGGTCTGCAATCCGTTGCAGGCGGGCTGCGACCGGCTGCACGTACTCCCACGGCAGGAGCTCCACCGCCGCGCGAGACGTAGCCTTGAATCACGACAAGGATGTCGTGGGAGGTCGCGAAATGAGTACTCAGCATCTCTTCACTCCCGTGACGATCGGCAGCCTGGAGCTGCCGCATCGCGGGATCATGCCGCCGATGGTCGTGAATCTCTGCGGGCTCGACGGTGCCGTCACCGACCGGTTCATCGCCTATCACGTGGCTCGCGCCAGAGGCGGGGTCGCGCTCAACATCACCGAGGCCGCCTACGTCCACCGGAGCGGGAAGGGGTTCCCCAACCAGCTCGGCATCGACCACGACGGCCTCCTGCCCGGGCTGCAACGGCTGACCCGGGCCGTCCATGACGCCGGCGGACGAATCGCCGTCCAGCTGTTCCACGGCGGACGGCAGGCCAACGCGGCAGTGACCGGCGGCACCGTCGTCGCGCCGTCGCCGATCCCCTGCCCGGTCATGCAGACCATGCCGCACGAACTCACCGTCCCCGAGATCGCCGAACTGGTGCAGGCGTTCACCAGCGCGGGCGTGCTCGCCCAGCGGGCCGGTTTCGACGCGATCGAGGTGCACGGGGCCCACGGCTACCTGCTCAACCAGTTCCTGTCGCCACACACCAACCATCGCGACGACGAGTACGGGCGGGACAAGGCCGGGCGGGCGAGGTTCCCGCTGGAGATCGTGGACGGACTGCGCGCGGCGCTCGGCCGCGACTACCCGCTGATCTACCGCATCTCGGCCGACGAGTTCCTGCCCGACGGGCTCACGGTCACCGACTCCGGCGAGTTCTGCGCCCTGCTCGTCGAGCACGGCATCGACGCGATCAGCGTCTCCGGGTCCACCTACGAGACCAACCGGGTGGCCGGTGGCCCGTGGGATCCCCTGGGCGCATTCGTGGACGACGCGGCCGCCATCAAGCAGGCCATCGCCGCGGCCGTCCCGGTGGCCGTGGCGAACCGGATCAAGACACCCGAGTTCGCCGACGCGGTGATCGCTTCGGGCCAGGCGGACCTGGTGGCGACCGGCCGGGCGCTGATCTGCGACGCGGACTTCTACCGGAAGGCGAAGGAGGGCCGGCGCGACCAGATCCGGATCTGCCTGACCTGCAACCACTGCCTGAGCGAACTCATGGGCGGCAACCCCGTCTCGTGCCTGTACAACCCGCTCACCGGCCACGAACTCGACTACGACCTGTCCCGGCCGGCGGGCAAACCGAAAGAGGTGGTCGTGGTCGGCGGCGGGCTCGCGGGCATGGAGGCCGCGTGCACGGCGGCGGCCCGTGGACACCACGTCCGGCTGTACGAGGCCACCGGCGAGCTCGGCGGCAACGTGCTGCCGGGCATCCGGCCACCGTTCAAGTCGGAGTTGGGGGCCTGCCTGGACTACGAGAGGAACATGCTGGCCGCGACCGGCGTGGAGGTGTTCGTCGGCCATCCCGTCGACGCCGGGTTCCTCGCCGGGTGCGGCGCGGACCGGATCATCGTCGCCACCGGATCCGATCCCGTCCGTCCCGGCATCCCGGGCATCGACTCGCCCACGGTGGTGACCGCGGAGGACGTCCTGCTCGACCGGACCGACGCCGGGCAGCACGTCGCCGTGATCGGCGCGGGATCGGTGGGCGTGGAGACCGCCGAGCTGCTGGCCTGCCGTGGCCGCCAGGTGACGGTGATCGAGCTCGCCGATGACATGCTGGCCGACCTGGCGCCCACCCTGCGCGCCCCGCTGGAGGCGCGGATCAGGCAGACGGCGACCCGATTCGAGTTCGGCCGCCGGGTGCTCGAGATCCGTGCGGGAGAGGTGGTCACCGACAGGGGAGTCCTCGGACCGTTCGACACCGTCGTGATCGCGGTCGGCTACCGGCCCGACACGGCGCTGGGCGAGGCCCTGTCGGCTGCCGGGATCGACTTCACCCTCGTCGGTGACGCGGTGAAGCCACGCAAGATCCGCGACGCCGTCGTCGAAGGATTCCAGGCTGGCTACGCCGTGTAGCACCTGGTGGCGGGATCAGTGTCGCGATCTGGCCACCCGAGGCTCCAGCTGTGACACCTGCGACGAGGTGGACACGTCGCGTGGCCAGATCACGACACGTCGGCGAGATGTGCTCGCGCGGGGAGCCGTCGCGGATCTGCTCCGCCCCGGTCGCCAGCGCCCTGCTGTCGCGATCTGGCCACTCAAGCCGTCCCACGAGTCGCTTGCTGTCACGAAGTGGGGCTCGCGTGGCCGGATCGCGACATTGGATCACGGCCGGCACGTCGACGACGTGGCCGCCGCGATCGAGCGGGTCGCCCCGAACTCATCGGTGCTTCCGGTGGTGCCGGCGTTCCCCGGACGGCGGACGAGCGGTCCGGTGACGTTTCCCGGTGGCCTGTCCGCGCTCCTGCACGGTGCGGGAGCTGTTCTCCGTCCGGCCGCGGACGACGCCGATGAACTCCTGGATGCCCGGGTGGTCGTTGGCGACCAGCCAGGCCAGGCCCACGGTGGTGGCCGGGGCATCGGTGACCGGCCGGTAGACGAGATCGCGGCGGCTGTGGGTGCGGGCGATCGACATCGGGACGCGCAGCACCGCCGCCTCTGCCGCCACCAGGTCGATCGCCGCCGGGTCCGCGTGCTCCAGGACCCGTTCGCCGGCCAGGTCGGCGGTGCTGAGCTCGTCGAGCGCCGCCAGGGGATGGTCCTTTGCCAGCCACACGACCGGCACCTCGTCGTAGAGCCGGATCAGGTGCAGCCCCTCGGTGTCGACCGGCAGCCGGACGAAGCACATGTCCACCTCGGCGTCATCCACAGCCCGGCGCTGGTCGGCCTCGGCGACGTCGACCACCTCCAGCCGGACCGCGGGGAAGCGCTGCCGCCAGATCGTCGTCCACTTCGTCAGGGTGACCCCGGGCACGGCGCCGATCCGCAGGACGGCGGGACCGGGCGGCGCAGGATTCGTCACCCGCGCAGGCTACCGCTGCGCCGGTAGGCTGACGCGGTGAGCCAGACCATGAAGCCGGCGACCGCGGCCAGCAAGCTCGGCATCTACCTGCCGGCGGCGCCCGAGGCGTTCCGCACCTCGCCGATCACCCGCGCCGAGCTGGACGCCCTGCGGGCCGACCCGCCGGACTGGCTCACCGACCTGCTGCGCAACGGCCCGTTCCCGCGGGAGGTCGTCGCGCAGAAGCTGGGCGTCTCGCGGTCGGGACTCGCCCGGGCCGGGATCACCGAGGCCCTGGACGCCGGCCAGGTCGGGGCGCTGATCGCCGATCCGCCCGAGTGGCTCGTCCGGGAGCGGGAGAGCTACCGGGAGGTCGTGGCCGAGAAGGCCCGGCTGAAGGCTGTGGCACGCGAGCGCTGAGACTGAGGTCCGGCGAGCGTGGCGGCGCGGCTCGACAGGCCCCGCGGGAGCCGTTGCGGAACAGCTGGCCGATCAGGTGTGGTCGCGCCAGAACTGCAGCAACTGCGGATCGAGCGTCGCACGCTCCTGCATGGGCAGCGAATGGGTCGCCTCTGGCCACACCGAGATGGCCGCACCGGGCAGCAGCGTCCGGAGGCGGCTCGCGGCCTCGTCACCGCCGGCCAGTGACTGAAGTCCGGCGATGTCGACCCGCACCGGCATGGTCAGCGTCCGCCATTCGTCGTCGGTGAGGGTTCTGGGAGTGGGCACGGCAGCGGAGTACTCCGCGGTCGCGGTGTCGATCAGGACGGACATGGGCGTGCGCTCCCGAACCTCCTCCACCGTCGTGCCGCCGATCTCGGCGAGGGCTCGGTCCTTCCAGGCCTGCGGCACCGGGAGTTGGGTGAGCGCGGCCCAGAAGAACACCGACGCGGAGAGTGGCTGGACGACGATCACCGGCTCCAGCAGGGTCAGCGTGGCGACCTGCTCCGGATGCATCACGGCGAGGATCGCCGCGTTCGCGCCGCCGAAGCTGTGCCCGACGACGTGCGCACGGTCCACCCCCAGGCCGGTGAGCGTCTGGCTGATCCAGTCGGCCTGGTCCTCGAAGCGGCCGAGCGGCACCCGCTGGCTGGACATGCCGGCATCGCCGAGCGGGTCGAGCGCGTACACGGTCCGCTTCCCGATCCAGTCGGGCAGGTTCTCGGCCCACATCGGCGCGCCCGAACTGCGGCCGGCGAGCAGGACGACCGGAGCGCCGGGCTCGACGCCGTCCCAGCGGACGACCCGGGTCGTCCCGTAGGCGGTCCGGACGTCCACGACGCCGTCCGGGTCCGGAAGCGAGGCCATCAGCTCGGCGTATGCCCGTTCGTAGGCTGCTTCGCCGGCCAGCGTCCGCCAGTGACCGACCGCGGGGGACGGCGCGACGATCGAGAGGATCCTGTCCACCGCGAGCCAGACCACCAGCAGACCGAGAAGCACCCGTCCCACGCGGCCGGGCCAGCGTCGCCTCGTTCGCCGATTGCCGTCGCTCACGTCCACCCTTCTTTCAATACGTGTGTATTGGAAGTCACAATACGGTCGTATTGGTATCGTGTCCACGTGGGTGGCCCATCGGAGCGGGAGAGCAAGCGCGCCGCGATCCTGTTCGCCGTGCTGGCCGTGGTGGCTCGCGAAGGGCTCGGCGCGGTGAGCATCCGTTCGGTCGCGGCCGAGGCCGGCGTCTCGGTCGGAGCGGTGCAGCACTACTTCGCCTCCAAGCAGGAACTCGTGCGCGCGGCCGTGACCTCCGTGATCGACGGCGCCGAAACCGGGTACACGGCGGGCGCGCCCCGCTCCCCCCAGGACGAGCTGTGGGAACTGCTGGCCCACGGCCTTCCGCACGCCTCCCGGGCCCCTGCCGCCACGAGCGTGTTCTACTCGTTCGTGGCGGCCGGCACGGCCGACCCCTGGATCGCCGCCACGCTCGCCGACGCCAAGTCCGGCGTCGAGAGCCTGGTCGCCGACCTGCTCGGCGTCCTCCACCCCGAATTGCCGGACGGTCGCGCCCGGGCCCGGCGCCTGCTCGCCCTGTCCGACGGGCTCACCCTCCAGGTGCTGATCGGCCACCTGTCAGCGGACGAGGCCCGCGCGTGCCTGCGCGGCGCGCTGGCAGCCGAGCTACCCGCGCCGTCCTGACCCCGCGCTCGACTCGCCTGAGCCCGCCGAATGAGCGCTCGACGGACGCGCCGACGTGGACGCGCGGTCGGGATGGCGGTGCGGGATCAGGCAGTACCCAGTTGCCGCCTCAGCTCGCGCGGGCCGAGGGCCGTCACGCCGAAGGGCTCCAGTCTCGCCAGCAGGCCGCGGTCCGCCGTGGCAACGGTGATCGAGTCGGCGGCGTGCTCGCGGCACCTGGCGACGATCTCGTCGTCCCCCGAGGCGGACGCGTGCACGGTCGTCACCCGGCCGATCGTTCCCGACGGCACGCCCGCGTTGGCCCGGCCCTCGAGCACGAGTTCGATGGCGTCGAACGGCAGCGGTGCTGCGACCAGTCCGGCATGCAGCCGCGCCGCTGCGCCGGCGCGGTCCCGCCACCAGCCGTCGGGGACCGCGCCCACGACGTTGGCACCGTCAACGACCAGGATCATCACGTCCCGACGCCCCTTCGTGGAGTCCGGCGAGGTCCGCACTCACGCCGAAGGCGACGTCGGCCCAGGCGGCCGGGTCGGCGAAGGTGTCGGCACCCAGCTGGCCGAAGATCTCTGCGCTGATGATGGCGATGACCATCGTCCAGCCCGCGATGCTGCCGGCCACCTCCTCAGGTTCCCCGGCCACACCCAGGCTGCCCGCCGCGCCGGCCAGGTCCGCAGCGAGCCCTTCCGGCACCACCGCGGCGGTCACGGCGCCCGTCGCGAGCCGTCCGTCCGACCGGGCGTCCACGACCACGGCGACCAGCCGCAGCAGGGCGCCCGTCCCGGCCGGAGTGGTGCGCTCCGCCGGCGCGTGGTAGCCCGGCACCGGGGAGCCGTAGAGCAGCGACCACGCCGCCGGACGGGCCAGCGCCCACTCCCGCATGGCCCGGGCGATCGCCAGCCATCGCTCCCGAGGCGTCGCCCCCACCCGCTTCGCCGCTTCATCAGCGGCCACGGCGTGCTCGGCGAGGTCGGTGTACCCCTCGACGATCAGCTCGGTGAGCAGGTCGTCGCGGCTCGGCACGTAGCGGTAGATCGCCGACGACACCACGCCGAGCTCCCTGGCGATCGCACGCAGCGAGAGGGCCGCCGCACCCTGCTGCTCGAGGTGCTGCCAGGCCAAGGTCCGGATCTCGGCCAGCGTCCGCTCCCTGGCCCGCTCTCGTGGAGTCGCCATGACCACCATTCTCACACAATCTGAGCGCGGGCATCGAAAATGTGAGCAGTGCTCTTGCGGATGTAGACGGACGGGCACATACTGAGAGCAGTGCTCACATGAACGACAGGAGATTCCATGCCTACCGCGGACGCCGTCGTGATCGGCTACGGACCCGTCGGATCCACCGTTGCCGCCCAACTCCTCGCGGCCGGACGGAAGGTCCGGGTGGTGACCCGCTCCGGTTCCGGCCCTGACCAGGCCGAGCGGGTGCGGGCCGACGCCCTCGACCCGGACGCCATCGCCGCGGCGATCGGGGACGCGCCGCAGGTCTTCGTGGCCTTCCATGCGCCCTACTCGGCCAAGGCATGGGCGGCACTGCTCCCGCGGATGGAGGCATCGGTCCTCGGGCACGTCCGGACGACCGGGGCGACGGTCGCGATCGTGGAGAGCCTGTACGCCTTCGACGGCGGACAGTCGCCGTTCTCCGCGTCCTCGCCACTGCAGCCACGCAGCCGCAAGGGCGCCGTCCGCCGCCGGCTGATCGAGGCCCGCGCCGCCAGCGGCGCCAGGGTGGTCTCGGTCGTCGCCGGCGACTTCTACGGGCCACGAGTGCTGGTTGCGCACGGCGGCGAGCGGCTCGTCCGGCCGGTACTGCACGGCCGCACCGTGCGACCGATGGGCGACCCCGACCAGCCGCACGCCTTCACCCACATGCCGGACCTAGCCCGGGCGATGATCGCCGCCGCCGGCCTGCCCGGCGAGGGAGCAGAGCTGGTGATGGCGCCGAACGCGGGGTCGGTGTCGGTGCGAGAACTGGCCCGGATCACCGCCGGGGCAGCCGGCGTCCCCGCGCCCCGGATCGCCCCGATGACCCCGGCGTTCCTGCGCACGGCCGGCATCGTGGTGCCGATCCTCAGGGAATTGGCCGATGTCCAGCACCAGTTCACCCAGCCGTTCGAGGTGGACGCCCGCGCGGACGAGGCCCGCCTCGGCGTCGCGGCAACCCCCTGGGACGACGCCGCCGCCGAGACCGTCGCCTGGTGGCGGCAGCGGCTGGCCGCCTGACCCTGGTCCAGGGTCGTCCCGGGGAGGCGCCAGGCTGCCGGGATGTCGGTCCGCGTGGGTACGGTGCCGCCATGACGCACAGCTACTCCACGACGTTGTCCTGGCAGGGCTCGACCGGGGCGGGGTACCGCGCCTACTCCCGAGCCCACACCGCGTCCGCTGAGCCCGCGGCGGCCACGCTGGAGTTGAGCGCAGACCGGGCCTTCCGGGGCGATCCCGCGCTGCTGAATCCCGAGCAACTGCTCGTCATGGCGGCCAGTTCGTGCCAGTTGCTCTCGTTCCTGGCCGTCGCCGCCCGGCACGGCGTGGACGTCCTGGGCTACGAGGACTCCGCGGAGGGCTTCATGGAGGAGTCCGCCGGTCCGATGCGGATCTCCCGCATCGTGCTTCGCCCGGCGATCACCGTGTCGCCGTGGACCGACACCGACGAGGTGCTGCGGCTCGTCCACCTCGCGCACGAGGAGTGCTACATCGCGAACTCCCTGGTCGCCACCGTGGAGATCGAGCCGCGGATCGAGATGTGACCTGCTCCGTTCACCCCTGCCCGTCCAGTTCCCCGAGGCTCGTCGCCAGACGGTGCAGGGATCCCGGCGTTCGCCGGGATGACGTGGGGGCCGACGTGGGCAAAGCCGCACTCTGCGGGTAGGGGGAGGGATGGACCTCATCCCGATCATCCTCGCCTCGATCCTGGTCGTGGTGCCGATCGTGCTCGCCGTCCAGTTGGTGCGGAAGCGGTACCGCACCCGGCTCGACTGGCTGCTCGCGGCCGTGACCGCGGCCACGTTCGGCGGCTACGCATTGCTGGTCGGCCGCTGGGACCTGTTCAGCTACTACCTGCGTCCAGTGATGGCGCTGCTGCTGCTCGCCGCGCCCGTGGTCTCGCTGGCCCGGAACCGGCGGACGCCGTGGTGGGACCGGCCGGACGACCGGCGCGGGTGGTTCACGCTCGGCACGTCGGTGCTGGTCGCGGCCCTGTTCACCGGCCTGGCCGGCTATGCCGCCTCAGGCATGGCCGCCGGCCGGACGTCCGTCGACCTCGCCTTCCCGCTGCGGGACGGCGTGGCCTACGTCGGCCAGGGCGGCGCCAACCCGCTGCTGAACTACCACAACCCGAACCGCGCGCAGGCGTACGCCCTCGACATCGTCGGACTCAACCCGGCCGGCCTGCACGCCTGGGGCGTCGCGCCCGCCGAGCCCGGGCGCTACGCGATCTTCGGACGCGCCGTGCACAGCCCCTGCGCCGGCACGGTCGTCGAGGCGCGCGACGGGCTGGCCGACCAGCACCCGCCGACGACCGACCGGGTCAACCTCGCCGGCAACCATGTCGTGATCCGCTGCCAGGACACCGAGCCTGCCGTCGACGTCCTGCTCGCCCACCTGAGCACCGGCAGCGTCGCGGTCCAGCCCGATGCGGACGTGGCCGTCGGCGACCTGATCGGACGAGTGGGCAACACCGGGAACACCAGTGAGCCCCACCTGCACGTCCATGCCGTACGGACGGACTCGGGTACGGCTCTGGACGGCGACGGCGTGCCGATCCGGTTCGGCGGCCGCTTCCTCGTCCGCAACGACCTGGTGTTCGGGGCCTGAGCACCCCGTTCGGAGGGCTCGACAGGCTCGACGGCAGGGTGCCGATCACGGCCCTGCCAGCGGCCAGACCTCGATGACGCCGTGGGCGACCGCGCAGGGGCTCGGGCTGACCTTGGCGATCGCGTCCTCGAGGCTGTCGGCCTCGATGATCGCGAACCCGGCGATCGGCAGTTCCGAGGAAAGGTAGCTCCCGGTCCTGGTCTCGACGCCGGCGCCCTCCGGGTTGCGCACCTGGACGGGCTCCCCTGCGATGCCCATCACGGCGCCACCGCGGACCAGCTCCTGGTCATGGGCGTGCGCGGCGTCCCGGACGGCCTCCGGCGTGCGGTCGTAGCCGGCCCGATCGCCGTAGCCGATCGTGACGAAGGTGGCCATGGTCTTCTCCTCCTCCTGGTTCTCCGAACACCCCACGCTAGGGCGGCGATGGTCCGTCCAACAGGTCCGTTCGGCATCATTGCCACCAGTCCATCTGTCTGTCGATGGGGTATCCATGACCGATGGAACTCTTTCTCGACCGCAGCGACGAGCGTGGGCTGACCGCACAGCTGTACGACCAGTTGCGCGAGGCCATCGTGGCCGGACAGATCCGTCCGGGCGACCGGCTGCGCGCCACCCGGCGCGTCGCCGCCGAACTGGGTGTCGCCCGGTCGACCGTCGCGGAGGCCTACTACCGGTTGGGCGCGGAGGGCTACATCACCGGACGGGCCGGCGGCGGCAGCGTGGTGAGTCCCGTGCCGGTCTCGCCGCCGGACGGGCCGCGGCGCACCCGGGCGCACCTGGTGCCGGTGCCGGCCGCGGCCGCCGTCCGGCCGTACGGCGAGCGGCCGGTCGCGCCGGTCGTGTACGACTTCCGTCCCGGCACCCTGGATCCGGCGTTGTTCCCGACCGCCGACTGGCGGCGCAGCATGCTGCGTGCGCTCGACCACCCGGCCGGGTCGTACGGGGATCCGGCCGGCAGCCCCGCCCTGCGTGCGGCCCTCGCCCACTGGGTGGCGCGATCGCGCGGCGTCCGGGCAACGGCGGACGAGGTGTTCGTCACCTCGGGCGCGGGGCACGCCGTGGACCTGATCGCGCGGGTGCTGGTGCCGCCGGGATCGGTGGTGGCGGTCGAGGAGCCGGGCTATCCGCCGGTGGTCGAGCTGCTCCGCAGCCACGGGCTGGAGGTCGTCGGCGTGCCGGTGGACGCCGAAGGGATCGTCGTGGACGCACTGCCCGCCCGGGCGCGGCTGGTCTATGTCACCCCGTCCCACCAGTATCCGCTGGGCATGCCGATGTCGCGGCGGCGGCGGCTGGAACTGCTGGACTGGGCCGCGCGCACCGGCTGCCCGATCGTCGAGGACGACTACGACAGCGAGTTCCGGCACGCCGCCCGTCCGCTGGAGCCGCTGCAGCGCCTGGACGCGGACGGCTGGGTGATCTACGTCGGCACGTTCAGCAAGTCGCTGTCGCCGGCGCTCCGGCTGGGATTCCTGGTGGCGCCGCTGACCCTCGTCCCTGCGCTGCGGGCGCTGCGGCAGGTGATCGACTGGAGCCCGCCGCAGGCGACCCAGGCCGCGCTCGCCACGCTGATCGAGGCGGGCCACCTCGACCGGCACCTCCGACGGTGCCGCGGGGTGTACGCCGAGCGGCGCAAGCTGCTCTGGGACGGGCTGGGCGCCGCGCTGCCGGCCGGGCACCGGCGGCTCCCGTCGGTCGCGGGCCTGCACATCGCCGTGCTGGCCCCCGACGGCACCGAGCCCGCCGTCCGTCCCGACGTGCGCTACAGCCGGCTGAGCCGCAGCTACTTCACCCGGACGGGACCGGACGGCTACCTGCTCGGCTTCGCAGGCATTCCGAGCGCGGTGCTGCCGGAGGCGATCCGGGCGTTCTGCGGGCTGCTGCGGCATCCGGCTCCGGAGCTGCGCGGGGCGCGTTGACCGGCGCGGACGGGCGACTTGGACCGGCAAGGACCGCCCGGTTTGGACCTGTTGGACAGGACAACTCCCGCCTAGCGTCAGGCCATGGGAATCGTGATCTTCGACATCAGCACCTCACTGGACGGCTACATCACCGCTGCGAACCAGACCGCGGAGGTCCCGATGGGGCCGGGCGGCGACGCCCTCCACGACTGGGCCTTCGGCAACGACGAGGCAAACGCCGAGTACCTCCGCACTGCCGGGGCCAGCACGGGAGCCGTGATCTGCGGTCGCACCACCTACGACACCTCGTTGCCGTGGTGGGGTGCGGACGGACCCACGGGCGAGCAGCGCAAGCCGGTGATCGTGATCACCCACGCCGTGCCGACCGACGCGCCGGCCGGGGGTGTGTACCGCTTCGTCACCGGCGGCCCGCAGGCAGCGCTCGACGCGGCGCGGGAAGCGGCGGGGGACGCCGACGTGACGATCATGGGCGGGGCCGAGGTCGGCCGGCAGTTCCTGTCCGCAGGCCTCGTGGACGAGTTGTCGCTGCACGTCGCACCGCTGCTTTTCGGTGGCGGCACCCGCCTGTTCGGCGACCTGGAGAGCCACGTGAAGCTCACGCTCGTCGACTGCCTCGCCACGCCCACGGCCATCCATCTGCGCTACCGGGTGTAGCGCCCCAGCGTGCGCGACCGCGCACGGCGGACGGGCCGCGTCAGAGGGCGCTGCCGACACGCTCGGAGAACTCCACCAGCCGGTTGGAGAAGCCCCACTCGTTGTCGTACCAGCCGAGAACCTTCACCTGGTTGCCGACCACCTGGGTCAGGGGCGCGTCGAAGATCGACGAGTGCGGGTTGCCGACGATGTCGGCCGAGACCAGCGGCGCCTCCGAGTACTGCAGGTAGCCGGCCAGAGGGCCCGAGGAGGCAGCGTCGGCGAAGGCGGCGTTGATCTCGTCGACGGACGCCGGCGTGCGGATCACCGCGGTCAGGTCGGTGATCGAGCCGACGGGCACCGGCACCCGCAGGGCGAATCCGGTCAGCTTCCCGTCCAGCTCGGGAATCACCTTGCCGATCGCCTTCGCGGCCCCGGACGACGTCGGGATGGTCGACATCGCCGCCGCCCGCGCGCGGCGGAGGTCGGAGTGCGGGGCGTCGAGCAGGCGCTGGTCGCCGGTGTAGGCATGGACGGTGGTCATCAGCCCGCTCTCCACGCCGAAGGCGTCGTTGAGGACCTTGGCCAGCGGGGCGAGCGAGTTGGTCGTGCAGGAGCCGTTGGAGAACACGTCGGACGCGCTCGGGTCCAGCGCACTGTCGTTGACGCCGAGGACGAACGTCGGCACGTCGCCCTTCGCCGGCGCCGACACGATGACCTTGCGGGCGCCGCCGCTCAGATGAGCGCGAGCCCTGGCCGCGTCGGTGAAGAGCCCCGTCGACTCGATCACGACGTCGGCGCCGTGGTCGCCCCACGGGATCGTCGCCGGGTCCCTGCTCAACAGCACGGCGATGCTGCGGTCGCCGACGCGGATCGCGTCCCCGGCCACGGCGACCCCGTCGAGGTGGCCGGAGATCGAGTCCCACTCCAGCAGCGCGGCGAGCGTGGCGGCGTCCGTCACGTCGTTGACAGCCACCACCTCCACGTCCGCGGAGTTGGCCAGTGCCGCCCGCAGATAGCTGCGGCCGATCCGGCCGAAGCCGTTGATCCCGATGCGAACAGTCATGTCACTCGTCCTCCTTGTTTGGTGGCCGCCGCGAGCAGCAGGTCGGCGGCGCCGGCACAGGCGTCCTCGTACGGACGGGGGTCGCCCGCGGCGATGGCGAGCACGTACCCGCCCTGGATGGTCGCGGACAGCAGCCGGGCCAGTCGGTCCGGGTCGGTGGCGGGGTCGAGCTCGCCCACGGCGACGGCCTCCCGGATCACGGCCACCTGGAGTTCGTGCACCTTCTCGAAGGCGGCCGCGACCGGCGCCAGCAGGCCGGGGTCGGACGCGACCAGGGGGTCCTGCGTCATCCGTCCGACCTTGCAGCCCTTCAGGGCCGAACGCGGGTGCCGGAGGTAGGTGACCAGCTTCTCCAGCGGGTCCCCTGGCCTCGACAGCAGCCCCTCCGTGGTCGGGAGGAGGTCGGCGCAGTTGCGCTCGAGCGCGGCGAGGGCGAGTTCCCGCTTGCCGGCGAAGTGGTGGTACATGCTGCCCTGCCCCACGCCGGAGCGCGCCTGCACCTCGCGCGGTGTGGTGGCGGCGTAGCCGCGCTCCCACATCAACTCGCTCATCGCTTCGACCAGCCGCTCCTTCGAGTCCACGCCCCGACTGTACCTACCTCTAGGTACAGACGCAATGGTTCGCTGGCGATCCGGCTGTACGACGCGCCGCTCGCTGTACAGTCGTTCAGTTGACCGTACGATCGTACAGTCGATGGCGTGACAGCACCTGAAGACCTGACCGGACGGGCACGGATCCGGGACGCGGCCCTGGCCGCGTTCGCCCAGGACGGGGACGCGGCCAGCATCCGCGGCATCGCGAACCGGGCCGGGTGCTCGCCGGCCCTCGTCCAGCACCACTTCGGCACCAAGGACGGCCTCCGCGCGGCCTGCGACGACTACGTGGTCGACTACTTCCGCGAACAGGTGGAGGCCGGCGTCGACGACCTCGGCATCACCGACCCGGACTACATCGCCGGTGTCTACCGCTCGGCGCCGATCGTCATCGGCTACCTGAACCGCTGCCTGGTCGAGAACGCGCCCAAGGCCCAGTGGATCTTCGACTCGCTCGTCGACATCACCGAGCCTTACCTGACCCCGGACGCCGCGTCCGGCGTCAGGGATCGAGCCGCGGTGCTGGTGGCCATGAAGCTGGGCCTGCTGTTGCTGCGTCCGCACGTCGAACGCGCGCTGGGCCTCGCGCCATCCGACCCGGGCGGCAACCCGCGGATCAGCGCCGCCCAGCTCGACCTGCTCAACCCGAACCTCGCCCCTTCCGAGGTCATGGAGGCCGCCCGCAGGGCGACCAGAACGGAGGACGCATGAGCGTCATCGAACTCGACGCCGTCACCAAGCACTACGGCCGCGCGATCGCCCTCGACGGGCTCAGCCTGCGCGTCGAGCCGGGCCAGGTGCACGGCTTCCTCGGCCCGAACGGCGCCGGCAAGACCACCACCATGCGGGTGCTGCTCGGCCTGCTCGGCGTCACGTCCGGCACCGTCAAGGTGTTCGGCCTGGACCCGTGGCAGGACGTCGCGGAGATCCACTCCCGGCTGGTCTACGTGCCCGGCGACGTCACGCTGTGGCCGAACCTCACCGGCGGCGAGACCCTCGACCTGCTCGCCCGGCTGCACGGCAGGGACGGCGACCGCAGGCGCTGGCTCGACTTCTTCGACCTCGACCCCACCAAGCCGAACCGCACCTACTCCAAGGGAAACCGGCAGAAGGTCGCCTTGGTCGCTGCGTTCGCCGCGGACGCCGAACTGCTGATCCTCGACGAGCCCACCTCCGGACTCGACCCGCTGGTCGAGGCGGCCTTCGCCGAGGCGGTCCGGGCCGAGCACGCGCGCGGCAAGACGATCCTGCTGTCCAGCCACGTGCTCGGCGAGGTGGAGCAGCTGTGCGACTGGGTGAGCATCATCCGGGCCGGTCGGCTCGTGGACTCCGCCCCGCTCGCGGATGTGCGCGGAGCCCGGCAGACCCTGGTCACCGCACGCGTCACCGGCCGGCCCGACCTGGCGCTCGATGGGGTCTCGGTGCTCGAAGCGGACGGTGACCGGCTGCGGCTGAGCACGGACGCAGCCGCCCTGCCCGAGGTGATGCGGCGGCTCGCCGCCGCCGGAGTGCACCACGTGGAGGCCGGTGCGCCGTCCCTCGAGGACGTCTTCCTCGCGCACTACCGCTCGGAGGCATGATGGTCGCCACCCTGACGCGGGCCTACCTGCGCCGCTCCCACTGGGGTCTGCTCGCCTGGGTGCTGCTGCTCGGGCTGCTGCCCGCGCTGATGGCGGTGTCCACGCGTGTCGGCTACCCGACCCAGGCCGACCGGGACGCGTTCGCCCGGGAATCGATGGCCAATGCCGCCGAGCTCGCCCTGCGCGGCCCGATCTTCGAGGCGTCGACCGGCGGGCTGGTGGCGTGGACGCTCGCCTCGTCCGGCTCGCTGGTCGGCGGAGTGGTCGCGCTGATCTTCATCGTCCGCTACGCCCGTTCCGACGAGCAGGCCGGACGGCTCGAACTGCAGTTCGGCGGACGAGCGACCCGTGCCGACCAGCTCCGGGCCGCCCTGCTGGTGGTCGGCGGTGCGGGTGCGGCGGTCGGCGTCGTGGCCTTCCTCGGCCTGCTCGCGACCGGCATGCCGGCGGCCGGATCGGCCCTGCTCGGACTGGTGCTGGCCGCGTCCAGCCTGTTCTTCACCGGAGTCGGTGCGGTGTGCGCCCAGGTGGCGACCGATCCCGGCGTGGCGGGCCGGCTGTCGGCCGTCGTCCTGGGCGGGTTCTTCGTGATCGCGGCGATCGGGGACGCGACCAGCAGCCCGCTCGTCTGGCTGAGCCCGTTCGGCTGGGCACGGCACGCCCAGGCGTTCGTGGCGGACCGGCTCTGGGTGCCGTTGGTGCCGCTCACACTGGCAGGGATCCTCTGCGGGGTGGCGCTGCGGCTCAACCGGCGCCGCGACTACGGCAGCGGACTGATCGCGGCCCGGACGGGACGGGCGTCAGCTCCCGGCTGGCTCCGCGGCCCACTGAGCCTGGCCGCCCGGCTGCAGCGCGGCACGGTCATCGGCTGGGCGGTCGCACTGGCCTTCCTCGGACTGATGATGGGGTCGGTGCTGGCCAGCCTCGACCAGCAGCTCGCCGGCACGGCCTTCGAGGACTTCGCCCGCCGACACGGCGGCGAGGTGGGCGAGGTGTTCTTCCAGTTCGTCCTCTACGTGCTGGCGCAGGTCGCCACCGCCGCCGCGCTGGCCGCCGTCCTCACGCTGCGCAACGACGAGACCACCGGCCTCGCCGAGCCGGTCCTGGCCCGGCCCGTGACCCGGTTCAGCTGGTCGGTGGCCTGGTGGCTGGTCGCAGCCGGCGTGGGCGCGGCCATCCTGCTGTGCCTCGGCCTGGGCGGGGCGCTGGGTTCGGGCCGGTGGACGCTGCCGCTCGCCACGATCGCCTACTTCCCGGCGGTCCTCGCGTTGATCGGGCTCGCGCTCGCACTGGTCGGCTGGCTGCCCCGGGCCGCCGTCGCCGTGAGCTGGACGGTGCTCGGCGCGCTGGTCCTGCTGGACCTGTTCGCCGAGTTCAACCTGCTGCCCGCCGAGGTCATCCGGCTGGTCTCGCCGTTCGCGGCGACCTTCGCGGGCCTGCTCACCACCGGGCTCGGCGCCACCCTGGCCGTGCTCACCGTGGTCGGCCTGGGGCTGGGCGCACTCGGCGTTGTTGGGCTGGGGCGTCGGGACCTGCAGCTCACCTGAGGGCGGTCATGGTGCCGAGCACCAGCCGCAGGCCGTCATCGAGCTCAGCTCGAAGGTGCAGCGGGAGTCTCCCGGCATACTCGGCGAGGCCGCGGCGGTCGATCGTGGCCAGTGCCGTCACATTCGCCACCGAATCACGCGGTAGTCCGGTGATCGAGGCGGGCAGGAACACGTTGCCCGGATAGCTGGCCAGCGCGGTGTTCGAGGTGATCGCAGCCACTACCACGGTTGCCAGCCGCGACCGGTTGTACTGATCGCCCTGGACGACCACCGCTGGCCGACGCTTCGCGGGCGCACTGGTGAGGACCGGTCCGAAGTCGACCCAGTACAGGTCGCCCTTCGAGAGCGGGCGCAGGACATCACCACTCGTCATCGTGAGTCGCCAGATCGAGGGATCGCAGCCCCGCGCCCGTCCACTGTGACCGTTCGGAGTCGGACACCTGCACCGACTCGACGGCAGCGTTGATCCTGGCGCTCAACTCCTCCTGGTCGAGTTCGACGAGGTAGCGCTCGGCCGCGCGGGTGAAGAACTCCGAACGGCTGACGCCCAGCTCACCCACCCGGCGTTCCACCCGATGGAACACGGGGTCGGGAACGGAAATGGCAGTCTTCATAATGTGGAGTATAACCGAGTAATACCCGTCGTGGCCCTCCACTGCTTCAGATCCGGTCGCCCGACTTCCGGGCGGCCGCATCACCGCTCGATGGCAATCAGCGCATCTACCACTCGACGAGCACAGCATTCCGAACGATGATCGCGACGAGCGTGGCACCAGGGGGGAGTCCCGGATGGATGTCAGGACTGTGCGGTGGCTGCGGCCAGCGGCGCTGGTCGCAGCGAGTTGTGGCGTCGCACTCGGCAGGATCGACCAGACGCTGGGTCAGTTTCAGCTGAGCGACTACCCCGCGGGCGGTATCGGCGACCTCGCCTCGCCGGCGGCGGCCTTCGACCCGGCTCTGGCGATCGGGGTTGCCGCAGGCTGGGCACAGCATCGGGTATCCGCGCCTGCGGAGTACGACCAGATCAGTGCCCTCACTACGGGGTATGTCACGCTGGACGGGCTGCTGATGCTCTGCCTTACGGCACTTCTCAGCCTTTGGCTGTCGCGAGCGGCATCGCTTCCCGACCGCCTGCGTCTCGTGCTGCGGATCAGCATCGCCGGCTACCTCCTGTTCGACGCCGCCGAGACGGTCATCGCCTGCGTGGCGTGGGGCGACTACGGAGGATGGGCCCGTCCTGTGGGGTTCTTCTCGATCGTGAAGTGGGTGTGCCTCGCGGGGTCCGTGCTGGTCCTGTCCGTCTTCAGCGTCCGGGACCACTTCTCCTCGGCTGATCCGTCGCACCGGCCGTGGCGCCAACGACTGGTCGGTGACCTGCTCGACGGGGTTCTTCGCTTCCGTGCCCAGCTGGTGATCGTGGGCTTCCTGACAGCGGTCTTCCTGCTCCTTGCCAGCGACCTGGGCCGCCAGGTCGACGACGTCCTGGTTCGCGCAGCGGAACGCTGGTTCCCGGCGGCACTCGCCACGGTCTTTGCCCTCGTCGTCTCTGTGGCCATCGCCGTGACCTGCTCCCGCTGTGACGTCGCCTACCGGTCCGTTTCAGAGCCGGTCGAGCCGGACGGGGCAGCGCGTCGTCGGGGCTTCTGGATCTCCACGCTGCTGCTGGTGGCCCTGGGGATCGGTGCGTTCACCTCCGCTGCAGAATGGCGGGGGTTCTTCCTGAGCGGGACCTTCGCGGCAGGAGCGGCGGTACTCGTCTTCGTCCGGACGATCGTTCCCAATCCCCCAGCATCCGTGGCGGGGGTGGCCGCAGCGGAGATCGGGCCACCCGGGTTCATCAGGCCTCTCCTGATCGTGGCACCCCTGCTCGTGCTGGAGCTGGCCATCGTTCGGGCCATGTCGACGCAGATCCTGGAAGGGGTCGTCCCTCAGCTCTGGATCTGGCTGATCGCTGTGCTGTGCCTGCTCGGTGTTGTCCTGCGCGCGTGGCCAGCAGAGACTGCGCCCTCCGATGACCTCGAGCCGGGCACGCTCGATCCCGCAGTGTGGTTGGGGATCCTCGCAGGCATGGCGATGATTGCCCTGGCGTTCCTGCCCGCGTCCGCCTGGATGGAGATCGGCACTCCGGCCGTGCTCTTCCTGTGGGCAACGCTGGCGACCTTCTTCCTCGCCGGTCTCGTGGTGCAGGCGGACCGCTGGCCGCTTCGCGGCCCGTACGCACTCGGCCTCCTCGCCCGGTGGCCCGTGCTCAGCTTCCTGCTGGTCTGGTCCCTGGTGGCGTCAGCCGTCGACCTGCGGGGCGCCTACTACGACGTGCGGCTGCGAGAACCGGCGCTCACGAGTGCCCCGGAGCGGCCCACGATCGAGGATGCGTACACCGATTGGCTCACCCAGGCGCCTGCGACGACCGGCAAGGGGACGCCGCTGGTCTTCGTCGCGGCGGCTGGAGGTGGAATCCGGGCGGCGTACTGGACGGCCATCTCCTGGGCATGCCTTTTCGAGGCGGACTGCGGCGAGCCGGGTTCGACCGCACGCGCAGTACCGTCGGGAAGCGTGTTCCTCGCCTCTGGCGTGTCGGGAGGAAGCCTCGGCCTCGCCAGCATCCGCACTCGCGAACTGCGGGGGCCCGGGGAAGGCTGGCCGGACGACCAGCTCGTGGCCGACTTCGTCGCACCAGCTCTGGCCGCGTTCCTGTTCCGCGACCTGCCGAACTCGCTACTGCGGATTCCTACGTGGCAGACCGACCGGGCGGGCCAGCTCGAAGCCGCGTGGGAGAGCGCCGACCCGGGGCTCGCCGACTCCTTCCACGACAGCACCGCCGGCCGCTTCCCCCACCTCATCCTCAACTCGACCAGCGTCGAGGACGGCTGCCGGCTGGCGGTCTCCACGATCGACCTCGATGCGGCCGGCTGCCAGGGCGGAGAGGACGGCTCAAGCGCGAGATTCGTCCGGGATGCCGAGGACTTCCTCTGCGACGGCGACGGCCGGCGGCGCGAACTGAAGCTGTCCACGGCGGCGCTGCTCTCCGCCCGCTTCCCTTACGTCTCGCCCGCGGGCGGACTGACTTCCTGCGCCGATAACACGTTGCAGCGGGATCGCACCTTTGCCCTCGATGGAGGCATCCTCGACAACTCTGGGGCCGGCGCGATTCAGGATGTATGGCGTTCGCTGGAAGCCAGGGTGCGGCAGACGAATGCCGACACGGGCGGAGCGTGCGTGATCCCGAGGCTGGTCATCGTCGACAACGGCTACGCAGCCAGCGCCGCGGCCCGTGCACGGAAGCGTCCGATCCAGGGAACCGCGCCGCTGGCGGCCGCCCTCGGGTTCTACGACTCACGCTCGGCGCGTGAGGTGGCGGCGCTCGAGGAGCTCATCGGCAATGCGGCCAGGGAGGCCGAGACCACGTGCTCCTCAGCCGGAAAGCCGGTGACGCCCGTGGAGAGGTCCGCCGTGGTCATCCGCCCACAGATCAGCCCGGGCACGCAGGCGCCTCTGGGCTGGACGCTCTCGACCAACTCGGTCAGGTCGATGCGGCAGCAGCTTCGGGAGCGGAAGGACGCGAACGTGCAGGCTGTTCAGTGCTGGTTCAGCCCCGGACCTTGCTGACGTGGCCAACGACACGTCCGCCTTCCAACCCCTCCGTCCACAATCCCCTACGGCCGCCCCGCCCGACCGGCGAGGGAACCGAGACCTGCCTGCGCGAGGGCCAGCACGCCGACGGCTGCGACGACGACGCCCCAGTTCGTGGCGGCCGCCAGCCACCCGGCGACCACGGGCCCGGCCGCCGCGATCAGGTAGCCGACCGACTGCGCCATGCCCGACAGCCGGACGGTGTCCGCGGGCGTGCGCGTGCGCAGCGGCGCAAGGGCCAGCGCCAGGGCGAACGCTCCGCCGGCCGAGCACCCCGCGAGCGTCACCCACAACCACAGCAGGCCGGGGGCCGCGAGCGCGCCCAGCGCAGCCACCGCCATCAGCAGGCCCGCCGCGGCACAGAGCACGCGCTGGTCGGGCAGCCGGTCGGCCCACCACGCCGTGACCGGCCCCACCACCACACCGACCACCTGGAACCAGAACAGCAGCCAGCCCGCTTCGGCTGGTCCGTAGCCGAGGTCGGCGGCCATCGTGGGCAGCCAGGTCACCATGAGGTAGAACGACAGCGACTGCAGTCCGAAGAAGCCGGTCACCTGCCAGGCCAGGGCTGACCGCCACGGCGGCGGCGCCGGAGGGACGGCGGTCGTCGCGTCGGCCGGGGCCTCGTCCGTCCGCCTCGAGAGCACCAGCCACAGCCCCAGCGCGAGCAGAGTCGGCACCACCCACACCGCGAGGCCCGGACGCCACCCGCCGAGGCCGGCGCTGAGCGGCGCCGACAGCCCGGACGCCAGGGATGCGCTCACCCCCATCACGGCCGAGTACAGGCCGGTCGCCAGCGACACGCGCGCGGCGAACTCCCGCTTGACCAGGCCGGACACCACCACGTTGCCGATGGCGATCGCCAGCCCGACGAGGACCGTCCCCACCCAGAGCGCGCCGGCCAACGGCAGGGAACGCAGCCCGATGGCCAGCGCGATCCCGGCCAGGGCGATCGTCACCGCGCGGTGGTGGCCGGTGCGGCTGGTCAGGGCGTGCACGAGTCCGGACGCGGCCGCGAAGCACAGCAGCGGAATCGCGCCGACCACGCCCTGGGCCACCGGTCCCAGACCCAGCTCCGCGCCGATCTCGGGCAGCACCGGCCCGACCGAGGTGATCGCCGGACGCAGGCACGCCGCGATCACCAGCACGCCGACGAGGGCGGCCCGGTTCAGGCGCGGAGGTCCGGCGGTATCCATGAGCAGAGCAGGCTATCGGACCCCACCGGCTGTGGCTTCGTCCACGAATGACGGTGGGCCAACTCACACGTCAGCGGGTCGGGACCGGCGTCGTCTCGGCGGATCCAGGCTTAGGGTCGTCCCCATGGACACCTTCCTGCTCGGCGAGCTCCCCGTACGACGGATCGGCTTCGGGGCGATGCAGCTCCCCGGACCCGGGGTCATGGGACCGCCGCGCGACCGGGGTGAGGCCATCGCCGTGCTTCGGCGCGCCGTGGAGGCCGGCGTGAACCACATCGACACCGCCCAGTACTACGGGCCGGACGTCGCCAACGAGCTCATCCACGCCGCCCTCCACCCCTACCCCGACAACCTGGTGCTCGTCTCGAAGGTGGGCGCGGTCCGCGACGCCAACGGCGGCTGGCCGCCGGCACAGCGTCCCGAGCAGCTCCGCGCGGCCGTCGAGGACAACCTCCGCAGCCTCGCGGTCGAGCGGCTGGGGGCGGTCAACCTGCGGCTGCTCGACCACCCCGTCGACGACCCGGCCCAGCGCGTCCCGCTGGAGGACCAGCTGGCCGAGATGGTCGCGCTCCGCGAGGAGGGCAAGATCGCCGGTGTCGGGATCTCCACCGCCACTCGCGCCCAGGTCGAGCAGGCGATCGCGCAGGCCGACATCGTGTGCGTCCAGAACGCCTACAGCCTCGTCAACGCCGCCGACGCCGAGGTGCTGGAGCTGTGCCACGAGCGGGGCATCGCCTACGTCCCCTACTTCCCGCTGGGCTCGGCCTTTCCCGGCCTGCCGAAGGTCACCGAGCAGTCCGCGGTACAGGCCGTCGCCGACCGGCTCGGCGCCACCCCGGCCCAGGTCGGGCTGGCCTGGTTGCTGGCCCACCGCGACAACATCCTGCTGATTCCCGGGACGTCGCGGCTCGCCCACCTGGAGGCGAACCTCGCGGCCGGCGACCTCGTCCTCTCCGCCGAGGACCTCGCCGAACTCGCCGCGGCCCAACCACAAGCCGGAGGGGTGCCGCAGTGACCACGCGCGTCCTGATTGTCGTCACCAACGTCGGCCACTACGAGATCGACCCGTCACACCCGACCGGGTTGTGGCTCTCCGAGCTGAGCCATGCCTACGACGTCTTCGAGCAACGCGGCTTCGAGCAGACCATCGTCAGCCCCGCCGGGGGAAGGTCGCCGCTGGAGCCACGGTCGCTGACCTTCCCCAGCTACGACTCCTCCGCGAAGAGCTGGCGCACCGACCCCGGGCGGATGGCGCTGCTCGAGCACACGGCTGCCCCGGACGCGATCGATCCGGACGGATACGACGCCATCTACTTCACCGGCGGCCACGCCGTGATGTTCGACTTCCCGGGCAGCGAGGGCCTGCAGCGGATCACCCGGGCGATCTTCGAACGCGGCGGCATCGTCGCCGCGGTCTGCCACGGCTACTGCGGACTGCTCGACACGACGCTCTCCGACGGCAGCTACCTGGTCGCCGGCCGCAACCTCACCGGGTTCTCCTGGCGGGAGGAGGTCCTCGCCGGCGTCGCGAAGCTCGTCCCCTACAACGTGGAGGAGCGGATCCAGAAGCGGGGCGCGGTCTACTCGAAAGCCCTCCTGCCGTTCGTCTCCAACGTCGTCGTGGACGGCAACCTCGTCACCGGCCAGAACCCGGGCTCGGCGAAGGAGACCGCGACCGCGGTCGCCTCGCTGCTCTGAGCGCCGGCCGGGCAGCCGTTCCGGGCCGGTTCGGGGCCGGGTCTTGACCTGGGGTGCGCGACTGCGGAGAAGCTGGAGCCATGAACACACCCCTGATGGCACTCGGGACGATGTACTTCGGCACCACGGTGGACGAACGGACCGCGCTCTCGATCCTCGACCGGTACGCCGAACTCGGCGGCAGCTGGATCGACAGCTCCGACAACTACAGCTTCTGGACCTCCGACACCGGGTTCGGCGGCCAGAGCGAGGCGGTGTTGGGCCACTGGCTGGCTGCGAACCCGGGCGTCCGCGTCCGGCTGAGCACCAAGGTCGGCGCCCAGCCAACGCGGGTCGGCGGCTTCCCCGATCATGTCGAGGGGTTGCGCGAGGACGCTGTCCGCGACGCCATGGCGGGCAGCTTCGAGCGGCTCGGTGTGGACGCCGTGGACCTGTACTGGGTCCACGTCGAGGACCCGTCCGTCCCGCTCGAGGACCTGGCCGCGACCTTCGACGGCCTGGTCCGGGACGGGCTGACCGCGCGCTGGGGTGTCTCCAACCATCCGTCCTGGCTGCTCGAGCGGATCCGGGCCACCGCCGAACGGGACGGGCACGCCCCGCCGACCGCCTACCAGGAGCGCTACTCCTACTTCCAGCCCGCCGGCGGCATGGACGTGGAGGGCCAACCGATCCCGCTGGGCATGCTCTCGCCGGACGGCCTCGACTTCCTGCGCCGCAACCCGTCGGTCGACGGCTGGGTGTACACCGCCACGCTCCGCGGCCGCTACGACCGGGACGACCGTCCCCTCGAGCCGGAGTACCGACATACCGGCACCGACCGGCGGCGGGCAGCGCTGACCCGGGTCGCCGCCGCGCGGGGGCTCCGGCCGGGCCAGGTCGTGCTGGCGTGGCTGGCGTCCGGCACCCCGGCGCTCACCCCGATCGTCGGAGTCAGCAGCGTCGAACAGCTCGAGCAGGCCGTGGAGGGAGCGTCCACCGTCCTCACCGCGGACGAAATGGCGGTCCTGGACGGCGCGTAGGCATTCGGCTCCCGCACGATTCAGCACAATGGGCCCGTGACCCGACCATCCCGACTGTTGCGCGGCCTGCTGGTGGTGCACGGCGTCATCACCCTCGCTGCCGCGGTGGTGCTCACCGTGTTCCCCGCGGCGATTCCGGGAACCGTCGGAATCCCTCTGCCGGAGACGCAGTACCTGCTCTCGTACTTCCTCGCCGCAGCCGAGCTGGCGATCGGCCTGCTGTCGCTCGGTGCCGCCCGCCTGCGCGACCGCGCCGCACTGGCTCTCGTGCTCACCGTCTTCATCGTGTTCCACCTGGCCACGGCGGTGCTCGAAGTGGTTCACCTGGCCCGGGCCGGGACGTCTCCCGTGCTGGTCGCCAACATCGTGGTCCGGATCGTCGCGGCAGCGCTCTTCCTCACCTCCCGGATCCACCTCGGCCGGCAGCCCGGGCCGGAGTGAGCTGCCGCAGCAGGCAACGTCGGCCCAGCCCGGACAAAATCCCCGCTCAACGCCTCGAATTCGCATGGTCATGCGGCGTGGGAATATGTGCAATTCCGAAAACGGTGCACGTGGGACGGGTGTGACAATTCCAGCCCGGGAAATGTCAGAGGTGACGTTTAGCGTCCTGGTTGTGGAAGCGGCGTTCGAGCAGTACAGCGATGGTCAGTTGCTGGCCGTCATCGACGCTGCCCTGGCTGCGCTGACCGACGAGCGGCTGCGGCTGCCGACCGATCGCGAACAGCTGGAACTGCTGCTGACCTCGCTGCGGGTCGGCGGCCGGCTCCGGGCCTGGCAACAGCAGCTCGCGGCCCGGATCGAGACCGGCGAGGTGGCGTGGCGGGAGCACCGGACGTCCACCACGACGTGGCTGGCGGAGGCCGCGAACCTCACCCCGCGTGAGGCGCGGCGCATGGTCAGGGCCGGTCAGGAACTGCAGCGGTTCGCAGCCGTCCGCGAAGCGACCGTGGCCGGACGGGTGCTGCCCGCCCAGGCCGAGGCGATCACCAGTGTGCTGGCCGACCTGCCCGAGGAGTTCCCGGCCGAGGTCATCGCCCGTGGCGAGGAGTTGCTGGTCGGCTTCGCCGCCACCCACAACAGCGTCGAACTGCGCCGGCTGACCGGGCACCTGCTCGACATGCTCGCCCCCGACACCGCGGACGCACTGGAGGCCGAACGGCTGGAACGGGAACACCGTTCGGCGATGCGGAACCGGCGCCTCGACTTCCACCCCGACGGGCACGGCTCGGTGCTGATCCGGGGCAGCCTGCCCGTCGCGGAGGCCGAGCCGTTCATCACCATCATCGACGCCTACGCCGCCGCGCAGAAACGCGGCCTGGCGGCGCTGGACCCGCACGCCGAACACGTCACCCCGGCCATGCGGCGCGCCGACGCCCTGCTCGACATGGCCAACCAGCACACCCAACGGGCGCTCGCCCCCGTCAACGGCGGCGACCGTCCCCGCATCGTGATCACCCTGTCCTACGACAAGCTCGCCAAACACGCCGTCGACGCCGCCCTGTGCCCCTCCAGCCTCGGCGCCACCCTGATCGGCTCCGGCGAGCCGGTCCCTGCCTCGCTGGTGCGCCAATGGCTGTGCGATGCCGACCTGCTGCCCGCTGTGCTCGGCGGACCGTCCGAAGTCCTCGACGTGGGCCGCACCGAACGCCTCGTCACCCCTGCCATCCGGGCCGCCCTCGAACTCCGCGACCGCGGCTGCGTCTTCCCCGGCTGCAACGCCCCACCCCACGCCTGCCACGCCCACCACATCATCCCCTGGTGGACGGGCGGACCCACCGCCCTGCACAACCTGGTGCTCCTGTGCCCGCACCACCACGGCATCCTCGAGCCTGGACGGGACCCGACCGCCGACCGCTGGCACATCCGCCTGCGCGACGACGGGACACCCGAAATCCTGCCGCCGATCCGCGTCGACCCCAGACAGAGACCCAGACTCCACGCCCGCTTCAGGGCGCGGGCATAGGCGCTGGCCGCTCACTCGCGCGGGGCGGGGTGGGGCGATGTGCAGCCCCGGCCGCCGGTTGCCACGGTGCCGTCCAGTGGCCCCGGTGACGTGCCGTGCAGTCGACAACCTGCCCTGATCCGGGTGAGACTCGGACCCACGGACCGAGCATCTGGAGGACACGGTGAGCGACACGATCCTGCTGGAGGTCACCGGTGGTCTCGCCCGGCTGACGCTCAACCGCCCGGCGTCGCTCAACGCCGTCAACGCGGAGATGGCGGCACGCTGGCGCGAGTTGGCGCTGCAGCTCACCGCCGACCGGGCGATCGGGGCAGTACTGCTGGATGCGGCGGGCCCGGCCTTCTGCGCAGGCGGGGACGTGATCGAGATGGCGGCCTCGGACGCCGGCGGCGCCGGGCTCGCGTCGATGGCCGGGGTGCTCAACGAGGGCATCGCCGCACTCGTGGCCGGCAGCGTGCCGGTCGTGGCGGCCGTCCGGGGCGCGGTGGTCGGCGGGGGCCTCGGGTTGATGCTGGTCGCCGACTACATCGTGGCCGCGGAGTCGGCGACGTTCTCCTCGAAGTACGCCGACGTCGGCCTGACTCCCGACCTCGGTATCACCACCCTGCTGCCGCGCGCTGTCGGCGAGCGGCGGGCCCTGCAGCTCCTGCTGAGCGACCTCACCCTCGATGCCCGGACGGCTCTCGAGTGGGGGTTGGTGAGTGAGGTGGTCCACCCCGATCGGGTCGCCGACCGGGCCGAGGAGGTGGCTCGCGGCTGGCTCGGCAACGCCGCTTTCGGCCAGGCCAGACGGCTCGTCCGGGCCGGCGCCGACCGTCCGTTCGCGACCAGCCTGGCCGATGAGGCAGCAACCATCGGCGCCCGGCTCGACACCGACGAGGCGCGCACGCGGATCGCCGCCTTCGCCGCGCGCCGGTCCTCCCGTCCGGGGATCTCGTGAGCACCCTCGCCGGCCGGACGCTGCTGATCTCCGGCGGCAGCCGGGGCATCGGACTGGCGATCGCGCTGCGGGCCGCCCGGGACGGCGCCAACGTCACGCTGCTCGCGAAGACCGACGTCCCGCACCCCCGGCTGGAGGGGACGGTGCACACGGCCGCTGCGGCGATCGAAGCCGCCGGCGGACACGCCCTGCCGGTCGTCGGCGACGTCCGTAACGACGACGACATCGCCTCCGCCGTCGAACGGACGCGGGAGGAGTTCGGTGGCCTCGACATCGTGGTCAACAACGCCTCGGTGATCGACCTGTCCGGCTCGCTGGAACTCGCGGCCAAGAAGTACGACCTGATGCAGGACGTGAACGTCCGCGGCACGTTCATGCTGTCGCGGGCCGCCCTGCCCGCGCTGAAGGAGTCGGCGAACCCGCACATCCTGTCGCTGTCGCCGCCGCTGAACCTGACGCCGAAGTGGCTGGGCGCGTTCCCCGGCTACATGCTCGCCAAGTACGGCATGACACTGGCCACGCTCGGGCTGGCCGCGGAGTTCGCCGCCGACGGCGTCGCGGCCAACACACTGTGGCCGCAGACCACGATCGCGACCGCGGCCGTCCGGTACGCGCTCGGCGGCGAGAAGATGCTGCGGCTGAGCCGCACTCCCGACATCTACGCCGACGCCGCCCACGTCGTGCTGTGCCGTTCGAGCCGGGAGTGCACGGGCCGGTCGCTGATCGTCGAGGACGTGCTGCGCGAGGCAGGCATCACCGACTTCTCCGGCTACGCCGCCGTCGCCGGAACCCCCGACGAGGACCTGTTCGGCGACGTCTTCCTCTGACGCTGCTACCGACCTCCGCTGGGTACCGTGTTCGGTTCACAACGGGGGTGGCTGAACGCCCCGGCATGGCGCTTCGTGCCGGGCAGGTGTGAAATGGGGATTCCGACAGAAGGGTGAGGACGTGACGAGCCGCAACAAGCAGACCGTCGAGCGCTACCTGGACGGCTTCCGGACGGGCAACCGCGAACAGATCCTGTCCTGCCTGACCGACGACATCACCTGGACCGTGTTCGGCGCCTACCGCGTCGCCGGCAAGGACGGCTACGCCGAGCACATCACCGAGCCTGGCTTCAGCCGGCCGCCGGAACTCACCGTCGTCCGGCTGGTCGAGGAGGGCGACACCGTGATGGCCGAGTTGACCGGGGACGTCCGCAGCGACGCCGGCGACGCGATGCGGCTCGCGATGGCCGAGGTCTTCGTGCTGCGCGACGGCCTGATCTGCGAGCGGCGGGCGTTCGTGATCCCGCTGCGGGAGAACGACTACCGGTAGCCGTCCGCGCAGGGAGAGGAGCAGCATGGAGCACCCGCTGATGTTCGACCCGGACGACCCGCTGCTGGCCCGCGTCCGGGGCATCGCCCTCGGACTGCCCGGGGCAGCCGAGAAGCTCTCGCACGGCCGGGTCGCCTTCTACACGGGCAAGGTGTTCGCCTACTACAGCGGCTCGTGCAAGGTCGACGGCACGTGGGTGCAGCATCCACGGTCGGTCCTGGTGCTCGCCGACCTCGACGGCCAGTCCGTGCTGCGCTCGCTGCCCGGGTCCTACGTGCCCGGCTACCTCGGCGGCTACGGCTGGACGGGGCTGGACCTCGACACCGCCACCGACTGGGACGAGGTGTCCGACTTCGTCCGGAACTCCTACCTGCTCACCGCCCCCGCCGCCCTGCGGCGACAGGCGGCCGGCCCGAACGGGCGCTGAGCGCGGCCGGAGCCGTTACAGGCGGGTGTCCCAGCGGCCGCAGAAGGCGTCGACGGGACTGGTCCCGGTGAAGGGCGAGCGGCCGACGAGCTTGTCCACCAGGGCCTGCAGCGAGTTGTCCGTGGAGCTGTAGGTGTTGATGTACGTCTTCACCCGGGGCACGTCCAGCAGGTGGTAGGGGTTCTCGATCGACACGAACACGGTCGGGATGGACGCCAGGTAGTGCGGGCAGTTCGCCCCCATCGGCTGAGCCCACTCGATCCGGACGGACGTCTGGTTGCTCTTCGTCGCCAGGTTCGCCACGTACACGATCAGGTCGTACACGCCGACGTAGTTGCTGGTCCGCTCGACCGCTCCTTCGAAGGTGTTCTTCGGCACGAACACGTCCACCTCGAAGCCCTCGTCCACCAGCATCTGGTGGACCGCCTCGCACGCACCTGCCCGCACGCCGTACGCGACGCCCGCGTCGGCCTCGATCGGGCAGTAGAGCACCCGCCGGTACCGCTCCGGGGTGACCGGCAGCACGCCGGGCTCCTCCTTGACCAGGGTGATCGCCCGGTCCGCGGTCTCCCGGCTCCACGCCCGGTGCTCCTCGGTGCCGACGGCCGCCCGGGCGCCCTCGACGGTCAGCGCCGGCCGCGGCCGGTGCAGGCCCAGCGCCGCCTTCAGGCCGAGGACGCGCGCCACCGCGCAGTCCAGCCGCCCGGGAGTGATCGTGCCGTCCGCCACCCCGGCCAGCATGAAGCCGAAGTCCTCCTCCAGGTTGCGGGTGAACAGGAACACGTCGGCGCCGGCGGCGATCGCCGTCGGCACGGCCCGCGACCGCGGCATCGGGATGGTGAAGCCCGCCATCGTGGTGGCGTCGGTCACCACCAGCCCGTTGAAGCCGAGCCTGCCGCGCAGCAGGTCGTCCATCAGCTCGGGCGCGAGGGACGCGGGCAGGATGTCGGCGTCCGCGATGCCCGGACGGAGCGCGCGCGAGTACGCGGGCTGCATGATGTGGCCGATCATCACCGTCAGCGCGCCGGCCTCGATCGACGCCGCGTACGCCTGCCCGTAGGTGGCGTCCCACTCGTCGGTGGAGAGGTCGTTGACGCTGGTCACCAGGTGCTGGTCGCGCTCGTCCTGGCCGTCGCCGGGGAAGTGCTTGATGGACGCGGCCACGCCGTGCGCCTGCACGGCCCGCACGTACGCGGCGCCCATGTCGCGCACCCGGGCCGCGTCGGAGCCGAACGTGCGGACGTTGGTGATCGGGTTCCGGAAGTTGGTGTCGATGTCGATGATCGGTGCGAACGCCCAGTTGGCGCCGACGGCCGCGCCCTCCCGTCCGCAGATCTCGCCGAGCCGCGCAGCCGTGGCGACGTCGTCGGTCGCCGCGACCGCCAGCGGCGAGCCCAGCGACGTTCCCTCCGCGACGATCCCGTTGCCACCGCGCTCCAGGTTGGCCGCCACCAGCGGCGGGATCGGCAGCCGCTCGGCGAGCAGGTTCGCGTAGCCGACGGCGCCCTCGACGCTGCCGGGCCGGAACATCACCCCGCCCGGCCGGCACACGGCCAGGGTGCGGTCGAGTTCCTCCGCGTCCGTCTGCAGGGCGATGCCGCAGAACAGCTGGCCCACCTTGTCCTCGTCCGACAAGCCGGCGAGCGTCGCCTCCACCCATGCGACGGCCTCGTCGTCCAGCGAGAAGGGCGCGCGGCGCATCGCGGCGAGCACATCGGGGAGTTGCTGTTCAGCCATCGGTCGATCGCCTCTCGTGCGGGCCGCTCCGTCGCGGGCCTGAGGCAGCATCGTGCCATGAAAAACCGAGTGACGTTAGGGATTGCTGCCACACCGACCGCCGACCGGACTGGTAGCGTCTGGTCCATGTCAGGATCTCCCGGCGCGCGGGGCACGTGGCGCTGACCCGCTCAGTCGTACGCGTGCCTGCTCCCGTCCTTCGCTGAAGCCGCAGACACTCCGGCCGTCCCGGTCAGTGCAGCCATCGTTGCCCTCGCCCACCGGACCCGAAAGACCGATCCCCGTGTTCCTGTTCGCCCTGGCCTACCTGGCCTTCTTCAGCATCGCCCTCCCTGACAACATGCTCGGCGTGGCCTGGCCGACCATGCGGCTCGACTTCGGCCAGCCGCTGGGCGCCGCCGGGATCATCCCGCCGGTCGGGGTCGCGGCCGGACTGGTCTCCACCGTCCTCGCCCCCTACCTCGTCGCGCGGCTCGGCGTGGGGCGGCTGCTCGCCGCCGGCACGTGGCTGTCCTCCGCTGCCCTCGTCGTCAGCGCCGCCAGCACGCAGTGGTGGCAGTTCCTGCTCGGCGTCGTGCTGGGCGGGCTGTCCGCGGGCGCGGTGGACGTCACCCTCAACGCCCACGCCGCCCGCACCTTCGGGCCGCGCCGGATCAACCTGCTGCACGCCAGCTACGGGGTCGGCGCCGCGGTGTCGCCGCTGATCGTGACCGTGACCGTGGTGTCCGGCGTCGGCTGGCGCTGGGCCTTCGCGGTCGTCGCCGGGCTGCAACTGGTCATCTCGGCGGTGTTCGCGGCCACCGCGAGCCGCTGGTCCACGCCGGACGAGGCGGCCCCGTCGGAGCGCGCCCCGGGCGCCAGCGCCGGGGTGTGGACGCGGGACTCCGTCCTCGGGCTGGTCACCGTGGTGCTCCAGACGGGCATCGAGTCGTCGGTCACCCTGTGGGCGTACTCGTTCCTGACCGAGGCTGCGGGGGTGGCTCCGGCGGTCGCCGGGACGCTGGCGTCCGGCTACTGGCTGATGCTGATCGCCGGACGCGTCGGCTTCGGCGCCCTCGCCGAGCGGATCGGCAGCTGGCGGGTGCTCGCCATCGCCGTCACGCTGTTGCTGGTCGCGTCCGCCCTGGCCAACGTGCCGTCCACCGCGACGGCGATGGCTGCCGTCGTGGTGTTCGGGCTGGCGACGGCCCCGATCTATCCGCTGCTGATCCTGACCACGGCCGAGCGCACCTCGGCGGAGGTCGCCGACCGCGTGGTCGGACTGCAGGCCGCCGCGTCGTCGCTCGGTGCGGCCCTGCTCCCGGGCGCGGTCGGCCTGGCGATGGGCTCCGACCCACGGGCCTTCGGACCCGCCGTCGCCGTCCTGTGCGTGGTCGCCGCCGGGCTGCACGTGCTCATCCAGCTGCGCCGCCGCACCCCTCCCGCCGACTTGTCAGACTCTCAGTGAGCTATAGCCGGCAGAGAGTCTGACAAGTCGGCGGGGGACGGGGTCAGCGGCAGCCGCAGCGGGCCATCACGGCGGCCTCGCGGTCCAGCCAGTCGTAGGCGCGGTAGTAGCTGGTGGCGTCGTTGGCGAGTTCGGCGAAGACCAGCACGGCGCCGTCCTTCGTGGTCACGAAGCCGGTGAGGCCGGCGAGCCGGCTCAGCGTGCCCGTCTTGGCGTGGACGACGTGGCGACCGGCCTTCTCGGACTTGTCGTCGAACCGGTTCTTCAGGGTGCCGCTCTCGCCGGCGACCGGCAGCCCGACCACCACCGGCGCGAACGTCGCGTCGGCGAGGGCGAGCCGGATCGCGCCGGCGAGCATCGCGGGGGTGAGCTTGCTGCCGGGGGCGAGGCCACTGCCGTCCAGGATCTTCGCACCGGACGCCCACAGTCCCCGCTCGGAGAGCCACGCCCGGACGTTCGCCGCCGCGCCGGTGAAGCTGCCCGCCTGTCCCCTGGCGATCGCGGCGTGCCGGGACAGGGTCTCCGCGGCGACGTTGTCGCTGATCAGGAGGGTGCGCCGGATGATCCGGGAGAGCGGCGCCGAGGTGACCCGCGCCAGCTCGGTGGCCGTCGCCGGCGCCTTGCCGGACGCGATCGAGGTGACCTTGATGCCGGCGGCCTTGAGCCGCTTGGCGAACGCCGTCGCGGCCGTCTTCGGCGGGTTGGCCGAGGCCCGTCCGCCGCTGATCTTGCCGGAGTTGATCTCGAGGGCGGCCACCCGGGCCTCCCAGCCCAGCCACTTCTTCTTCCAGTGCGGGCTGAACGTGGGGCCGCTGAACAGGCTGGCGTCGTAGCGCAGGGCGATCCGGGTGCGGCCGGCGGCCTTGAGCGCCGCCGCGGTGGTCGCGGCCAGCCGCTGCAGGGAGGCGGGCTTGTCCGCGAGGGTCGACGTCTTGTCGGTGAGCAGCGGATCACCACCGCCGACCAGGACGACCCGGCCGTCGCCGGCGTCCAGCACGGTGGTGGCGAAGGTGCGGTCGGCGCCGAGGATCTGCAGCGCCGCCATCGTGGTCGGCACCTTCATCGTGGACGCCGGCGTCAGGGCGCGACTACCGGAGCGATTGGCGAGCACCTGGCCGTCCGTCGTGGTGACCACGACGCCGACCTTGCCGATGCCCTTGGTGGAGATCTTCTTCAGCTGCGCGGTGAGCACGCCCGGATCGGGCAGGGGCGTGACCTCGGCGGCGGCGGCGACGTCGATCGGCACCATCGCGACGGACGGCGCGACCGGCTGACCGGTCGCGAGCACCGCCGCCAGGAACGGCGCGACCAGCAGGCGGGCCAGCCAGCGCTGCGCGCGCGGGGAATGACTCGGGGGCGTCATGGCATCACATCCTCCCCCGAAACGGCCCGGAGCGCACTCCCCGAGGTTGAGGGTTTGCGCCTGGAGGGTTCAGGAGCCGGCAGAAGTGACCACCGCGGCGGACAGCAGCCGGACGCCCAGCTCACGGTAGGCGGCGGTGTCGATCTGGATGCCGAGACCGCGCTGCACGGCGTATCCCGTGATCAGGCCCATGATCACGCTCGCGAGCGCGGCCGGGTCGGTGCCGGGCGCGTGCTCCGCACACCAGCCGGCGATGAACTCGACGATGCTGGCCTTCACGGTGGCGACCTCGCCGAGCAACAGCTGCTGCAGCACCTCGTTGGCCTTCGCACCCGCCCAGATCTGCAGGAGCATCTCGGCGATGCCCTCTTCCTCGGACACCCGGTCGAGCGCCGCGGAGAACAGGGCGGCCGGGGACAGTCCGGTGGAGGTCTGCAGGATCATCGACATCGGGACGGCCATCGCGCTGCGCGCGACCTCGAGGACCAGGCGCTCCTTGTTGCCGAAATGGTGGTAGATCGCACCGGCGGACGTGCCCGACGCCGCGATCACATCCGAGATCGACGTGCCGGACACACCGTTCACCCGGATCAACTCGGTGGCCGCCCGGATGATGACCTCCCGCGCCGCGGCGGGGCGCCGTCGCTTCGCGTCCATATCTGCAGACTATCCGCACAACTGCGTATCTCCGGTATGGTGGTCGCGAGAACAGAACGATCGTTCTGGACGGAGGCGGTATGGCGGGACTGACCTCTCTCGGCCTGGACATCGGGTCGACGACGGTCAAGGCCGTCGTGCTCGACGGTGACGCCGTCCGGTTCAGCGAGTACCGGCGCCACAACGCCGACGCCCGCGGCGCCCTGCGCGACCTCCTCGGCGACATCGCCCGGCGCTTCCCCGGAGCCCGCTTCCAGTGCGCGGTGACCGGGTCCGCGGGACTGGGCGTCGCCGACCTGATGGGCGTCCCGTTCGTCCAGGAGGTGATCGCCAGCACCGCGGCCATCGAGCGCCATGTGCCCAAGGCCGACGTGGTGATCGAGCTCGGCGGCGAGGACGCCAAGATCACCTTCCTGCACCCGGTCGTGGAGCAGCGGATGAACGGCACCTGCGCCGGCGGCACCGGCGCCTTCATCGACCAGATGGCGACCCTGCTGCACACCGATGCCGGCGGCCTCGACGACCTCGCCGCGCACGCCGGACACCTCTACCCGATCGCGTCCCGCTGCGGGGTGTTCGCGAAGTCCGACCTGCAGCCGCTGCTCAACCAGGGTGCCGCGCACACCGACCTGGCCGCCTCGGTGTTCGCCGCCGTCGCCACCCAGACCATCGCCGGGCTCGCCTGCGGCCACCCCATCCGCGGCAACGTCGTCTTCCTCGGCGGGCCACTGCACTTCCTGCCGCAGCTCCGCAAGGCATACGAGCGCGCGCTCAGCGACCAGGTCGAGTCGTTCACCACCCCGGAGAACGCCCACCTGTACGTCGCGATCGGTGCGGCCCTGCTGGCGGGGACGAGAGCCCTCGCACCCCACCGTCATCCCGGGTCCTCCCCACGTCATCCCGGCTCCTCCCCACGTCATCCCGGGCTTGCCCCGGGATCCCGTGAGTCGGCTGGGGACCGTTCCGGGATCCCGGCTTCCGCCGGGATGACGACGGTGGGGGCGGCCGGCATGACGACGGCGGGGGCGGCCGGGGCGACGACGGTGGGGGCGGCCGGCATGACGACGGCGGGGGCGGCCGGGGCGACGGGCACTGGGGCGGCCGGGGCGACGGGCACGGGGGAGGGCGCACGCGTCGACGACCTGCTCGGACGCCTTCGCGAGCGGACGCTGATCCCCCTGGGCAGCGCACGGCTGCGTCCGCTGTTCCGGGACGACGCCGAGCGGGCCGAGTTCGACGCCCGGCACGGGGCGACCACGATCCCGAAGGGCGACCTGGCGAAGGCCACGGGTCCGGTGTTCCTCGGCATCGACGCGGGGTCCACGACGGTGAAGGCCGTGCTGCTGAGCGGCGACGGCGAGATCGTGTTCTCGCACTACCAGGGCAGCAACGACCCGGTGAAGGTATCGATCGGGATCCTGCGCCGCGTCCTCACCGAGCTCCCCGCGGCCGCCTACCTCGCCCGGGCGTGCGTGACCGGGTACGGCGAGGGCCTCGTCCGGGCGGCGCTGCGGCTGGACGACGGCGAGATCGAGACCATGGCCCACTACCGGGCGGCGGAGCGGATCGCGCCCGGCGTGACCTCGGTGATCGACATCGGTGGCCAGGACATGAAGTACCTGCGGATCCGCAACGGCGCCGTCGACTCGATCGCGGTGAACGAGGCCTGCTCGTCCGGCTGCGGGTCGTTCCTGCAGACGTTCGCCGCGTCGATGGGGACGGACGTGGAGTCGTTCGCCGGCACGGCGCTGGAGTCCTCGGCCCCGGTCGACCTCGGCACCCGGTGCACGGTGTTCATGAACTCCTCGGTGAAGCAGGCCCAGCGCGAGGGCGCCAGCGGCGGCGACATCGCGGCCGGGCTGTCGTACTCGGTCGTGCGGAACGCCCTGTACAAGGTGATCAAGCTGAAGGACGCCTCCCAGCTGGGTGAGAAGGTCGTCGTGCAGGGCGGCACGTTCCTGAACAACGCGGTGCTGCGGGCGTTCGAGCTGCAGACGGGCGCGCAGGTGATCCGTCCCGACATCGCCGGGCTGATGGGCGCCTACGGCGCGGCGCTGACCGCCCAGCGCAACTGGCAGGCCGGCGAGCGTTCGCAGGCGCTGGGCCTGGACGAGCTGGACGACTTCACCGTCGACACCCACCTGGACACCTGCCGGCTGTGCCAGAACCACTGCCAGCTGACGATCTCCACCTTCGGCGACGGCACCCGGCACGTGTCCGGGAACCGCTGCGAGCGCGGCGCGAGCACGGAGAAGGTGCCGAAGAAGTCGGAGCTGCCGAACCTGTTCGACTACAAGTACCGGCGGATCTTCGGCTACCGGCGACTCACCGACGACAAGGCGTTCCGGGGCGACATCGGCGTCCCGCGGGTGCTGAACATGTACGAGAACTTCCCGCTGTGGTTCACGATCCTGACGAAGCTGGGCTTCCGGGTGACGATCTCGGGACGCTCCAGCCACGAGATGTTCGAGAAGGGCATGGAGTCGATCCCGTCCGAGAACGTCTGCTACCCGGCCAAGCTCGCCCACGGCCACATCGAGAGCCTGCTCGACCGCGGCATCACGACGATCTTCTACCCCTGCGTGCCGCTGGAGGCGAAGGAGAGCGAGAGCTCCGACAACCACTTCAACTGCCCCGTGGTCGCGTTCTACCCGCAGGTGATCGAGCGCAACCTGCCCCGGCTGCAGGAGCCCGGCGTGACCTACCTCTCGCCGATGCTCAACCTGAACGAGCCGGAGTTCCTCGCTACTCGGCTGGTCGAGACGTTCGCGGACTGGAACGTCACCCTGGAGGAGGCGACCGCCGCCGTCCAGGCCGGCTACGAGGAGGACGCGCAGGTCAAGGCCGACATCCGGGCCGAGGGACGCCGCGCGCTGGACTACATCGCAGAGCACGGCATCAAGGGGATCGTGCTGGCCGGGCGTCCGTACCACGTGGATCCCGAGGTCAACCACGGCATCCCCAGCCTGATCAACGGGCTCGGCATGGCCGTCCTGACCGAGGACGCGATCGTCGAGCCGGCCGAGCCGCTGCTGGCCCGGCCGATCCGGGTACGCGACCAGTGGGCCTACCACACGCGGCTCTACGAGGCGGCCGCCCGGGTGGCGCGCGAGCCCGAGCTGCACCTGGTCCAGCTGAACTCGTTCGGCTGCGGGGTGGACGCGATCACCACCGACCAGGTGCAGGAGATCCTCGAGCAGGCCGACGACATGTACACGCTGCTCAAGATCGACGAAGTGTCGAACCTGGGCGCGGCGACGATCCGGCTGCGGTCGATGAAGGCCGCCGCGGCCGAGCGCCGGGGCTCGGCGACGGTGAGCACGTTCGGTCCGCTGGGCGAGCGGCGGCTGTTCGACGAGACCGCGCGGGACACCCACACGATCTACGCCCCGCAGATGGCGCCCGTGCACTTCCGGCTGGTCATGCCGGTGCTGCGCAAGCTCGGGCTGAACATGCAGCTGCTGGAGTCCGCCAGCGCCGACGACGTCGAGGTCGGCCTGAAGTACGTCAACAACGACGCGTGCTTCCCCGCGATCATGGTCGTCGGCCAGCTGGTCAACAAGATCCGTAGCGGGGAGGCGGATCCCGACCGCACCTCGGTGGCGATCACGCAGACCGGCGGCATGTGCCGGGCCACCAACTACGTCGGGCTGCTGCGCAAGGCGCTGGCCGACGCCGGCTACCCGCAGGTGCCGGTGCTGGCGA
>DAINOM010000015.1:0-37300 GCA_036735445.1 Propionicimonas sp.
GGGTGTTGATGCCGGAGATCCGGGTGGCCTCCTTGTTGGAGCCGATCGCCAGCGCGTAGCGTCCGACCGCGGTCTTGTTCATCACGACCCCGGCGATCACCGCCAGCAGGATCAGGATCACCACGCCGTTCGGCACGCCGGGGATCACCTGGCCGAGCGCGATGTTCGCGTAGCCCTCCACCGAACGCAGCGACACGGTCTTGCCGCCCGCCAGCACCAGGGCGGCGCCCCAGCAGACCATCATCATCGCCAGCGTCGCGATCATCGGTTGCATCTTCACGTAGGCGATCAACGAGCCGTTGATCAACCCCAGCAGCGCTCCGGCTGCGATCCCGCCGATGATGCCCACCCAGATCGGCAGTCCGAAGCCGCCCGTCTGGGCGATCAGCAGGCCGGCGATCACCGAGGTGGCCGCCATGCCCAGGCCGGGGGTCAGGTCGATGCCGCCGGTGGCGATCACGAAGGAGAGACCGAGCGCCTGGACGCCGGTGACCACCGACGCCAGCAGCAGCGAGCTGATGTTCGCCCAGCTGGCGAAGTTGGGCCGCATGATCGTGAAGAACACGGCCAGCAGCACGACGACCAGCAGCACCATGCCCTGCTGCAGGAACACCTTGTACCGCTCAGGAATCGCCCACTTCACCGTGGTGGCCGCCGCCGTCGCGGCCGGACTCGTGGTGTTGCTCATAGCTCACGCCTCACTCTTGGTTTCGGTCGGGTTGAAGCGCGTGGCCAGCTCCATGATCTTCTCCTGGGTGGCTTCCGCGTTGGTCAGGACGCCGGTGATCCGGCCATCGCACATCACGACGATGCGGTCGGACATGCGCAGGACTTCCTCCATCTCGGAGGAGATCATGATGATGCTCTTGCCCTGTTCTTTCGTCAGCTTGTTGAGCAGGTCATAGATCTCCTGCTTGGCGCCCACGTCGATGCCGCGGGTCGGCTCATCGAAGATCAGGATGTCGCAGTCGCGCTGCAGCCATTTGGCCAGCACCACCTTCTGCTGGTTCCCACCGGACAGGTTCCGCACCTGCTGTCGCACCGTGGGGGTCTTGGTCGACAACGCCTCCACCCACTTGTGGGCCGCCTTGCGCATCTCCGCGTCCTGCAGGATCCCGTACCTGGTGAACTCCGGGATGGAGGCGAGCACGGTGTTCGCCGCGACGTCCTGGCGCAGGATCAGGCCGTACCGCTTGCGGTCCTCGGAGAGGTAGCCGATGCCCTTGCGGACCGCGTCCCCCGGGTGCGCGATCTGCACCTGGTTGCCGTCGATCCGGATCGTGCCGGACGTCTTCGGGTCGGCACCGATCAGCGCCCGCGCCGTCTCCGTCCGACCGGCACCCATCAGACCGGCGAAGCCGAGGATCTCACCCTTCTCCAGGGTGAAGGTCACATCCTTCAGCAAGGCGGCGGACGACAGCCCTTCCACCTCGAGGACGGGACGGGTCTCGACCCGCGGCTCCGGACGGACGTCCGAGGCGATCTTGCGGCCCACCATCAACTGGATGATGTCGTGGATGCTGAGCTCCTCGGCCGGCCGGGAACCGACCAGCTCGCCGTCCCGCAGCACGGTGACCCGGGTGGAGATCTTCTTGATCTCCTCCATCCGGTGGGAGATGTAGACCACCGCGGTCGTCGGGGTCACGAAGTTGTGGATGATCCGGAACAGGGTGTCCACCTCGGTCTGGGTGAGGGCCGCGGTCGGCTCGTCCATGATCAGGACGGACGAGTCGAAGGAGAGCGCCTTGGCGATCTCCACCATCTGCTGCTGCGCCACCGTCAGCCGACCCACCTGCAGCTTCGGGTCGATGTCGACACCCAGCCGCTCCAGCAGCTCCGACGCCATCCGGTTCAGCGCCCGGTCGTCGTTCAGCACCCCGCCGGCGAGCTTGGGCTCGCGACCGATGAAGACGTTCTGCGCCACCGTCAGGTGGTTCATCAGGAAGAACTCCTGGTGGATCACACTGATCCCCGCATGGTGCGCGGAGATCGGGGTCGGCAGCACGATCTGCTTCCCGCGCAGCCGCACTTCTCCGCCGTCCGGCTGGTACAGCCCGGCGAAGATCTTCATCAACGTCGACTTGCCGGCGCCGTTCTCCCCGACCAGGGCGTGCACCTCCCCACCCCTCAGGGTGAAGTCGACATCGCTCAGCGCACGCACACCGGGGAACACCTTGCTCACGCCCCTGGCCTCGAGCAGCACGCCGCCGGGCTCCGCGGCCGGAGCCGTCCCGGCCGCTTCGACGAGTTGGGTCATGTCAGCCTCCTTGCTGTCCCTGCTGGTGGTCGGCCCCTGCGGGCCGGGGGACCGGGCCGTCGCCGTGGTGGACGGCGACGTGCCCGGCCCTGGACGTCAGCTCCCGATCCGGACGGGCTGTCCGGTCCTGCTGGATTCGAGCGCCGCGCCGACGACGTTCATCATGCGCGTCGCGGTGGCGAAATCGGTCTCCATCGGCGTACCGGTGGCGATCGCGCGGAGGAACTCCTGGATCTCGGCGGTGAACGCGTCGCCATAGCTGGTGCCCACGCCGCCGCCGGGCATGGTGGCCACGTCGGTGAAGTAGGGGTGCGCCGGGCTGGTGATCACGCGGCGGGCGCCGTTGAACGTCGGATCGCCGTCGGTGGTGAACAGGTGGAACTCGCCCCCGGACATCGAGTCGAACCTCGCGTGGCCCTTCGTCCCGTACACCTCGACGCCGAGGCTGTTCGGGACGCCCCACGCGATCCGGGACAGCGACACCTGGCCGACCGCGCCGTTGCCCAGCACGACCTGGAGCAGCGCGATGTCGTCGTTGCTGACCGGACCGGTCTCGGAGCTGGTGGCCGCGCCGTGGCCGATCGCGCCGGCGACCGGCTTGGGCCGCTCGCAGATCACGGTCTTCAGGTTGGCGCTGGTCACCTCGGCGACGTCGCCGGCCACGTACTGCAGGGCGTCGATCGCATGCGAGCCGATGTCGAGCAGGGCGCCGCCCCCGGACTCCTCCTGCGAGTAGCGCCACGACAGCGCACCGGCGGGGTCGGCGGCGTAGTCGGCGTAGTACCAGGAGCGGGCGGTGTGCACGTCGCCGATCAGGCCGTCCTGCACGGCCTTGCGGACGGCGGCCAGCCCGGGCAGGCGACGGAACGAGAACCCGACCCCGGTGATGGCGCTGGAGTCCTCGGCGAGTTGCTGCAGCTCGGACGACTCCGCGACGGTGCGGCCGATCGGCTTCTCGGTGAACACATGCTTGCCCGAGGCGATCACCTTCGGCAGCACCTGGGCGTGCAGGTAGTTCGGCAGCGCCACGGACACGGCGTCGATCTCGTCGGAGGCCAGCAGGCCGTCCACATCGGCGGTGGCGCGGGCGAAGCCGTAGCGGGCGGCGGTCTTCTCGGCCAGCGCCAGGTTCGGGTCGGCGACGGCGACCAGCTCGACCGAGATCTCGGACGAGACGGACATCATCGCGTTGCGGAAGCCGAAGCAGTGCGCCTGGCCGGCCAAGCCGGCACCGATCACGGCGACGCGGATGGGAGTGGTCATTTCAGGGGTCTCTTTCTGTGGTGAGGGCATGGTCTCGACGAGCTCGACCAAGGGTTTGGGTGAGGTCAGCGGACGCGGACCCTGGGCCCGCAGGTGGTGATGTGTTCGAAGGTGCGCTTCGCGATCGGCAGGGGGACGTCGAAGCTGGCGACCGGGTACAGGTCCTGCTCGACGACGGCGAAGCAGCCCGGGTTCGCGGTCGTGATCGCGTCCAGGATCGGGGCGTAGTCCGGGGTGCCGTAGGGGGGTTCGATCATGATCCCGCGGTTGACCGCGGTCACGAAGTCGGTGTCGTTCTTCAGCACGTCGGCGAGGATGTTCGGCTCGACCTGCTTCAGGTGGATGTAGCCGATCCGGTCACCGAACTCCTCGATCAGGCGCAGGCTGTCACCCAGGTAGTAGGCGAAGTGGCCGGTGTCCAGGCACATGTTCACGTACCTGCCGTCGGTGCCTTCGATCATGCGGACGACCTCGTTGCGCGACCCGATCTGGGACTCGGCGTGGGAGTGGAACTGCTGGTGCACCCCGAACTCCTCCAGCAGCCGCTTGCCGAGTTCGTCATGGCCGGCCAGGAACGAGTCCCACTCCTCGGCGGAGAACTCCCGTGGGCTGTTGACCTTGCCGTCCTCGCCGCGGCTCCACATCTCCGGCAGCGTGATCAGCTGGTCAGCGCCCAGCGCCAGCACGAGCCTCGCCACCGCCGCGACCGCCGGCCAGTACTCGTCCACCGCACCGGCACCCTTGTGCAGGCCGGTGAACACCGTGCCGCCGGAGAGCTCCAGATCGTGGGCGGCCAGGTCGTCGGCGATCTTCGCCGCGTCCGTGCCCAGGTAGCCGTAGGGGCCCAGCTCGGTCCAGTGGTAGCCCGCCTGCTGCACCTCACGCAGGTACTGCTCCGGCGGCGGCTGCACCGGATCGACCGCGTTCCACACACCCCACGAGTCGGGCGCGATCCCGATCCGGGGTTCAGGAGTAGACGTACCAGTTTCGAGCATCATTGCCCTCCTCGCATGCCACGGCACCGTGCCGTGCGACACCAAACTAAACCGATCTAGTTTGTGCTGTCAATAGACCGATCTAGGTGGCTTCCGATCGCAATGAAGTAGTCGCTCGAAGGAGCCGACTCAGTGGGTGCCGGACGGGCCCGGCGGTTCAGCGAGGAGCGGGGCCGGTCGTGCGGCGGACCACCAACGAGGGCAGGCTGAAGGTGGCGACCGGCGGCAGGGCGGGGTCGGCGATCCGCTTCAACGCGATCTCCGCGGCGTCCCTGCCGAGCTCGCGACCGTGGATGTCCACGGTGGTGAGCGAGGTGCCGGGCGCCTGGCTCACCGCCGAGTTGTCGTAGCCGACCACGGAGATGTCATCCGGCACCGCCAGGCCCCTGGATGCGACCGCGTCGAGGACGCCCATCGCCGCCTGGTCGTTGTGCGCGAAGATCGCGGTGGGTCGCTCCGGCGAGTCCAGGGCCGGCCCGATGTCCCGGGTCGCCTCCGCCCGCGAGTAGGCCGAGGGGATGACGTGGGGCGCCAACCCCACCGACCGCATCAGCTCGCGGTAGCCGCGCTGGCGGTCGAGGTAGCCGTCCGTCTGAGGGTTGGCGAGGAACGCCACGCGCGTATGCCCTAGTCCGAGCAGGTGTCTGGTGGCCGCCTGGGCTCCGAGGAAGTTGTCTGTGCCGACGCTGTCCACGCCGGGGATCACCCGCATCACGCTCACCACCGGCACGCTGGCGACGAACTTGCGGATCTCCTCGTCCGGCGCGAGCAGGCCGCCGGCGATCACCACGTCGACCCGGGACCGGGCCAGGTTGTCCAGGGCGCGGAGGTCGCGCAGGCCGCTGATCTCGCCGACGGAGAGCACGAGGTGCTTGTCGTGGCGTTCGGCCACCTCTCGGACGCCGTCGAACATGTCGGCGAAGACGTCGTTGCGCAGTTCGAGCAGGAAGACTCCGAAGGTCGAGCTCTCCTTGCTGCGCAGCCGGGCGGCGATCCGGTTGGGTCGGTAGCCCAGGCGTTCACCGGTCGCGAAGATCTTGCGCTTGGTCTCCTCGCTGACCCCGGCGACGCCGCGGTAGGCGATCGAGACGAGCGCCTTGGAGACGCCGGCCTCACGGGCGACGTCCGCCATGGTGACGCTGTTCACAAGGACCTCCGCGGGTCGGCCACTGTCACGGTTCGATAACAGTTGTTGACATTAGCAACTAGATCGATCTAGGGTCACGATATCACGCCAAGGTGAGTGGTCGGGAAGAAGCGCCCAGGGACGGTTCAGGTTCCGCTCGCCCCACGCGGAGGCAGTCACAACTCCATCGGCCGGCCCACAGGCCCGGCCCCTGAGACACCCAATGACGGGTAGAGGAGAAGTCAATGAAGAAGTTCGTGGCAAGCGTTGCCGGCCTGACCCTCGCGGTCGCGGCGCTCACCGCCTGCACCAGCGCAACCCCGGCTCCGGCGGGCAGCGGCAGCGCGGCGTCGGGCGCTCCGTCCGGCGGCGGACGCATCGCGCTCATCTCGAAGGCGATCGGGGCCGACTACTGGATGACGGTCAAGGACGGCGCCATGGCGGCCGGACAGGAGCTGGGCATCGAGGTGACCTTCAACGGCACCGACACCGAGAGCGAGGGCGACAAGCAGCTCAACCTGCTGCAGGCGGCGATCAACGACAAGCCGCTCGGCATCGGCCTGGCCCCGCAGGACAGCGCACAGGACGGCGCCCCGACGCTGCTCGACCAGGCGAAGGCCGCGGGGATCCCGGTGGTCGCCTTCGACACCCCGATCCAGAAGTGGGACGGGCACATCGCCACCGTCGCGTCCGACAACACCGGACTGGGCGCCCAGGCCGCGGAGGAACTGGCGAAGCTGGTCGGCAACAAGGGCGAGGTCGCCATCGTCGCCTCGGGCGAGACCGGCACCGCGGCACTGCGCCGCGACGGCTTCAAGGACTGGATCGCGAAGAACGCCCCGGACATGAAGGTCGTGGACGTCCAGAACGGCGAGTCCGACCCGGCGAAGTCGCACGACAAGGCGCAGGGCATCCTGCAGGGGCACCCCAACCTGGTCGGCATGTTCGGCACCGACGACGACTCCACCATCGGCATCGCCGACGAGGTCGCCGCGCAGGGCAAGAACGTCAAGGTCGCCGGCATCGACACCTCCCCCGACGTCCTCACCCTGATCAACGAGGGCAAGATCGCCGGCGTCGTGGCCCAGAACCCCTACGACATGGGCTACCAGGCCGTGAAGATCCTCTACGCCGCCAGCCAGGGCACCATGCCCACCACCAACAACGTCGTGGCGAAGTCGGTGTGGGTGACCAAGGACAACCAGAGCGACCCCGAGGTCCAGAAGGTCCTCGGCTAGGACCAGTTGATCCCTCTCCGCCGCGGTCTGGCCACCGCAGCACGCAGGAACGGATCCCCGTCGGGTGCCCTGCCCGGCGGGGATCGGCGTGTTCGCCGCCAGGCGCCGATACCGCCGGACCATGCCCACGGCGCCTGAAGCGCCTAGGCTCAGCTCTGACCATCCTGCGGAGAGGCAAGGAATGAGCGTCCCAGGCACCGTCGCCGTTGTCGGCAGCGCGAACCTCGATCTCGTGGTGACCACCGCGGCCCTCCCCCGGCCGGGCGAGACCGTGCACGCCACGGGCTACCAGGAGTTCCCCGGCGGCAAGGGCAGCAACCAGGCGGTCGCCGCGGCCCGCATGGGCGCCGCGGTGTCCTTCGTGGGCGCCGTCGGCAGGGATGCCGCCGGCGACCTGCTGCGCGCGGCCCTCGAGGCCGAAGGGGTCTCGGTCGACGGGCTGGCCGTGATCGCCGCACCCACCGGACGGGCCCTCGTCATGGTCGACGCCGGCGCCGAGAACTCCATCGTCATCGTCGGCGGCGCCAACGCCGAGGTCGGTCCGGACGAGGTGGCGCGGGCGAGCAGCACCATCGGGGCCGCGGCGGTCGTGGTCTGCCAGCTCGAGATCCCGATGGACGCGGTAATCGCGGCGGCCCACGCCTGCCGGGGGACCTTCGTCCTGAACCCGGCCCCCGCACAGGAGTGCGACGCGAGCCTGCTCGCCCTGACCGACGTCCTGGTCGTGAACGAGGTCGAGTTCGAGTGCGTCCTCGGACGACGGCTGCCGGATGACCTGGCCGAACTCACCGGCTTTCCGCCCCCCGGCGTCCGCGGAGCAGTCGTCGTGACCCTCGGCGGCCGGGGTGCGGCGGTCTGGGCAGGGGACGACGTGAGGCTGCTCACCGCGCCGGCGGTGGAGGTTGTCGACACCACCGGCGCAGGGGACACCTTCGTCGGCGCCCTCGCAGCAGAGATGGCCAGGGGAGCCGGCGTGCTCGACGCCGCCCGCCTCGCCGTCGTCGCAGGGTCGCTGTCGGTTCGCGCCCTGGGCGCGACCTCCGGCATGCCGGATCGGGACAGCGTCATCGCCGCCGCGCAGCCGCCGAGCTGACGGCCGGCGTCCACCGGGTTTCTCAGTCGGCCAGGCCCACCGGGCAGTGGGCGTTGGCGACGACACCACGCACCGAACCGCCCAGGGCGGCGCGGTGGTGGTGCAGCCCGAGGATCAGCAGGTCGACCTCCTTGCTGATCTCGACCAGCGCGTTCACCGGGTCGGCGGCCTGCACGTCGACCGTCACGGAGATGTCCGGGTGGCTCGCCCGGAACGGGCCGAGTTGCCGCTCGAGTTCCGCGGTCGCCTCGGCGGCGTAGCGCGGCGCCTCCATCCCCAGCGTGTCGGGGACGACGTGCACCACCCGCAACTCCGCCTTGCGCAGCGCCGCCTCCTTCGCCGCCCACGCCATCACCGAGTCGTGCACCGGCCACGTGCTGACCGCGACTGCGATCTTCCGCAGTCCTCCGGTCACGTGGGGCGTCGACGCCGCCGAGATCACGATCACCGGGCACTTGGCGGCCACCGCGGCCGCGAGGCTCGTCGAGCCCACGAACATCCGCTCCAGCCCGCTCATCGAGCGCCGCCCCACCACCATCAGCGTCGCCTTCTCGCTGAGCTCGGCCAGCACCGGACCCGGCGGCCCGATCAGCACCTCGGAGGTGACCCGCTCCGGGGGGATCCCCGCCACCTCGAGAATCTGCCGCGCCTCCGTCAGGTATTCCTCGCCCACCTTCCGCAGTGCCTCGACGGTGGACACCAGCTCCCACAGCCCGCCGACCGGCATCGTGTCGTCGACCACATTGACGATCCACACGTCCGCGTCGCTGGCCTTCGCCTCGCGCATCGCATACCTGACGGCCCGCAGTCCGTCCTCAGAGCCGTCCACACCCACCAGGATCCGGTCGCGCGTCCCCGCGCCGGGTTCGCTCTCGCTCATGCTTCGACCATCCCGCGTGGCGCGTACGGCGTCAACCCCGGCACACCGGTTCGGGTCCGGGCCGCTGATGCCGCATCATTGCTGGCATGGCCCAGACCTCACCGTCCGCTGCTCCGCGGGTGCTGGTGGTGGACGACGAGACCGTCCTCGCCGGCATGGTCGCCAACTACCTGCAGCGGGCCGGCTTCACCACCAGCGTCGCCCACGACGGCGTCACCGCGGTCGAACGGGCGCTGGCCGAGCGTCCGGACGTGGTGGTCCTCGACCTCGGCCTGCCCGGCAAGGACGGCGTACAGGTGTGCGAGGAGATCCGCCGCGCCTCGGACTGCTACATCATCATGCTCACCGCGCGGAACGAGGAGATCGACAAGCTGGTCGGACTGACCGCCGGCGCCGACGACTACATGACCAAGCCGTTCAGCGCCCGCGAGCTCGTCGCCCGCGTCCAGGTGCTGCTCCGCCGGCCGCGGGCGGACAAGGTGGTGGACGAACCCGTCCGCACGATCGGCGCGCTGCGGATCGACCCGACGGGACGGCGGGTCGCCGTGGCCGGCACGGAGGTGGAACTGACCCGCACCGAGTTCGACCTGCTCCAGGTGCTGTCCGCCAGGCCTGCCGCCGCCTTCACCCGCCGGCAGCTCGTGGACGCGGTCTGGGGCCCGGAGTGGGTGGGCGACGAGCACCTGGTGGACGTCCACATCGGCCACCTGAGGCGCAAGCTCGCCGAGGTCGCCGAGCCGGTCTTCGTGGAGACCGTCCGGGGCGTCGGCTACCGGATGGGACCGGGCCGGTGAGCCCGGCGTCCGGCCGTCCCGGCAGCCTGACCACGCGGCTGCTGGCGTCCCAGATCGCGGTGTCGCTGGCGATGGCGCTGACCATGATCGTGGTCGCGGCGATCGTCGGACCGCCCCTCTTCGAAGCCCACATGCACGAGGCGGGACACGGCAGCCCGGACGTCCTCGCCCACTCCGAGGAGGCGTTCAACGCCGCGGGACTGTTTGCGCTCGGCATCGGCCTGGCCATCGCCGCGACCGGCGCGATCGTGGTCAGCGTCTGGACCAGCCGCCGCCTGCGCCGTTCCCTGATCGACCTCGGCGCGGCCGCGGCCCGGATCTCGGACGGCGACTACGACCTGCGGGTCACCGACGCCGACTCGCGCGAACTGACCACCCTCGCCGACAGCTTCAACACCATGGCCGGCCGGCTCGCCGGCGTCGAGGCGACCCGGCGGCAGCTGCTCACCGACCTGGCCCACGAGGTCCGGACCCCGCTGGCCAGCATGGAGATCTGTGTGGAGAGCCTCGAGGACGGCGCGATCGAGCCGGGTCCGGAGGCCTGGCAGATCCTCAACAGCCAGATCGACCGGATCTCCCGGCTCGCGGACGACCTCGCCCAGGTGTCCGCTGCCGAGGAGGGCCGGCTCGACGTCCAGCTGGACGCCTGCGACGCCGAGCGCCTGGCCGGGGACGCCGTCCGGGCCGCCCGGGACGGGTTCGAGCGCAAGGGCGTCTCGCTCCGGCTGCTGCCGCCGTCCGCGACCGGCCTCGTCGTGGACGCCGATCCCGAGCGGATCGGGCAGGTACTGGCCAACCTGCTGTCCAACGCCCTGCGGCACACTCCGGCCGGCGGCCACGTCGCGGTCGAGGTGCGCGGGGACGCCGAGGGCGTGGTGTTCCGGGTGAGCGACGACGGGGACGGCATCGCCGCCGAGCACCTGCCCCGGATCTTCGAGCGCTTCTACCGCGTGGACACCGCCCGCGACCGTGCCCACGGCGGCACCGGGGTGGGTCTGGCGATCAGCCGGGCCATCGTCCGCGCCCACGGCGGACAGCTGGACGCCGCGAGCGCCGGGCCCGGCGACGGCTCGGCGTTCGAGCTGCGCCTGCCGAATGGCGGCTGAGCCGGGCGCCGAACTTCATCGAAACTTCATCGAAACCGGCCGGAGTCGGTGCGGTGGCCGGGCGACGCTTGGGGGGACGCACGTGTCCCCCACGATCGACCCAGGAGGCCGACCATGACCGCCACCGCCGAGACCCGCACGAGCCGGGCGCCCCGCACGCTCGCCAACCCTCCCGCGACCATCGCCGTCCTCATCCTGACCGCGGTGCTGAGCCTCGCCGCGCTGCTCGGTCCGAACCTCGCCGCGGGCGAGATGGACATGGCGATGAGCATGAACATGACCCACTACATGGAGCTGCTGGCCATCCACCAGCCCCGCAACCTGCTGGTGTTCATGGCCGTGCCGGTGGTCCTGGCCGAGACCCTGGCGATCTCGGAACTCGCCATCCTGTTCCTGCGCGGCGCGACCCCGCAGTGGGTGCGCACGGTCAGCCGGATCGCGGGTCTGCTGGCCGGCCCGGTGATGCTGGCGATCTTCCTGCACCTGATGCTGAACGCGGTCGTCCCGCTCACCGTGACCGGCGGCTGGCGCGGACCCGCCGACGTGATCGCCGTGCTGTTCTACCTCTCCGGCGTCATCCCGCTGGTCGGCATCACGCTCGTCGAGCTCGGCCTGGTCGGCACCGGTGAGACCGGTGCCCTGAAGTGGCACGCCATCTTCATCGCGGTCTTCCTCGTCGTCGCCCACGTCGCGATGATCTTCGGCATGCTCGATCCCGCCGTGCTCGGCTACCACATGGTCCACCAGCACTGACCCGGGGTACCTCTCCTTCTCCGCCCGACCCCTTCACGTTCCGCTGAGCCATGGGGACGGTTCTCACGGGCGTGCCGCGAACGGACTCAGTCGAGATATCCGGTCTCAGGGTTCACGCTACCCATGAATTCCCGGACTACCTCTTCGATTTCATGAACAGAAAGCACCGCGCGCAAATCGCTGAGCCTGGACGAAAAGCCGTATCCTTGAGCGGGCCCGCTCATCCATCTGAAATCGTATTGGCCATCGTCGCGCCTGACAACCTCCCATGACTGGCCGTCGACCACGTACTCGCGCACACGTTCAGAATCAGTCACGTCCGGGTTACTCCTATCGGTGCACTGGATCTCGAAGTGAGCGAAATCGCGGAGAGTGCGGGCTCATGAATCGGGGACCGATGCTGAGAGCCGGAACTCGGGCGCCTCGCTAATAGCAGTCGAGCGGTTGGGCCGCAGTGTACGCGAGCGGCGACGTGTCGGCATGTCCGACGATATCGGCGCGGATGATAGATCGCCACTGATGCTTGCTGGTGTTTACGCAGGCCAACTTGTTGTTGACTCGCTGCGAACTTCCACTCCCGGGGCCCGATTGTATCCGGTGACTGGGCTGCCCTGCAGATACCACGTACTGCCAAGCTTCTCTTCAAGCCAGAATAAACTGGTCGTGCGTGACCGCCGTCTTGGCTGCGTAAATCTGTTCCGGCGTCATTGAGGCGAAGCTGCTTGAAGCGGAGGGCTCAGCGATCCCCGACGGATCAATCGCCTCAGCTCTTGCTGACGCTGGGGCCAGACATGTGCTGGTCGCGAGCACGATTGATAGAACCATCATCCGGAGGCGATTCACTACAATGTCCTCTCTGTCAAGCATGGCTGGGGTGTGACAGGAACTGCGTACAGCAGTTCGCCGTTTCGTCAATCTGTCAATGGAATGATCGCGAAAACTCTGTTGACGCGCCGGCACTGGCTGACGGCGCAGGAGGTCGGCCAAGGGACGGGTCGCTGGGTGAGGCTCCAGCTATTGCGAACACTCACTCGCCCCGAAACGAGTGTCTGTCTTGCCGAAGGCGTGTCGCCGATTTGTGACCGATCTCCCGAATGCCGGACGTCGCTCGGTCAGCCGCCTTCGCTGGCGAACGTGGAAGGGCATGGGCCAAGGTGTACTTCGGGAGGCAGACAGATGGCGACAGCACCGACCAGGGTCGCGCGGGCAGCGCTAGCCAGCGTGCTGGCTCGCGCCATGGACACCTCGACGCTGGCCCGGGCGCTGTACACCAGCGACGGCTCGCTGTACCGGGTGGTGCCCACGGGCGTGGCGCGGCCGAAGGACACCGCCGAGCTGGTCACGGTGGTGGACGCCGCCCGCGAGGCCGGGCTGCCGCTGACTATGCGGGGCGCCGGCACGTCCTGCGCGGGCAACGCCGTCGGACCGGGCCTGCTGGTGGACACGCGCGACCTCGCCACCATCCACGACCTGGACGCCGCCGCCCGCACGGCCGTGGTCGACCCGGGCGTGGTGCAGGACGTCCTGTCTCGCCGCGCGCAGCAGCAGGGACTGCGGTTCGGACCCGACCCGTCCACCGCCAACCGCTGCACCATCGGCGGCATGATCGCCAACAACGCCTGCGGCCCCCGGGCGCTCGGCTACGGGCGGTCCGCCGACAACGTCATCGCCCTCGACGTGATCACCGGTACCGGCGAACGGCTCGCCCTGGACTCCCGCGAAGACCTGACCGTGTCCGCCTCCCCCACGCTGCAGGCGCTGCACCGCCTCGTGATGGCGAACCTCGGCACGATCCGCACCGAGTTCGGCAGGTTCTCCCGGCAGGTGTCCGGCTACAGCCTCGAATGGCTGCTGCCGGAAAAGGGCTTCGACGTCGCCCGGTTCCTCGCCGGCAGCGAGGGCACGCTGGCCGTGGTCACCCGGGCCACCGTCCGCTTGGTCGCCGACCCGCCGCACACCCTGATGCTGGCCCTCGGCTACCCGACCATGGCGGACGCCGCCGACGCGATGCCGGCGATCCTCCCGTTCCGGCCGACCGCCGTGGAGGGCATGGACGCCCGCCTCGTGGACGTGGTCGCCCGCGCCCTCGGTCCGTCCGCCGTCCCCGAACTGCCGCGCGGCGCGGGCTGGAACTTCGTCGAGCTCGCGGACGACGATCCCGTCCGGCTGCGCGAACGGGCGGACGCGCTGCGCGCCGCGTCCGGCTGCCTGGACGGCGCGGCCGTCCCCGACCCGGCGATCGCCGCCGCGCTGTGGAAGATCCGCTCGGACGGCGCCGGGCTGGCCGCGGTCAGCCTCGACCAGCCCGCGCACGCCGGCTGGGAGGACGCGGCCGTCCCACCGGCCCGGCTCGGCGCCTACCTGCGCGACTTCGACGCCCTGCTGGCCGCGCACCGCCTGCACGGTGTGCCCTACGGGCACTTCGGGGACGGCTGCATCCACTGCCGGATCGACTTCCCGCTGGCCCAGGCGGCGGACGGCGCCACCCGGTACCGCGCGTTCATCGAGGAGGCGGCCGACCTGGTGGCCGGCTACGGCGGTTCGCTCTCCGGCGAACACGGGGACGGACGGGCCCGATCCGGGTTGCTGCCGAAGATGTATTCGCCGGCGGCCATTGAGTTGTTCGGCCAGATCAAGCGCATCTTCGACCCCGGCAACCTCCTCAACCCGGGCGTGCTGGTCGATCCCGCGCCGTTCGACGCCGACCTGCGCGAGCCGCAGGTGCGTTCGAGCCCGCTGTTCACCCGCGCACCCGGCTTCGTCGCCGACGTCCACCGCTGCACGGGGGTGGGCAAGTGCGTCGCGCACACCGCCACGGGGGTGATGTGCCCGTCGTACCAGGCCACCCGGCGCGAGCAGGACTCCACCCGCGGCCGCGCCCGCGTCCTGCAGGAGATGGTCAACGGCACCCTGGTCACCGGCGGCTGGCGGAGCCCCGAGGTGCACGAGGCGCTCGACCTGTGCCTGGCCTGCAAGGGCTGCGCGCGGGACTGTCCGACCGGTACCGACATGGCCGCGTACAAGGCGAAGGTGCTGTACGAGTCGTTCCGCGGACGGCTCCGCCCGGCCGACCACTACGCGCTGGGCTGGCTGCCGCGGTGGAACCGCCTGCTGCTGGCCGTCCCCGGGCTGCCGTTGCTGGCCAATGCGCTCCTCCAGAGCCGTGCTCTCGGCACTCTCGCCAAGCGGCTGGCCGGGGTCGATCCACGCCGGGGCATGCCTCGCTACGCGGCCCGCTCGCAGTCCCGCGAGCTGGCCCGGGCCCTGCCGTCGGCCGGTCCGGGACCCCGTCCCTCATCAGCCGCTGGCCTGGCGGATCGGGGTCCCGTCGTCCTGTGGGTCGACTCGTTCACCGACGCCTTCGAGGGCGATGCCGTCGCCGCCACCGCTGCCGTCCTGATCGCCGCCGGCTACACGCCGCGGCTTCTCGAACGGAAGGCCTGCTGCGGCCTGACCTGGATCACCACCGGCCAGCTGGACGGCGCCGTCCGCGAGCTCCGCACGGCCACCGACGTCCTGCACCCGTTCGTCGCCGCGGGCGTCCCGATCGTGGGCACCGAACCGTCCTGCCTCGCGGTCTGGCGCTCGGACGCCCTCGACCTGCTGGCCGACGACCCGCGGGTCGCGGAGGTGGCCCGGAACACCTTCACGCTGGCGGAGTTCCTCGCCCGCGACCCCGATGTCGAGGTGCCCGACCTGTCCGGCCACATGATCGTGGCGCAGCCGCACTGCCACGAGGCGTCGGTGATGGGCTGGGCGGCCGAGGAGCACCTGCTGGCCCGGACGGGCGCCCGGGTGGTCAAGGTGTCCGGCTGTTGCGGTCTCGCCGGCAACTTCGGCATGGTCGCCGGCCACTACGACGTCTCGGTGCAGGTCGCCGAGCTCAACCTGCTGCCGGCTCTGGACGCCGCCGGACCGGACGCCATCGTGCTCGCCGACGGCTTCTCCTGCCGGACCCAGCTCGCCGACCTCCGCGGCCGCCAGTCCCTGACGTTCGCCGAGCTGTTGGCCGCCCACCAGCGCTGAGCGCCGTCCCCTCCGTCCCCCCGCCCCCTCCGTCCCAGAGGGCTGCCGAAAGTCGCTCCGGCTGCCGAAGGTTCGGCGGCCTGGGCAACTTTCGGCAGCTGCTGGGACGGGACGCGCGGCGGACGCCCCGGCTAGGAGATCCGGCGGCGGTAGGTGACCATCGCGACGGCGTAAGCGACGACCAGGAGGCCGACGCACCAGGCGAGGGCGATCCAGATGTCGCCGCCGACGGGCTGGCCGGCGAACAGGTTGCGCAGCGAGTTGACGATCGAGGTGACCGGCTGGTTCTCGGCGAACCACCGCACCGGGCCGGGCATCGTGGCGGTGGGCACGAACGCGGAGCTGACGAACGGCAGGAAGATCAGCGGGTAGGAGAAGGCGCTCGCACCGTCCACGGTCTTCGCGGTGAGGCCAGGGATGACCGCCAGCCAGGTCAGGGCGAGCGTGAACAGGACGAGGATGCCGAGGGCGGCCAGCCACGCCAACACGCCAGCGCCGGAGCGGAAGCCCATCAGCACCGCGACGCCGACCACGACCACCAGCGAGACCAGGTTCGCGACGAGCGAGGTCAGCACGTGCGCCCACAGCACGGACGAGCGGGCGATCGGCATGGAGTGGAACCGCTCGAAGATGCCGCTGGAGGCGTCCGTGAACAGGCGGAAGGCGGTGTAGGCGATGCCGGAGGCGATCGTGATCAGCAGGATGCCGGGCAGCAGGTAGTTGACGTAGTTGTCGGTGCCGGTCCGGATCGCGCCGCCGAAGACGTAGACGAACATGAGCATCATGGCGATCGGCGTGATCGCGGTAGTGATGATGGTGTCGAGGCTTCGGGTGATGTGCCGCAGTGACCGTCCGGTGAGGACGGCGGTGTCGGTGAGGACGTGGGTCATTCGCGTTCCTTCGCGGGGTCGGCGCCGACGAGGGCGAGGAACACGTCCTCGAGCGTCGGCTGCTTCTCGACGTACTCGACGGTGGCGGGCGGCAGCAGCTGCTTGAGCTCGGCAAGGGTGCCGTTCTCGATGATCTGGCCGCCGTGGAGGATGGCGATCCGGTCGGCGAGTTGCTCGGCCTCGTCCAGGTACTGGGTGGTGAGCAGGACGGTGGTGCCGCCGTCGGCGAGCTGCCGGACGGCCTGCCAGACCTCGATCCGGGCCTGCGGATCGAGGCCGGTGGTGGGCTCGTCGAGGAAGATCACCGGCGGGTTCCCGATCAGGCTCATCGCGATGTCGAGGCGTCGGCGCATGCCGCCGGAGTAGGTGCCCACCCTGCGGTCGGCCGCGTCGGTCAGGCCGAAGCGGCCGAGCAGATCCGTGGCGATCACCTCGGGATGACCGAGATGGCGCAGCCGGGCGACCAGGACGAGGTTCTCCCGTCCGGTGAGCACGTCGTCGACGGCGGCGAACTGCCCGGTGAGGCTGATCGACTGCCGCACGTCCGTCGGCCGGGTGGCGACGTCGAAGCCGTTGACGCTGGCCGTCCCGCCGTCCGCCCTGAGCAGGGTGGCGAGGATCTTCACCGCGGTGGTCTTGCCCGCGCCGTTGGAGCCGAGCAGGGCGAAGATGGTGCCGGGAGGGACCTCGAAGTCCACGCCACGCAGGACCTGTAGTTCATTGTATGACTTCTCCAGGCCCTGCACACTGATGGCCGCGGTCACCTCTGCTCCTCCCGCTCGGCGTCCTCGATCGCCTGGTTCAGTCGGGCGCGTTCCTTGCTGATCCACGCGCCGTCGGCGTAGTTGGCGACGAAGGTCTCCACGAACTCGACCGGGTCGTCGCCGACGATGTCGCGGACCGGCGTGCCGTTCACCGCGCTCTCCTCGAACAGGTCGACGAGGTCGCCGTACATCCGCACGAGCACGTCGCCCCTGGCGATGCCGCCGGCGTACATCAGGTACCGCTCCACCGCCTCGACGGCCGTCCGGTAGTTCGCCGGCAACGCCTTGATCCGCGCCTTGTACTGGCGGTACTGCTTCTTCTCCTCGAGCGATCCGGTGACCAACTCGATCCACTTCTTCGCGGCCATCACTTGCCTCCTTCGTGGAGCTGTTCGAGCCGATCTGCGAGGAAGCTCCACGTCCTCCAGAACTCTTCGAGGTCTTCGCGGCCCCTGGCGTTGAGGGTGTACACCTTGCGCGGCGGCCCCTTCTCGGACGGGACCTTCGCCACGTCCACCAGGCCCTTCTGTTCGATCCGGACGAGCAGCGCATAGACGGTGCCCTCGGCGATGTCGGCGAAGCCCTGCTCGCGCAGTCGCGCGGTGATCTCGTAGCCGTAGGCGGGTCGCAGCGCCAGGATCGCGAGGACGATGCCCTCCAGCGTGCCCTTGAGCATCTCGGTCATCTGCTTGCCCACCGCACGGCCTCCTGAACTACTCAGCGTCACTGACTACCAGTAGATAGTAACACTGAATAGCGGGCGCGCAAGGGGCCCTCCCGGGACCGGCTCGGACGGCGGGTTCCACGCCCGTAGACTGGGACGACCCCGCGGCGCCGCTGATGCCGGTGCCGCCAACTGCTGGAACGTGGTCGGGGAGGATGCGGGAGATCGGGCCGATAGCGATCGTGGGCGCCGGGCGCCTGGGCACCGCCATTGCCGCGGCCCTTCGTGCGGCCGGTGCCGAGGTGGCGGGCCCGCTCCGTCGCGGCGAGCAGCCCGGCCCCGACGCGGCGGTGGTCCTGCTCTGCGTCCCGGACGGGGCGATCGCCGATGCCGCCGCCGCGGTTCCGCCCGGTCCGCTGGTCGGCCACTGTTCCGGCGCTTCGACCCTCGAGCCGCTCGGCAGCCACGTCGGCTTCTCACTGCATCCACTGATGACCATTCCCGTCGGCAGTGCCCCCGACTTCGGCGGCGTGGCGTGCGCGGTGGCCGGCCATCCCGTGGCCGCGGAGCTGGCGCGCCGCCTGGGCATGCGACCGATCACGGTCGCGGACGAGGACCGGGCGGCCTACCACGCCGCCGCCAGCATCGCGTCCAACTTCCTGGTGGTGCTCGAGGACGCGGCCGAGCGCGTCGCGCTCACCGCGGGGGTGACCCGGGAGGACCTGCTGCCGCTGGTGCGCGCGACGGTGGAGAATTGGTCCCGGCTGGGGCCGGACGCCCTGACCGGGCCGCTCGTCCGGGGCGATGCGGGAACGATCTCCCGCCATCGGGCGGCGCTCCGGGAGCGCGCTCCCGAACTGTTGGCCGTGTACGACGCGATGGTGGAGGTGGCTGGGCGATGAGGATTGTCCGGGACGTGGCGGCGGTGCGGGCCGCCGTCGCCGGCGCCGGGCGGGTCGGCCTGGTGCCGACGATGGGCGCCTTCCACGAGGGGCATCTGTCGCTGGTCCGCGCGGCGAGGGCCACCTGCGATCTGGTGGTGGTGTGGTTGTTCGTGAACCCCACCCAGTTCAACGACGCGAGCGACCTGGTCAACTACCCCAGGGACGAGGACCGCGACGCCGCCCTGGCCGCCGAGTGCGGCGCGGACATCCTGTTCGCGCCCACCGTGGAAGAGGTGTACCCGGCGGGCTTCGCCACGACCGTCACCGTCTCCGGGCTCGCGGACGTGCTGGAGGGCGCGCACCGGCCCGGCCATTTCGCCGGCGTGGCGACCGTGGTGGCGAAGATGCTGAACATGGTGCGGCCCGACGTGGCGTTCTTCGGCGCCAAGGACGCCCAGCAGGTGGCCGTGGTCCGGCGGATGGCGGCCGACCTCGACCTCGGAGTCGAGATCGAGGTGCTGCCGATCGTCCGGGAGGCGGACGGGCTCGCGATGAGCAGCCGCAACGTCCGCCTCGATCCGGACGAGCGCCGGCGCGCCACCGCACTGCACCGCGGCCTGCAGGCGGCCAGGACGGCCGTCGCCGACGGCGAACGCGACCCCTGGCGCGCTCTTCCGCGCGGTCGAGGAGGTGCTCGCGGCCGACGCGATCATCGCCGAGTACGTCGCGGTGATCGACCCGGACTCGTTCGAGCCCGTGGCCACGGTCGCCGCCCGCACGCTGATCGCGCTCGCCGCCCGGGTGGGCCCCGTCCGCCTGATCGACAACCTGGAGGTGGCCCCATGATCCGGACGATGCTGAAGAGCAAGATCCACCGCGCGAAGATCACTGATTCCGACCTGCACTACGTCGGCTCGATCACGGTCGACCCGGACCTGCTGGACGCCGCCGACATCCGCATCCACGAGCAGGTCGCGGTGGTCGACGTCGACAACGGGGCCCGGTTCGAGACCTACACGATCGCCGGCGAGCCCGGCTCCGGCGAGATCAAGGTCAATGGCGCCGCCGCGCGGCTGGTGCACACCGGCGACACGGTGATCCTGATCTCCTACGGGCTGTACACCGACGAGGAACTCGCCGGCTACGTGCCGAAGGTCGTGCATGTCGACCGGGCGAACCGGATCCTCGCCATCGACGCCGACGTGGCGTCCCTCCACGACACCGGGCGGGAGTGACCATGTCCAGCGGGCAGCGCGACGCCAGGCGCACGCAGGTCACCCTGACCACCCTCGCCGAGCGGAAGGCGGCCGGCGAGCCGGTGGTGATGGTGACCGCCTACGACGCGCCCAGCGCCCGGATCGCGGACGAGGTCGGTGTGGACATCGTGCTGGTCGGCGATTCCGCGGCCAACGTGGTGCTCGGCTACGACGGCACCGTGCCGGTCACGGTCGAGGAGCTGCTGGTGCTGACCCGGGCGGTCCGCCGAGGGCTGCGCCACCCGCTGCTGGTGGCGGACCTGCCGTTCGGCTCCTACGAAGCGAGCGACCTGGACGCCGTCCGGACCGCCCAACGGTTCGTCAAGGAGGCCGGCGCCGACGCGGTGAAGATCGAGCGGGGTGGCACCACCGTCGACCGGGCGCGCGCCATCATCGCCGCCGGCATCCCGGTCATGGGACACGTCGGGCTCACCCCGCAGGCCGCCACGTCACTCGGCGGCTACAGGGTGCAGGGCCGGACGGCCGCCCAGGCCGAACAGCTCGTCCGGGACGCGCTCGCACTGCAGGCGGCCGGCTGCTTCGCGATCGTGGTCGAGGCGGTGCCGGCGGCCGTGGTCGAACTCGTCGCGCCGCTGCTGCACTGCCTCACCATCGGCATCGGCGCCGGCGGCGCCACCGACGGGCAGGTCCTGGTCTGGCACGACGCCCTCGGCCTCACCGACGGGCACGTGGCGAAGTTCGTCCGCCCGTTCGCCGACCTGCGCGGCGAGGCGGTGCGGGGCCTGTCCGCCTACGCCGCCGCCGTACGGAGCCGCGAGTTCCCCGCGGCCGAGCACACCTACGCGATCGGCGAGGAAGAGCTCAGTGAACTGCGCACACGGCTGAACTCGGCGGACGACGAGGAGGATTCCGCACCATAGAGCGTGGACAATCCTCCGCGCCGATCTCAGCTCCGCGACCAAGAGGCAAGCCCTCGCGTGGCGCCGGCGCTGCAGCCCAACGCCCGGGAGTTCAGAGCCGCTCGGGTAGAAGGGTGAACGCGCCCAGGTGACGGGGCCGGACCACGGTGAAGTGGCGACGGTCGGTGGTCGCGATCTCCGTGACCCCGAGACGCTCGGCGAGAGCAATGATGGACGCGTCGGTGGTACCGAGCGGCAGGTCTCCATAGTCCCCCACGAGTTCGGCCATGCGCGCATAATCCACGGAAGTCAGGTCGACCAGCTCGAAGTCCCCGTCAGCGACGCCACGCAGGAAGTCCTCCTCGACGCGAGGGCTCACCCTGGTCATGAGCAGATAGCCCACCTCCGCGACCACCGTTGGTGCGAGAAGCAGCCTTCTTCCGGCAAGTCGGACGCTCGTCAACAACTCAGCGCAGGCATGGTAGTGGTCGTCGTTGCGCGTCGCAGCCGCGAAGATGACGCCCGTGTCGACCAGGATCACAGCGAATCGTGGCCAAAGCCCACGAGATAGTCATCGACGTTGGTGGACACGTCCGTACTGCCATCCATCGTGGCACCCGCTCCTACCCAGGCCAGAGGCTTGGTGGAACGGATGCGACCAGCCCTGGCCAGACGGTTTCGCAACTCGTCGGCTGCCGGCGCCACCTGGTCGTCCGCCAACTGGTCGACGAGTTCATGCAGCTCGTTCCGGTCCGTGCTCATGAGGTGAGTCTAGGTTGCCGCCCCGACACGTCAGACGCCACACGCTCACTGCGGTCCATGCCCATTCGGCTCCTCCGCCCTGGAAACCGCGCCGCTACGGCGGTTCGCCTTCAGGCGTCCTCGGGGCGAGCCCGCTGCCGTTTGGTCTCGCTGCGACGCCGCTTGCTGGCCAGGCGGCGGTCGATCGAGCCGCGGGTGGGGCGGGTCGCGCGGCGCGGTGGGGACGGCGGGGCGAGCGCCTCGGCGAGCAGCGCGGTCAGGCGTTCCCTGGCGGCGAGCCGGTTCCGCCGCTGCGACCGGAACTCGGCGGCCACGATGGTGACCACGGTGCCGTCGAGCCGGGGCGCCAATCGGTGCAGCAGTCGCGTCCGCTGCACCTCGCTGAGCACGGCGGACGCGGCCACGTCGAACGACAGCTGAACCCTCGAGTCGCTCGTGTTCACACCCTGGCCGCCGGGGCCGGAGGCATGCGAGTAGCGCTCGACCAGTTCCCCGGACGGGATGACCAGACCCTCCGGAACCCCGGGCCCCGGTCCGACCCGCACGTCGCTCACGACCCAACCGTAGGGCCGTCGGCACCCGTGAGGTGCTGCGTCACAGGCGTTCGGACCGATGCGGCACCGCGTGGGTTTCGCGCGCCGGGAGCCACGGCGCCACCGCCAGCAGCGTGATGGCCCCGGTCACGGCGAACGCCAGTGAATAGCTGCCGTGGTCGACGAGCAGCCCGGCGATGAGCGGGCCGGTGATCGACCCGAAGTCCTGCGACATCTGGAAGGCGGCGAGCGCCGGGCCACCGTTGCGCTCGCGGCCCACCACGTCCGCCAGGGATGCCTGCTGGGCGGGGTTGAGGGCGCCCGCACCGATCCCGGCGACGACCGAGAGGACGACGAGCATGGTCAGGTCCTGCGCCAGCCCGGTCACCGCGGTGGCCACGCCGGAGACGACCAGCCCGCCCAGGATGAAGGGCTTGCGCCCGATCCGGTCGGACTGGCGCCCGGCGATGGTGAGACCGACCGCGTTCCCGGCGGCGAACACGGCGAGCGCCATGCCCGCCACCCACGGCTGCGTGCCGATGACCGCGATGGCGAACAGCGGCAGGATCGCGTTGCGGACGCCGAAGTTGGCCCAGCCGTTGGCGAACCCGGAGCCGAAGGCGGCCCGGTAGGCGCTGTCGTCCCACGCCGCCCGCACCGTCAGCGCCGGCAGCGCCGGGGTGCCCGGCGCCGGACGCAGGGACGCGTGCCGCAGGAAGACCCAGACGATGCCTGCGGCGACCAGCAGGGCGGCGGCGTAGACGAGGAAGGGGACCCGCAGGCCGAGGCTGCCGAGCAGGCCGCCGACGACCGGCCCGCCGACCCCGCCGAGCAGGAAAGCGGTCGCGTAGGCGGACGAGACCCGGGCCCGGATGGTCGCCGGCGCGAGCCGGACGAGGAGCGCGACCGCGGAGACGGTGAACATGGTGGACCCGATGCCGCCAAGGCCGCGGAAGAGCAGGAGCTGCCAGTAGTCCTGGGCGAACGCGGTGGCCCCGGTGGACAGCGCGACGATGACCAGCCCGGCGAGGTAGACCGGCCGTTCACCGAGCCTGGCGATGAGCCGGCCGCCCGCCGGCGCGAACACGAGGCGGAAGAACGCGAAGGCGCTGACCACCACGCTGGAGGCGAACGCCCCGACGCCGAAGCTCTGCGCGAAGGACGGCAGCACCGGCGTGATCAGCCCGAAGCCGACCGCGATCACGAAGGCCGCCGCGATGAGCACCCAGATCTCGCCGGGAATCCGTGGCTGCCCACTCGGCGGCGCAGCAACGGTCGGCACGATCACCCAGTATGCCGCCGGTCCACCGTGCGGCGATCACCGCCCGGGCCTGCGATTCTGCACTCCGGATGCCGTTCTGCCCCGCTCGAGGCGGGCTGAAAGGCATCCAGCGTGCAATTCCGCAGGGGCGCGGAGCTAGGCCCGGCGCGGGCACGCCACGAGCCACGCGTCGACGTCGCACCGGTCCGGGTACGACGACTGCGCCCCCATCGTCTGGACGGAGAGCGCGGCGACGGCGGTGGCGAACTCGACGGACGCGCGCAGGCTCCGGCCCCGCGCCAGTTCGCACGCCGTCGCGCCGACGAACGCATCGCCCGCGCCGGTGGTGTCAACGACCCTGACCGGGAAGGCGGCCACGAGGTCCACTCCGTCGCTGTCGCCGTACAGGGCGCCGGCCGCGCCCAGCGTGATGATGATCGAGCGGACCCCTCGATCGATGAAGCGCCGCGCGAGCTCGGCGAAAGGGCTGGTGCCATCGTCGTCCAGCAGCAGCCGCGCCTCATGCTCGTTGACCACGAGCGGGTCGCAGACGGCCAGGGTGTCCGCGGACAGCTGCTCGGCGGGCGCCGCGTTGAGCAGGACGCGAATGCCTCGCTCGGCGGCCATCGCCGCGGCGTGCTCCACGGTCTGCAGCGGAGCCTCGAGGTTGAGCACGAGGACGTCCGCGCCGGACCAGCGGTCGGCGGTCGACTCCGCGAACCCGACGTCGAGGGCGTGGTTCGCCCCCGGCGAGACGACGATCGAGTTCTCGCCGTCCGGCGTGAGGAGGATGAGGGCTGTGCCCGTCGGACGGTCGACCACCTCGATCCCGTCGACATCCACGCCGGCGTCGACGAGGCGGGACCTGATGACGGCACCATGCTCGTCCCCGCCGACGCGGGCGAAGAAGGCGGTCTCCGCCCCGGACCGCGCGGCAGCGGAGGCCTGGTTCGCCCCCTTGCCTCCGGCGAACACCGCCAGATCGGATCCCAGGAGGGTCTCGCCGGCCTCCGGCCTGCGCGGCACCTTCACGACGAGGTCGGCGTTGGCGCTACCGAGCACGACTACGCGGTTCATCGGCACGTGTCCCTTTCTGGACGGACGGGCACTGCGGTCAGGCGGTCACCTGCGCCAGGCCCCGACGCGTCCGCGCCCTGACCGCGCTGCGCAACCGGAGTGCCGCGACGACCAGCGCGGCGATGGTGATCAGGTACGGCGTCAGCAGCGCCAGCGACGAGTTGACGCCCCCCAGGGCCAGGCGGTCGGCCAGTGCGTCCGCGGCCCCGAAGACGAGGCAGACGACCAGCGTGGGCACGGGCCGCCCGGCGGCGAAGATGATCGCCGCGACCACGATGAAGCCACGTCCAGAGGTCATCCCTGCGGTGAACGAGCCGACCGACGACATCGCGAGTTGCGCGCCCGCGAGGCCGCACAGCGCACCGCACACGATGATCGAGACGAACTTCACGCCGAAGACGCGGATCCCCGCGGCCACCGCAGCGGGCTCGTCCTCGCCGACCGCGCGCAGGTGGACGCCGTAGCGGGTGCGGTACAGCACGAACCAGTAGACCGGGACCAGCAGCAGCGCCAGCCAGACCAGGAACGTGTGGTCGTTGAAGATCGGGCCGATCACGGGGACGTCCCCGGCCGGGCCGAGGTTGATCTTCGGCAGCACGGACTTGACGTCGCCGGGGGTCACGCCCGCATTGCCGTACAGCACGGTGAGCATCAGCACGGTGATGCCAATGGCGAGCAGGTTGGTCCCGATGCCGGCCACGATGTAGTCGGCCTTGAACACCAGCGACGCCACCGCATAGACCAGCGCGAGCAGGACGCCGGCGCCAAGGGCGGCGAGCACCCCGACGAACGGGTTGGTGACCGAGCCGACCGCGATCCCGGTGAAGGCACCGACCAGCATCAGGCCGTCCAGGCCGATGTTGAGGATGTTGCCGACCTGGCTGAGCCCACCCCCGATCGCGGCGAGCAGGATCGGGGTGGTCTTGGCGAGGACGACGGCCAGGGTGCCGACCGTCAGGACCTGGGCGAGGATGTCGTTCACTGGGTTGCTCCCTTCTTCTGGTTCGGAACCGGTGCGGGTGCGGGCTTGCGTCGTCTCCGGAGGTTGCCGACGAAGGTGGCCGTGATGGCGATCACGATGAGCCCCTGCAGGAGGCTGATCATCGGGAAGGGCACACCGGTCGACTGGAGCCCGGTGCCGCCGGCCATCATGGTGGCGTAGAACAGCGCGGCGACCAGGGACGCCCACGGGTTCAGGCGGGCCAGCAGCGCGACGGTGATGGCGAGGAAGCCGAAGCCCGGGGAGAACGCCTGCAGGAAGCGGCCGCCGTTCGGGCCGATCACGAACAGGGCTCCGGCGAACCCGGCCACGGCGCCGCTGAGCGACATCACCTGCACGGCCATCGCCTTCGACGAGGTCCCGACGTAGTCCGCGAAGCGGTTGAGTTCGCCCAGCTCCTTCACCCGCAGGCCCCAGGCGGTCCGGTCGAGCACCAGGGCGAGGACCAGCGCGATCACCAGGGCGATCGGCAGGTCGAGGGCCAGGCCGAAGGACATGTCGAAGACCGGCAGCAGCGCGGACGGCGCGACCCGGGGCGATCCGGCCAGGGTCGCGGACGGGTCGGCGAACGGCCCGGTCACCAGGAAGCTCGTGATCAGCAGCGCGACCTGCGACATCAGCAGGGTGATCACGATGATGTCGACCTTCAACCAGCCGGTCAGGTAGCCCGGGATCAGACCCCACAGCGCGCCGGCGGCGGCACCGAACAGCAGCACCAGCGGGACGTGCACGAACGGTGGCAGCCCCTGGAACATGAAGCCGGCGAACGCGCCGAAGAAGGCGCCGAGGTACAACTGCCCCTCCCCGCCGATGTTGAAGAAGCCGGCCCGGAAGGAGATGATCGTCCCCGCCGACATGATCGCCAGCGGCACGAACATCGCGATGATGCTGCCCACGCCGAAGGGCGTGCGCCAGGCGGAGGTGAAGAGCGCCACGTACGCGCTGACCGGGTTCTGCCCGATCGCCACGATGACCACCGCGCCGACCACCAGCGCCACGAGCACGGCCAGGACCGGTTGCAGCGCGTTGCCGAACGTCCTCGAGGCCAGCTCCGAGAGCACCTCGCCCGCCGTCCTGGACGAGCCCGTGACCGTCGCCGGCTTCGCCTCGGCGGGGCCGGCGTCCAATTCCCCGACCTGGGCGATCTCGGCGGAGGCGTCGGCCAGTCGGGTCTCGCTGACCCCCAGCTCGGCCGCCACCCTGGCCCGCTGGGCCTCGGCGTCACGAAGTGCGTCCCCGGTCGGCGTGATGCCGGCCATCGCGAGTCCGACCGCGGTCTCGGTCATGTTCGCCTGCGTGAACTCCGCGATCACCTCGCCGCGGTACATCACCAGCAGCCGGTCGGAGAGGCTCATCACCTCGTTCAGGTCCGCCGAGAAGAGCAGCACGCCGGCCCCGGAGTCGCGCAGGCCGACGATCGAGTTGTGGACGAACTCCATCGCGCCGACATCGACGCCCCGGGTGGGCTGGGAGACCATCAGCAGGGCGGGTTCGGACTCGAACTCGCGGGCGATGATCACCTTCTGCATGTTGCCGCCGGACAGCGACCTGATCGGTGCGGACGGCTGGGCGCCGCGAATGTCGAATGCCGCGATGAGCGTCTGGGCGTAGTCGCGGATGGCCCGCAGCGACAGCCAGCCGCGCCGGGACAGTGGCGGACGCAGGTGGCCGGCCGCGATGTTCTCCGCGATGCTGAGGTTGGGGGCCGATCCCTCCGCCTGCCGGTCCTCGGGAATGTAGGCCAGGCCGTGCGAGCGGCGTTCGGCCACGGAGGCGGTGGTCACGTCGCGCCCGCCGAGGGTGACGCGTCCTCTGGGCGGCAGGTACATGCCGGCGATGGCGGCGGCGAGCTCGGACTGCCCGTTGCCCTCCACTCCGGCGATGCCGACGATCTCTCCGGCGCGCACGCTGAGCGACAGGTTGCGCACGGCGACGGCGCCACGCTGGTCGATCGCGGAGAGGCCGTCGACCGTCAGCACCTCGGCGCCGGGCCGGGCCGGGACGTGCTTGATCCGCAGCAGGACCTCGCGGCCGACCATCATGGCGGCGATGTCGCCCTGGCTGAGCCCAACGGCTGGCCGGCTGCCGACGACCTCGCCGTCCCGGATGACGGTGATCTGGTCGGCGATGGCGAGCACCTCGCCGAGCTTGTGGGAGATGAAGACGACCGCGCAGCCCTGTGCGGCCAGCCGTCGGACGACCACGAACAGGTCGTCGGTCTCGGCCGGGGTGAGGACCGCCGTCGGTTCGTCGAGGATGAGCAGTCTGGTGTCGTGGGAGAGCGCCTTGACGATCTCGACCCGTTGGCGCTCGCCGACGGAGAGGTCCTGGACCCGGTCCCGCGGGTTGAGCTGGAGGCCGAGCTCCCTGGTGAGGCCGGTGACCCGCTCCTCCATGCCGGCGGTGTCGAGCACCCCGAAGGAGTTGCCGGCCTCGTTGCCGAGGAAGATGTTGGCGGTGACGCTGAGGGACGGTACGAGCTTGAAGTGCTGGTGGACCATCCCGATGCCGAGCTGGTCGGCCTTCCTCGGGTCGCTGACGCTCACGACGTCGCCGTCGAAGACGATCTCGCCGGAGTCCGGCTGGAGGTTGCCGGAGATCATGTTCATCAGGGTGGACTTGCCTGCGCCGTTCTCGCCGACGATGGCGTGGACGGTTCCCGGCAGGATGGCGAGCGACACGTCGTGGTTGGCGACTTTTGCCCCAAAGGTCTTCGTGATGTTGCGGAGCTCGAGGATCGGCCGGTCCATGTTTCCTCTCCTTGGTGGGGTGTGGCGGCGGGATGGGTCGTCCCGCCGCCACCGGTGACTAGCTCCCGCTCGGGACCTTGAGTTCCCCGCTGACGACCTTCTGCTTGTAGGTCTCGATGGCCTCGATCACGGACGTGGGGACGATGTCGCCGTTGCCGTCGAAGGTCAGCCCGACGCCGTCGTTGGCCAGGCCGAAGGACGTCGTCTTGCCGTAGGCGAGCTTGCCGTCCGCGTCGTCCTTGACCGCCTGCACGATGGACGCGCCGACGTGCTTGAGCATGGAGGCCAGGATGTAGCCCTTCTGCAGCCCGTTCTGGTTGCTGTCGACGCCGATCGCGTACTTCTTGGCGTCCGCGGCAGCCTGCAGCACGCCGACGCCGGCGCCGCCGGCGACCTGGTACACCACGTCCGCGTCCTGGTCGAACATGGCCTTGGCCTGGTCATAGCCCTTGGCCGAGTCGCTGAACGAGCCGACGTAGCTGACCAGCACCTTGATGCCGGGATCGACGGACTCGACGCCGTAGGTGAAGCCGGCGACGAAGTCGTGGATGACCGGAATGTCCATGCCACCGACCAGGCCGACCTTCTTGCTCCCGGACGCCAGCGGGAAGTCGGCGGTCTGGGTGGTCGCCGTGGCCGCGAGCACGCCGGCGAGGAAGGAGCCCTCGTTCTGCTTGTAGGTGAGCGAGGCGACGTTCGGGGCGTCGATCGCGCTGTCGTAGAAGATGTAGTGCTGGTTCGGGAACTTGGGCGCGACCTCGGTGATCGTGTCGGACGCGGTCGAGCTGCCGATGACGACGAGACCGTACTGGCCGGTCGAGACCGACTGCAGGTTCGCCTTCCACTGGGCCGGGTTGTTCGCGTCACCCTGGAGGGTGGTCGTCTGCCAGCCCTCGGTCTTCAGCTGCGCGATGCCGCTCTCCGCATCGTCGTAGAAGCTCTGGTCGCCCAAGGCGCCGGGGACGACGTTGGCGACCGACTTGGCCGGGGCCGCCGGGCTGCTGCTGTCGCCGGTGCCGGCGGCCGGGGTGCTGCAGGCGCTCATGCCCAGCGCGAGCAGGGCAGCCGCAGCGGCGAGGCTGTACCTCTTGGTCTTCATGTGCTTTCCCTTTCTGGTGTTCCGGTGGTGCTGTCTGTCGTTCAGGGCAGTGCGTGGGTGAGGCGGGTGGTGGCATCGACGATGAGGTCGGCGAACTTGTTCCAGTCGAGGGTCATGGCGACGTTGGTGCGGTAGTCCGCCTGTTCGGTCGCGGTCCCCCCGAAGTGGCGCATGCCGGACGCGGTCTCGAAGTTCGCGACCGTCTGGCCCTTGCTCCAGCGGCCGTCGAGTTCGACGCGCACGTCCGCCCGTTCGAGGGTGAAGGCGGTGGGGTCGATCAGGGCGGCGACGCAGCACGCGTCGTGAACCGCCGGGTAGGGGATGTCCAGGAGGCCGTTGTGCGTGGTGTGCACGAACTCCCAGGTGTCGAGGATGAACTGGCTGATCGGACCGCCGACCGCCCGGACCCGGTCCTGGAGTTCGGGGGTGGCGAGCGCCTGGTGCTGGGTGAGGTCGAGCCCGATCATGGTGACGTCCCAGTCGGCGCTGAAGACGGCGTGGGCGGCCTCGGGGTCGGCGTAGACGTTGAACTCGGCCGCGGGGGTGATGTTGCCGCGGGTGTAGCTGCCGCCCATCGCGATCACCTGCTTGACCCGTCCGACGATCCGGGGCTCCTTGCGGAGGGCCAGGGCGATGTTGGTGTACGGACCCACCGGGGCGAGGGTGATCGTCCCGGGCTCGTGGGCCATGACGGTCTCGATGATGAAGTCCACGGCGTGCCGCGGATCGAGGTCGAACGACGCCGGCGGGAGGTAGGGCCCGTCCAGGCCGGTGGCGCCATGGATGTCGTCGGCGATGACCTGCTCGATCACCAGCGGACGTTCCGCGCCGCGGGCGACCGGCACCCGGATGCCGTAGGCCGTGCACACCGAGAGGGCGTTCCGGGTGACGTTCTCGATCGTGTGGTTGCCGGCGACGGTGGTGATGCCGAGCAGATCGATCGTCGGGTTCCCGGCCGCCAGCAGGATGGCTATCGCGTCGTCATGCCCGGGATCGCAGTCCAGGATGAGCTTTTCCATGTTCTCTCCGTCGAGTCGGTGCGTAACTTGTTTCGCAGTCTGTGAAAGACCTTCCGCAGTACGTCACCCATGAAACGACCTGCCCGGACGGGCGTCAAGAGGGGTTACGAAGCTGTGACAGAGGTGCGTAAACGATTGCTCGCGCAGCGATGGATCGAGCGGGGAGTTGGCGAGGAAGGGGTCAGCTCAGGGAGCGGATCGCGTCCTCGACGAGAGCCCAGAAGCGGTCCACGTCCAGTTCGAGCGCCACGGTCGCGTTCTTGGGACGGTTGCCGAGTTCGAGGAGGTCGACCACGGTCGCGCCCCGGGTGAACTCGCCGCGCAGCTCGATGTCGACCCGGGTGGCCACCGTCGAGGCGACCTGCGGGTCGGCGATCATCGCGATGGTGACGGGGTCGTGGAGCGGGCCGTCCGGCATCTCGCCGAACGCGTCGTAGGTGGAGGAGAAGCGTTCGAGCAGCTTGGCGCCGAAGATGCTGGTGATGTTACCGATCGCGCGGATCCGGGAGCGGACCTCGCGCGTGATCTGGGCCTGGTGGGTGATGTTGAGTCCCACCATCGTGAACGGCAGCCCCGACCGCAGGACGACGTCCACCGCTTCCGGGTCGGTGGAGGCGTTGAACTCGGTGTAGGCGGACACGTTGCCGCGGCCGGTGGTACCGCCCATCCAGACGACGCGCTCGATCCGCGCGAGGAGTTCCGGATGGCGCTGGACGACGGTGGCGACGTTGGTCAGCGGGCCGGTGGCCACGATCGTGACCGGTTCGTCCGCCTCGGCCAGCACGTCGCGGACGAGGCCCAGCGCGCCGCGCTCGTCCAGGGCCATCGCCGGCTCGGGCAGGTCGATGCCGCCGAGGGCGTTGGCCCCGTGGATCCAGTCCGCCGGCTTGAGCTCCTGGGCCAGGGGCCCGGCGGCGCCGTGGGCGATCGGGATGCCGCTGATGCCGGCGACGGTGCAGGCGATCCGCGCGTTCAGCGAGGTGTGCTCGATGTGGCCGTTTCCCGCGACCGTGGTGATGGCGCGGAGGTCGATCGCGGGATTGGCGGCCGCGACCCAGATCGCGAACACGTCGTCGTAGCCGGGGTCGCAGTCGAGGATGACGGGCGTGAGCATCGGAGATCGCCTTCTGATAAACTTTGCGCAATCGTTTACTCGACGAGAGTTTACACCACCGTGCCGTCCATTCGGTTGGTGGCGGACTGGACGGAGCGCCCATGAAGTCGAACGTGACCCTGACCGAGGTGGCAGCGGCAGCCGGGGTGTCGATCGCCACGGCCTCGCGGGCGCTGGCGGGCAAGCCGCGGGTGTCGCGGGAGATGGTGGACCGGGTGCGGGCCGTCGCAGCGGAACTCGGGTACAGGGTCGATCCGATCGCCCGGGCGCTCCGCGAGGGGTCGAGCCGGCTGGTGGGGATGATCGTCCCGGTGATCGGCATTCCGTTTTTCTCGCAGCTGATCGACGCCGTCGAGGAGGAACTCGGCCGCGCGGGCTTCGAGCTGCTGCTGGCCGACTCGCACGGCTTCGTGGAGGAGGAGGTGCGCCGGCTGCGGGTGTTCGGCGACCGGCGCGTGGACGGCATCCTCATCGTGGTGTCGGATCGGACCGCCTCCATGCCGTCGATCGTCAACGTGCCGAAGGACATCCCGGTGGTCGCGGTCGACCGGGCCACCGACCGGCCCATCGCCGACTTCGTCGGCGTCGACAACGAGCTCGGCATGCAGTTGCTGTTCGAGCACCTGGCCGAGCGGGACGTCCGGTCGGTCGGGTACGCCGGCACTGACGACGCGACCACGAGCGGCGTGGAGCGCTGGCAGGGCTTCCACCGCCTGGCGCGCCGGCACGGCATGGAGGTCGGTGCCACGTTCCGCGGCGAGTTCAGCGTGGAGAACGGTGTGGCCGCCGCCGACCAGATCGTGAAGGCGGGCCCGCTCCCGGACGCGATCGTCTGCGGGTCCGACCAGATCGCGGTCGGACTGATCTCCCGGCTCCGCGAGCGCGGCCTCGAGGTGCCGAGGGACGTCCTGGTCACCGGCTTCGACGGCGGCGACCTCGCCAAGGTGTACTGGCCGACGCTCACGACCGTCGTCCAGCCCCTGTCCTCGATCGCCGCTGACGCCGTCAGTCTCCTGATCGGCCGGATCGAGGGCGGCGCGAGCGCGCTGCGCCGGAACCGGCTCGCGCCCGAGCTTCAGCTCGGTGCCTCAACCTCACGGACGTAGAGGCCTGGCCCACCGGCTGCGCCAGGCGGCGGACTCTCGACCCGGGTCGCGCGTACCCCTGGAGCAACTCGGCGCCCGACCAGCCAACTTCCTCGACTAGGGGAAGACGACGGTGACCAGCAAGTAGACCAAGCAGAGACCCACCGCGACCACGCCGACCAGGGCCAGCCAGCCAAGCAGTCGTTCGCGGCCGCTGATCGGACGCAGCCGCTCGCTCTCCAGGAGCGCAGCAAGGGGTGGCAGTTCGGAGGCGTCCCGAGCGATGCTGCGCGCCGCGTCGGGCACGTCGGCTTCGCCGGTTGGGTGATCGGGATATCCGTCCAGCAGGAGCAGACCGCGTCCCTGTGGGTCGCGCAGTAGGGACACCCGACCGTCGAATGACGGCCGGGTGAGCGGGAACCAGTAGGAGCGAAGCCTCAGGCCCTCCACCGCCACGCGGCGTGTGCCCAGCACCGTGTCACCGAGCACGAAGCCATCCTTGACCTGCAGGAGCCGACGCGGGGAAACCGGGAGCAGAAGGTACGGCCACGTGAGGCCGAGGGCAAGGCTGAGCACCGCGATGATCGGCAGGAGCGAGTCGCTTGCGGACGGACCCAGCTGTCCCCGGGCGTCCAGCCAACGCATCCAGACGGCCAGCAGGCCGATCGCCACGATCAGCAGCCGACCAGCGATGATCGCCGCTCGCCACAGCCTGCTGGTCAGCCTCGCCAGGTCAGCCGGGCCGTCGTTCGTCCACTGCACGCGTCGAAGATAGCGGCGTCAACCAGCGTGAACGTGGAGAACCAGACCCCCATTACTCAAACCTCCGTGGACAGCGCCTCGAAGCGGGTGCTGCGGTGCAGCTAGAACAGCTTGGGCCATGCGAAGTCGCCGTGGACGAAGACAACCTGCCCGGCCGGCGACTGCCAGATCTCGATCCAGGACGGCGCCGCTCCCCGAACGGCGTGCGGCGGGTCTGCCACCTCGCGAAGTTCGTCAGCCCCGAACCACTCCGGTGTGCACCCACCGCCGCAGCCGCAACCCTCAAACGCCACCCGGGCTCCTGCCCTGACGGCAGCGGCGGCGGCAAGCTCGTCGCACTCACCATCCACCAGCGACAGGATCGTGCCGTCCGGGTCGCAGAGACGGCCTTCCCGGTTGACCCTTCCCGGAGTCACCAACCTGGGGTCCTCGGTCCTGGGGCGATTCCGTTCGGAGGCAACCAGCTCTGCCATCGAGGGAGTGCGCGGACGCGTCCCCTTGCCCACAGCTCGACCTCCTCGGGCTCCGTCTCCTCGCCCCATTCTCCTGGATCACGCCCCGATTGCGACGCGGCAGTTGACCGCGAGTGAGAGCCGAGCCCCCATGGAGTTGACGATCGGAACCGACCCCGTGTCACGAGAGAGACGGCCTCGGCGTCAGTACCCACTTCCGACCGCGGATCCGTCCGTGGAGAGACCGAGGACGACCGGCGTGGATCGATAGCCGATTCCCATGCGGTCAATGCCGGCGTCGATCAGGCGCAGGAAGTGCTCGCGATCGCGGATTGAGCCGGAGCCCTTCACCTGGCAGCGCCCGGCGGAGCATTCGATCATGAAGGCGACCATCTCGTCGGAGGCACCGGTCTTGTCGTGCTGATTCGTGCCGGTGAAGAAGCCCGTCGAGGTCTTGACGAAGTCAGCGCCGGCGGCGACAGCGGCCTCTGCGGCGCCTCTGATCTCGTCGAGGGTGAGGGCGTCGGTCTCGAAGATGACCTTCACCAGCACTCCGCGGTCGTGGCAGGCGTCGATGACCGCGCGCAGGTCGTGCTCGACCCGCTGCATCTCCCCGCCCCGGATCCAGCCGTAGTTCGCGACGACGTCGAGTTCCTGGACGCCCGCGTCGAGCGCGATCTCGGTTTGCGCGACCTTGGATGCGGTGCTGGAGCAGCCGAACGGGAAGTCGACGACCACGCACACTCCGGTGTTCGTGCCTGCGCACAAGGGCGCGGCGATCTCGATGGAGGCGGGGTTGATACACACAGTCCTGCAGCCGTAGGCGATGCCGGCCTCAACCTCGCGGCGCACGTCGGCAGGCGAGAAGTCGGGCTTGAGCACCGAATGGTCGATGTAGGCGGCCAACTCGGCGACAGACATCTCGGCAGCAGGCTTGGACGGCTTGGCCACAGAAGCTCCTTCAGGATGGATGCGACTACTCATTTGTATAGTCTTTTCCCATGGCAGTCAAGCACAACTCCGCGACTCAGCCTGCCCACCGCGCGCGCAGTTCCGGCCCTGCGTGCGAAAAGCCTACGAAACAGCTAGACAATGGAGCCTTGTGGCGACTGGTGACCTCCGTTGCGGCGTGGAACCATGGAGTCGTGACGGCCGGGAACCAGGGGAAGGCTCGCTACCTCGAGATCGAGGAGTGGCTCCGCGTCCAGTGCTCGTCGCTGCCTACGGGTTCGCTGCTGCCGACCGAGAACGAGCTCGCCGAACGGTTCGGGGTGAGCCGGATGACGGCCCGGCAGGCGTACCAGCGGCTCGCGCAACTGGGCTTGATTGAGCGCCGGCGGGGTGCGGGGAGCTTCGTGCTGCCTCCGCCTCTGCATCGCGAGGAAGCGGTGCTTCGCTCCTTCACCCAGGACATGCGGGCCCGCGGGCTCACACCGAGCTCAAAGGTGATCAGAGCCGAGGTGGGCACGTCACCGGCAGCCGCCACGGCACTCGGGCTATCCCCTACCCAGTGGGTGGTGTCGATCGAGCGGGTGCGCTACGCGGACGGGGTCGCGGTGGCGCTCGAGCGCACCGCACTTCCGGGCGAGTTTGCGCCCGTGCTCGAGGCCGACCTCGAGCACGGCTCCCTTCACCAGGCGCTGGCGGGCTTGGGCAGGGAGCTGGGCCGCGCGAGCGGCTACGTCACGGCCCGCCTGGCTACCCCCCAGGAGACGAGCCTGCTCGAGTTGACGGAGCCGGCGGCGCTCCTGGTCGAGACGCGCCTGATCACGGACCGGACCGGACGGCCCGTCGAGAGCACGGAATCGGCCTACGTGGGCGCTCGCTGGGTGCTCGACACGGGCTCGTTCGTGGCACCCGTCACCGCGGCGGGCGACGCCGTCGAAGGGTAGGCCGACCTCTGGCCGGACTATTTGTCTATACTTTTGCCAGCATGTCCACGGCCCCGAAACGAGACTCATGCCACCATCACCTCCGTCCCCCGAGACGGACGAGCCGGCCGCCTTCCTGGGCATCGACGTCGGGGGCACCAACATCAAGTCCGTGCTTCTCGCGCAAGCCGGCGGCGCCGTGACGGTCCTCGACCACGCCGAGTGCCGGACGACCGGCTCCGCCCCGGAGGAGATACTCGACCAGATCGCCGCAATCGCCCGAGACCGGTGCGCGTCGGCCCCCGTCCCGATGCGTCTCGGGTTCTGCCTGCCGGGTGCGATCGACCGCGATGCCGGCGTCGCCGGCGTCATGCCCAACCTCCCCGGCATCTGGCACGGCGTGTCCGTGCGCGACCGGGTCCAGCAGAGTGCCGGCCTGCCGACCTCGGTGGTCAACGACGCCCGCGCGTTCAGCCTTGCCGAGTCACAGCTCGGTGCCGGCCGTGGTCTGGGAACGGTTGTCGGAGTCACGCTGGGGACGGGCCTGGGCGGCGGTGTGGTGATCGGCGGCAAGCTGCACGAGGGCGCGTCGGGCTTCGCCGGCGAACTCGGGCACCAGATCGTCCAGATCGACGGCGAGCTGTGCGGGTGTGGCAACCGCGGTTGCGCAGAGACGTTCGTCAAGACGACCCGTCTGCTCGAGGCCACCGGGCTCGGGTCGGTGAAGGCGGTGTTCGAGCACGCCGCAGCCGGTCAGCCGTCCGCAGTCGCCGCCGTCGAGAGCTACGTCTCCCACCTTGCGGTCGCCCTCGCCAACGTCCACACCCTTCTGTGCCCGGACGCCTTCGTCATCGGTGGCGGCATCGCCGCCGCGGGCCCACGACTTCTCGATCCGCTCCTGGAGCGCATCAGGGCGCTGATCACCTTCGACCGTCCCTCCAGCGTGCAGGTGCGCCCGGCAGAGCTGGGTCCGATCGCCGGCGCGATTGGCGCTGCCCTCGTCGCCGCACGGGACAGATAGCCAGGGACTTCGGGATCCACTTCACCACGCTGTACGACTTGCTGAAGAAGGCGGACATCGAGGATGGCTGCGTGACTAACCACTGTCAACTGATCGTGCAGCGGACCCGTTCGAGTGACGCGGAGATCCATAGTGCCCGAACAGGGGCTCAACGCTCGTACGGTCATGAATCGACCAAGAAGCTCCAATCTGAGGTCCGATTACGCCGGCAGCCACGATGGCGTGACCACTCGCGATCGCTGCTCCAAGCCCGGCAAGTCAAGGCCGATGGTGGCCAGTGGCTAGGTCGGCCTGCGACCCTCGGACGGCGCCGCCCATCGAGCTGGGCAGCACCACGACGGCGCACCTGTAGTTGGTGTGGTGCAGCCACAGGTCGGTCGGAACCCGCGTTCACCGAGCTGCGCGGGCCAGCCTGACCGTCCGCTGCCGACGCCAACCGATTCCGATGTCCTGACAGGTTTCGCGGCCTCCTCGGGCGGTCGGCCGGGTCACGGTCACGCAGCTACCGGGCGACGCGGGCGTTCCCTCCGGCCGCGAGCCTGATCACCTCGGCCCGGGTGGCCATGGAGGTGTCGCCGGGGGTGGTCATGGCGAGGGCGCCGTGCGCGGCGCCGTACTCGAGTGCCGTGGGGAGATCCTGACCGT
>DAINOM010000016.1:0-34087 GCA_036735445.1 Propionicimonas sp.
CATGGAGGCGATCTGGAAGATCGAGGTGAAGGACTTCCCGGCGTTCATCGTGGTCGACGACAAGGGCAACGACTTCTTCGCCGACGTCAGCAAGCCGACCGTCCTGCACCTGCAGGGCGTGGCCCGGTAGCCCCGCGTCCTCGCATCACCCCGCAAGGTGGACCGAAACCGTCGACCACGACGGTTTCGGTCCACCATGTGGCGGGACGGCGGATATCTCGGCGAGGATGCGGCGGCTGTCACGTCTCTGGTCGGGGGCCCGATGATCGAACGACTCAGCGGCGACGACCTGATGTCGCTCGACGGCGACCACGGCACGGTGCCGATGCAGGTCGGCGCGATCCTCTGGTTCGGTCCCGACGCCCCGGGCGCGGACGCGCTGGTCGACCACCTGGCCGGACGACTGCCTGCGGTGCCGCGGCTGCGGCAGGTGATCCGCCGGACGCCTCTCGGCTGCGGCCGACCGACCTGGGTGGACGATCCGGGGTTCCGGCTCGCCGGGCACCTCTCGGTGGTGTCGGTGGACGATCCGCCGCAGGTTGATCGGGTGGCGCTGGATCTGCTGGCAGAGCCGCTGCCACGAGACCGTCCGCTGTGGGCGGGCCGGATCGTCACCGGCCCGGACGGCTCGGCGCTGGCGCTGGTGCTCGTGGTGCACCACGTCCTCGCCGACGGGCTGGCGGCGTTGGCGCTGCTCGGCGCGCTGGCCGACGGTGTGGAAACGCCCGAGCCGGCTTTTCCACGTCCCGTTCCTTCCCGCCGTGACCTGGCCGCGGACAACCTGCGCGGACGACTGGCCGGCATCCTGGCCCTGCCGGTGGTGGCGCGACAGCTGGCGATGGCCGTGCGGCTGCTGCTGGCCGGTGGCCCTGCTCCGCGGACGTCGCTCAACCGTCCGACCGGGACCCGCCGCGTCCTGTGCACGGCGACCGGCGACCTGGAGCTGGTGCGAGAGGCCGCCCACGCCAGCGGCGGCACCATCAACGACGCAGCCCTGGCCGTGGTCAGCGGAGCCGTCCGTCGGGTGCTCGCGGGCCGCGGTGAAGATGTGGCCGAACTGGTGATCTCGGTGCCCTTCGCCTTCCACGCGCCGGGTGGCGCCGAGGGCAACGCCAGTGCGGTGATGCCGCTGCGAGTGCCGACGACCGGCGATCTCGCGGCCCGGGTCCGTGGGGTTGCCGAGGTCACCGCGGCTGCGAAGCGCCGTCCGCGGGCGATGGCCAACGCCTTGTTGCGTCCCGGGTTCGCACTGCTTGTGCGGACGGGCCTGTTCCGCCGCTTCATCGACAGCCAGCGCACCGTGAACACCGTGGTCACCAACGTGCGCGGACCGGCCGAGCCGTTGACGCTCGCCGGTCGGACAGTGACCCGGCTGGTGCCGCTGACCTCGCCCACGGGCAACCTGACCGTGGTCTTCATCGTGCTCTCCTACGCGGGACGCCTGTCGATCACGGCGATCGCCGACCCGGATGCCTGCCCGGACCTGGACGTACTCACCGCCGCCCTGACCGACGACCTCCCCGCAAGGTGGACTGAAACCGTCGAGGACGACGGTTTCAGTCCACCTTGCTGACCGGGTGGCGGGTCACAGTGGCTGCATCCCGGAGGCGAAGCGGCCGCGACAGGACGGACAAGGCTTCAGGGTGCCCGGCCAGCCGCGGGACCGGAGCACCGTGCCGGCCTGGATCGCCACGTCGCACGGTTGGCCGCGGACATCGCTGTTGCCATAGCGCAAGGTCAGCCATTCGCGCTCGGCGTGGGCATTGTCGCGGTGCAGGTCCCGGAAGGCTGAGTCGGTATCGATGTGGCCGACCCTGCCGTCCAGTTCGATGAGCAGCGCGTACTCGTCGTAGAGGACGTCGGTCCGGGTGCCCCGGCTGGCCGATCTCTGGCGACGTGCCCGGGGCAGGCCGTGGGCACGTTCGACATCACGGCGGTAGACGTACTCGAGCGTGCTCTCGATGCCGTCGAGGTCATTGAGCAGATCGAGCAGGAGCTTGCGGTTGCGGACGCGGGAGCGGTCGGAGACCGTCGAGCGCAGCGAGTCCAGCGTGACCAGTCGGCGTCGGACGGCCTCGGAGATCAGGCCGACCGCATCCTCGACCCCGAGCCTCTCGGCGACATCGATGACGGCATCCTCGGCCCGGATCCGGGGAAGCAGTCCGCGACGGCGCGAGAGGCGTCCGATCTTGTCCCGACGCATCGCGACCGCCGGGTCGGACCGTGGCCGCCGATCGTCGGGCACCCAGACGACGATCCGGTCCAGAGGTCGGTCAACGCCGTAGAGGTGCAGGGCCGCCTCGCCTCCGACCGCGCACGGGTCCCCGGCTCGCAGGGCTGCGGCCCAGATGGACTTCTCGGTCGACTCCACACCGGGGCGGAGGTCGTACACACCCTCGCTGATCCGACACCAGTGGCCCTGTCGGACGAGGCGTCGCACCGACTCGTCACCGAGGCCGAAGATTCTCGCCTGTGCCGAACTGAGCAGCCCGCCCTGGGCCGCGGCGAGGTTGCGGAGGTGAGCGTCCGGGTCGCGTCTGGAGTGCATTCCCGGATCGTGGGTCATCCGGGGCCACGTCCGGGAGGGGGCTGAGCCCAAATTGTGGATAACTCCGGGAATTGGTCGCGCCCGGCGCCCGGCTTCGCGAGCTCCCGTCGCCCACCGCACGCCGTTGCCCACCACCCGCACCGCCGCAAGGTGGACCGAAACCGCCGTTGTCGACGGTTTCAGCCCACTTTGCGGGAGGGAAAGGGAGGAGGGGGACGGGGCGGGAGGCACACTCCGACAAGTGGTGGGAGTGGTGAGGCTGCGTGCCGATACGCGGGGTGGCAATTCGGGACACTGTCGGCACCGGAACGCCGGGTCTAGCGTCGCTCCCGTCACCATGCACCCTCTGGGGGACGGAGGCCACGATGGCCAGAAGAGGGATCACGCTTCTCGATCTTGCGAGTCCGTTCCCGGGTGCGCAGGCGGTGATCCCCGACGACCTGGCCGCCAAGCTGGAGAACCTGGCCGTCGTCGAGCACCACGCCACCACCAGCGCCGGGGTGCACATCCATGAGGGCGTGATCCAGCCGGTCTCCGACCTCGGCTTCCCCTCGCTGCGCAACTGGCCCGTGGAAGTGCCCGGGCTGAACACCGGCCTGCCGTTCCGGCTCGTCCGGACGCGCAACGCCGCCGGCACCGGACAGAACCTCGAACCGGGCGCCAGCAGCGCCTTCCTCGACCTCGTCGTCGACCGGATCGCGATCACCATCCCCGGGCTGCGGCCCGCCACGCTGGTGCCGTCCGCGCCCGCGGTGGCCGCCCACCTGTTGCCGGACGGCAGCCACTCGTCGGTGCGGATCGTCGGCTCCGGCGTGGTGCGCATCGACCTGTCCGGGACGGCCGACCTGGTCCGGTTCGTCGACTGGCCCGACCCCTTCGATCCGGCCGCGCCGTCGGGTGCGGTGATCGGGGTCACCTTCGAGCCGGCCAGCTTCTTCATCGGCGACTCCGAGATCGGCCTCACCGTCGACCGGCTGGTCTTCGACGCGTCCGCCCAGACCACTCCCCCGGAGATCATCGCGCGTGGCCAGACGCCCGCGTGGCAAGGGGTTTCGATCGCCGAGGCGACCCTCTTCCTGCCGCCCGACACTCCCCTGGTCGACCAGGTGAACGTCGGGGTGAAGGACGTGCTGCTGGGCAGCCCGGCCGGCCTGCAGGGCGAGATCCGGGTCGAACTCGGCCGCACGCCGATCAACGCCGCCGCGGTGGAGTTCCTGCAGGATCTCGAGGGCGAACACCCGCTCACGGTCAGCGGTACCGGCCGCGAACTGGACGTGCCGCTGCTGGCGAACACCCCGGCCAACGCCCGCGTCCGGGCCAAGCTGAACCCGGCCACCCTCGGCACCGCCACCCAGCCCCGCATGCAGTGGACGCTGCCCGACGGCACCGGGGTCGACGCCAACGACACCTCCTGGTTCACCACCTCGGTCGGCGAGACCATGTCGGGCACGTTCTCCGAGGAGGTCAACGGCGAGCGGGTCTTCGACAGTCCCAACGCCTACACCTTCACCCAGGCCGAGGCCGAGGTGCAGCACCCGGCGAAGGTGAACGTGCACGTCGCGGCCACCGATCTGGCCAACGTCGTGTTCGTCTCAGGCACCGCGCGGGCGCTGGCCGAGCTCGAGTTCTCGTCCGCGCTCAACCCCGTCGACGCGATGGACCTGCGCTGGCAGTACGGCACCGGCACCGACGCGCCCACCCGTACCGGCCCGGACTACGTGCTCGACCCGGACGCGGCGGTCGGCACCAGCTATCTCGTGGTCACCGACGCGAAAAAGCGCGTCCGCCGGATCCGGGTGGACGTGCTCGCCGCCGGCTCGCTGCTGATCGGCACGGCGGACGGCGTCCACGACGCCACCGGCGCGCTGGTGGAGGTCCGCGGCGTCACCGCCACCTACAGGCTCAGTGCCTTCCACAAAGACGCCAGCCTCGCCTCGTTCAGCAAGCAGGCCACGGCCAGCGGCACCACGGTCACCGTCCCCGACGGCGGCCTGGCCGAGGTGAGCGTGCAGGTCGGGGCGGGCACCGACCCGGAGGCCCCGGCCCCGCCGGTCACCGAGGACCAGGTGCGCCGCCTGCAGGTGCGGTTCGGCTACAACGGCACGGCCGTGGAGGCGTGGGGCGCCTACGTGCCGACCACGCTGGAGGGGACGATCGAGGCGTCCGTCCGCAAGTGGGCGAGCTTCTTCCCCGGTGCGCAGTTCGTGGTGATCGGACGGGCCTGTGACATCGGCAACGACGGCCACAACGCCGACCTCGCCACCGAGCGGGCGAACACGGCGTCGGCCTGGGTGACCGGTCCGGGGACGGTGCTGTCCCGCGGCGAGCAGACCGCGCCATCGGGCGCGATGGCCACCGCCCAGAACGCGATCACGCCGGCGCTGTCCACCGCGGAGAAGGGGGCCGGGCGGCTGATCGAGGCCGAGCACGGCGACACCGAACGCGAAGGCTGGGGCAGCAGCACCACCAACTCGACGCGGGAGAGCTACCGGCGCGCCGACATCTACGCGGTCGGCGGCACGTACACCCCGCCCGCCGGCGAGGACCCGACCGCCCAGCAGGTGCCGCCGGACACCCAGCACAACGACCCCGCCACCCGCCGTGCCTACGTGCCCGGCGAGGACGCCGACGAGGTGCCGAAGCCGGAGCCCCGCGAGCCGCGGCTGCCGTTCCTGATCCGGCTCGTGGTCCGCTGGGACTCGCCCACCGTGACCAGCTTCGCCGACGCCATCCCGACGATGGCCGAGTTCACTTTCGAGTGGGCGAGCAGCAACGTGACCACCGTCCCGCAGCCCGGCGGCGGGGACTCACCGGTCGGTGTCCGCGCGCCCAGCCAGACCTCGGGCACGACGACCGAGGTGTACACGCTCACCGGGAAGTGGGCCTACGACTCCCGCTCGGGGCAGACCGTGTTCTCGCTGTCCATCGCCTCCTCCGGCGACCCGAAGGGGCTGGCCGCCATCGACTCAGAGTTCCTGGCGATCGCGCTCGCCCTCGCCCCGGCACTGCTGGCCGGCATCGGCGCGGCCGGGATCGACGGGGCGGCGGTGCGGGTGGCCGCCCTGGCCGTGGCGACCGGCGTGCTGGCCACCGTCGCGAAGGACGGCGAGGTGATCATCCACAGCGCCGAGATCGAGCACCGGCAGCGCAGCCTCACCGATACCGAAGGCTTCCGCACCCGTGTCCTGCTGGACTACACCGCGGCGGTCGGGTTCGACATCGAGGCGGCCGGGCTCGGCGCGATCGGCACCGACGACGGCCACCCGCTGAAAGTCCGCTACCACAAGGCCGGACTGGAGTTCGACGACAGCAAGACCGAGTGGTACGAGAAGTTCGGCCTGGTGTACGAGGACGTCTCCTTCGAGGTCGCCGACCCGGGCCGCTGGAAGATCGAGGGCCCGCTCGGCGAACTGCTGCAGGTCACCGCCACCCGCGCCGGCGTCGGCTCGACCTGGTTCGAGTGCGACCTGGAGTTCGCGCTCGACCTCGGTGTGGTCTCGATCACCGGCGCCACCGTGCGGGCGAAGTTCGGCGACGACGGCTTCTCCGCCGAACTGCGCGGGCTGGGCCTGGCCGTCGAGATCCCCGGCGTGCTGCGGGGTGCCGGACGGCTGGTGCTCGGCGACGGCGGCGCGTTCAAGGCCGCCCTCGAACTCGACCTGATCTCGGTCGGCGCGAAGGCGATGGGCGCGCTGGCGTTCGACCCCGCCCACGACTTCCTGTCGATCGCCCTGGGCCTGATCCTGCCGGTCGGCATTCCGCTGGGCTCGACGGGGCTGGGCATCTTCGGGTTCCTCGGCCTGTTCGTCTCCAACGGACGCCGCGCGCTCCCGTCCGGCATGGACAACGACCCGGTCGGCCGCGAGATCACCTGGTTCCGCGACACCCCGTACGAGGACAAGTTCGAGCCGCACCGCGGGCAGTGGGCGATCGGCCTCGGCATGATCGTCGGCACGCTGCCCGACCAGGCGTTCACCTTCAACGCCACCGGCATGTTCGTCGTGGCCTTCCCGGACCCGGCGGTGATCTTCGGCATCGACGCGAAGCTGGTCAAGCAGCCGAAGATCACCCCGTCCACGCAGGGCAGCGTCGAGGACCCGAGCCTGCAGATCCTCGGCCTGATCGCCGTGGACGACACCGCGGTGATGGTCGGCGTGCGGGGCACCTACACGATCCCGAAGGTGCTGGAGCTGAAGCTGCCGATCGACGGCTACTTCCCCTATCCGTCCACGCCGAAGGACGCCTACGTCCGGATCGGCTCGGACGGGGTGGTCAGCGAGGGCCGTCCCGGCGATCCGGTGACGATCAAGCTGCTGCCCGGCACCCTCGACCTCCAGGCCTGGTCGTTCCTGATGGTCGAGGAGAAGCAGCTGCACAAGCTCGGCGGCGACAACCGGTTCAACTTCGACGGGTTCAGCGTCGGCTTCGGCGCGGGCATCTCGATCGGGTGGTCGGCCGGTCCGATCAAGCTGGAGGCGTCGGCGAAGCTGCTGGTCGGCTTCGGCACCAACCCGTTCCTGCTCAAGGGCGGCTTCTTCGTCAAGGGCGAGCTGGACCTGGTGATCGTGTCCGTGTCGGTCACCGGCGAGCTGATCTGCACGGTGTGGGAGGTCGGCGGCGACGTCAAGGTGAACCTGGACGGCAAGTTCTGCGGCAAGGTCTCGTTCTTCTTCTTCAGCGTGAAGGGCTGCGTCGGGATCAAGATCGGCGACTCCCTCGACCCGACCGCGCCCGAGCCGCCCGCCCCGATCGGCAAGGTGTCGCTCACCGACCGCCGCGGCTTCACCACCGCGCTGGCGGTCGCCGGGACGCCCGGCGCGGAGCAGACCGTGTGGCCCGACACCGTGCCGGTGATCGAGTTCACCCACCACCTGGACGTGGCGCTGGCCGGCGGTGCGTTCGACCCCGGCTCCGGGCCCGCGGGTCCGGCGTGGAGCGGCACCAGCGAGCTGAAGTACGCCTACCGGCTCACCGGCGTCGAACTGGTCCCGGACGGGCAGGGCGCGCTGGCCGGGCCGCTGGACTCGGCGTGGTGGCTGCCCACCCATCGTCCCGGCATCCTCACCGACGGGGACGTGGCGGTGTCGGAGTCCGAGGGGATGTTCCTCGCGCTGCTGGCCTGGGACCCGGCGCCGTGGAGCTACTGGCTCACCGACGGCGGCGAGGGCACCGACGGCGACCCGGCCGACACCCCCGGACGGGTCTGTGACCCGCCACCCCGGCCGCGGCCGAACTGCGCGCCGGGCAAGCTGGGCGTCCGCACCGGCGTGGACGCGGTCCGGATCCCGACCGCGGACGCCGGCAGCCCGCCGTTCCCGTCCCGGTTCGACCTGCTCGGACGCGAGCGGGCGTTCGGCCGGCTGCTCGGCGACCTGGCGCCGGTGCTCGCCGCCACCGGCCTGGCCGTCCTGCCCGGTCAGGTGAGCGCGGGGGTGTTCGGCGACGACGTGTGGTGGCTGGCGCGGATCACCCGGTACGGCTTCACCGAGCGCACCACCGAGTTCCGTGGCCGGATCGCGCCGGACATCACCGAGCCCGAACTGTTGCTCGTGGTCTGCCGCGACTTCCGCAAGCGCCCCGAGCCCAACCCCAGCTTCACCTGCGAGCAGGTCTCCGACCACTACGACGATGCGGGCGTCGAGCTGGGTGCGAGCGCGGACCTCGGCCGGGTCGGGCTGGCCACGCAGGATCGGTCGATGCTGACCGTGAACGAGAGCGCAGCCCCGGGTGGGCTGGGCATCCGGTTCCCGGACGACGGGCTGCGGGTCAGCCTGCCGGTCACCGCCCAGCGGGTGCGGCTGGCGTTCGTCCAGCACGGTGGGCAGCTGAAGGTGACCGCGTTGGACTCGCAGGGCCGCGAGGTCGAGACCCAGCAGACGCCGAACGACCAGCGGGTGCTGCTCACGGTGACCTTCGAGGCCGCCGACATCCGCTCGGTGCTGGTCAGTGGCGGGGTCTCCGAGGCCAGCCTGGTCTCGGTCTGCTGGGCGGTCGTCCCGGACGTCGGGCGGCCCGCCGGCACCGGCGAGCTGCCCCAGGTGCGCGGCACCCTGGCCGGCGGTGGCGAGCTGGACTGGCCGGGCAAGGTGCTCGCCCAGACCCGCACCGGGGCCGGGATCTGCCAGTTGGTCCGCTACGCGCCCGAGGATGGCAAGCGGCTGTGGTCGCAGGTGCGGATCCGCGAGTGGGCAGGCACGACCAAGGGCGACGCCGGCCAGGTCGGCATCGTCCGGCTGTGCGGGGTGAGCGGCCCGGCCGCGGCCCAGGCCGAAGCGAACGCAGGCTTCGCCCAGCACCTGCTCGAGGTGATCAACGCCCACGCCATCGACGCGGACGACCCGGTGCCCGCCCACAAGGACCTGCTGCAGCCGGGGAAGGGCTACACCATCAAGGTCTCGTGGGCCTGGCAGGGCTGGCTCAAGACCGAGTCCCAGCCGGAGCCGCCGACGGTGCCGCCCAGCGGCGACTGGATCGACGGACCGCCCGTGTCGTACCGCTTCCGGACCGCCGACCACGCCGTGGTCACCGGCGCGCCGCCGGCGGAACTGGTCGACGAGCAGGCCTTCGACCCGCGCTCGCTGCTGCGCTACCTGATCGCGTTCGACCCCGAGACGGGGGCGGCGCCGCACCTGCTGGACGACACGCTGCTCGTCCACCTGGCCGTCGACCACGGCGACCAGCTGGCCGGGCTGTACGGCCGCGAGTTGACGTTGCGGCTGCGGCGCACCGACCCGCCGCCCGGCAGCATGGCCGACGTCCCGCACCCGCCGGACGAGGACCTGAGCGTCGAATGGGGGCCGCTGTTCGACATCTTCCGGTCCCGCGGCCAGAAGCGGTTCCTGGACGCGATCCGCGAGGCGCCCTGTCTGGAGGAGCCGTCCCTCGGCGGGACCACCGGCGCGGTGACGGCCGAACTCGTGCCCGGCGCCTGGTACGACCTGATCCTGCTGGCCACCCCCGCCGGGCACCCGGACGCCGAGGACGCGGTGATCGCCCGGACGCACTTCCAGGCGTCCCGCTACCACGACGTACCCGACCTGCTGGAGTCGCTGCGCCTCACCACCGACCGGACGTGGCCGATCATCGCCGGCGACGCGATCGTCACCGCCGCGCTGCCGTCCGGTTTCGCTGCCGGCGATGCCGAGCTGGACGCGGCGCTGGCCGCGGTCGGGATGGACCCGTGGCCGCTGCCGGACGGTGCCCGGACCAGCGTGCTGTGGCTGAACGACGCCGGCACCTGGAAGCTGGCCGGGGTGCTGCTGGAGGCGGCCGAGCCGATCCTGCGCACCGGCCGGACGGCGCTGGCCGTGACCGCGGCCAGCTACGGTCCGGTCGCGCTCACCCCGCGGCGGCAGAACCTCGCCGGCACCCGGGTGCTGCTGGCCCCGTCCGCGCCGGTGGCCGTGCCGACCGCCGCCGAGCTCAGCGTCACGCTGGCCAAGACGGTCACCGACCGCACCGGCGCGACCACCACCACCGCCACGACCGGACGCCGCGCCGCCATCGGCGTCCCGCGCACCGTCTACGCCGAGGCCGGATCATGAACCGGTCGGGCGCGGGAGTCCGGGCGTGCGCTTCCCTTTCCCGTCATCCCGGGCTTGCCCCGGGATCCCGTGAGTCGGGTGGCCGGGCCGGTGCGGGGGTCCCGGCGTTCGCCGGGATGACGATCCTCCTTCCGTGTCATCCCGGGCTTGACCCGGGATCTCGTGAGTTGGGTTGCCGGGCTGGTGCGGGGATCCCGGCGTTCGCCGGGATGACGGTGAGGAGGCGACCATGGCACTGAGTCCTTCCTGGGCGATGTCCGGGCAGGCCGTCGACGCGATCGGCGACCCGCACCTGAGCAAGGGGTTCCACTACCGGGTGCTGACCAGTCCGCTGCTGGGGCTGCCGGTGGCGCCGCTGGTGATCGGCCGGATCGGCCTGGGCCGGGGCGCCAAGGGCTACGCCCGCTACGACGTCACCTGGGTGGACAGCCACGGCACGATCCTGAGCACGCCGTTCACCGTCACCCCGGACAACCCGGTGACCGGCTACCTGCCGCTCGGCGCCACCTGCTGCTGGGCGATGATCGACGGCGAGGCGGGCCGGATCGTCCGGCCGCTGCCCGGACCGCTGCAGCCTCTGGTGCCGAGCCGGATCGAGCTGCCGGTGCGGGGTCCGGTCGGCATCCAGACCGGCCTCAGGCCGCCCCTGCAGCTGAGCGCCCCGTTCGCGCTCACCGGCGTCGTGGCGACCCCGCTGGGCGACGCCCCGGTGGCCCGGCGCAGCCGTGCGCCGTACCACGTCTACGCCTCGCACATCGAGCGGCTGGTGGTCAGCGGCAGCGGCACCGTCCGGTCGGCGGCGTGGCTGCCGGCCGAGGCGGTGGACGTGTTCGATCCGTTCCGGACCGCGCCGCTGCCGATCGGCCCGGGCGCCCGCTACCTCGGACCGGCCAACGGCCTGGCGTTCTCCCTCGACCGGGTGAAGCGCGGCGCCCCGCAGCGGGGTGGCATGCACGAGCACCCGACGCTCGCCGGCCCGTCCGCCTGCCCGCCGGTGAGCGTGGCGGACGAGGTGGTGCGGGTCGCCAAACTCGCCGCCGAACTGGAGCCGCACCTGGACCGGCTCGTCAACGACACCACCGCGCCGCCGTGGGAACTGACCGCCGTCGAGCAGGTGCTGGACGCCGGCGGCAACAACCTGGGCACGTCCGACCGGCTGATCCTCTACGACCTGCTGCAGGCGATGGTGGATCCGGGCCTGGCCCGCTGGCTCGGGCTGCTCGACGTGGACGAGGAGGCCGGCTGGAACGACGAGGTCGTGGTCGCCTACATCGTCCAGGGCCTGTTCCGCCCCGACTGGGACGCGATCGCCAAGGCCGGGCTCACCGCGACGCTGGACCCGTCCGGCATCTTCACCAGGCCGGACGTCGCCGCGAAGGCCGTCAGCTCCCATGCCGGGCAGCAGGCGGTCGACGAACCGGGCAAGCTGGGCGACGGGCCGTTCTTCCTCGCCAGGGTGGTGCTGGCAGCCACCACCGGGGTGCCGCTGGACAGCCCGGCGAACCCGGCGCTCGCGACCCCGGTGGCCGGCCCGTGGCTGCCCACGGTGCCGCCGGTCGCCGTCCGCGAACTGACCATGGACATCGAGCAGCTGGTGCCCGGCGCGGGGCTGGCCAGCGCGATCGCCCAGCCGTCCGGGGCGACGCCGGTCGAGCGGAACGCCGGCGACACCGTCGGCCGCCGGACGCTGATCGTGGCCAACCAGGCCGAGTCGGCGACCAGCCCGACGTCCGGCTTCCTCGACGACCGGGGGATTACCGAGGAGGACGGCAACTGGCAGCTCGCCCAGGCCGACTGGTTCGGCCGCTGGTCGGGCTGGAGCCGGACGGGGTTCGGTCCCGGCGTGCGTCCGGCGCCGCCGCGGCCCACGCTGACGCTCACCGTGATCCCGCCCGTGGTGCCCGACCCGGCGCCGACCGGGCCGCTGGCCGGCAAGGTCCGGGTCGAGGTGTCCGTGCCGCCGCTCAGCGGCCTGCCCGCCGGCGCACGGCTGCTCGACCACCTCGAACTGACCAGCAGCGGCGGTGCCACGCCGGGCACCACCGCGCACCCGATCGCCGATCCGACGAACCCACCCGAGACCCTGGTGATCGAGGTGGCCGGGCCTGCGCTCGCGCCGACGGCGAGCGGCACGGTGACCGTCACCGCGCTGTGGCGGGACGTCGCCGGCGTCGCCTCCGCCACGTCGGAGCCGAAGACCGCGACCCTGTACGACCCGCGTCCGCCGACCCCGGTCGTCCTGCCGCCCACGCTCACCTACACCGCGCGCCCCGATTCCACCGGCCGCGCCCGGGCCACCCTGACCTGGACGCCGGTCGCGGGGCAGGCGTCGTTCCGGGTGTTCGTCGCCGACGAGACCACCCTGCGGGCCAAGCTCGCCGACATCGTGGCCGGCCGGGCCGGCGCGGGCGACGCAGGACTCGCCCCGACCACCGTCCAGGCGCAGACGCTGCTCAACCAGCTCACCGCCGCCGGGGACGACGCGCCCGCCCGCGGTGCGGTCTGGGACGCGAGCCGCACCCTGCTGCCGCGGCGCTGGTGGCTGCAGCTGACCGGCGAGCCGGTGCCCGCACCGCCGAGCGGACCGGTGGTGTTCTCCCACGACGTGTCCGGATCGCTGGCCGTGCTGGTGCTGTACCGCGTGGTGGCGGTGAGCGCCGCCAGCGTCGAGTCGGACTTCGCGACCTCGCCGCTGCTGCCGCGTGGCGTCCCCAACCTGCTGGTGCCCCCCGAGCCGACACTCGCGGTGACGCCGGTGGTCGACGGTGCCGGCAACCTGCAGGCCGAGCTGACGATCACCGTGCCTGCCGGGCCGACGCCGGCGGCCCGCTACCGACTGCGCCGGGCCACGACGACGACCGACACCCTGCTGATGCCGATCGTCGGTGTCGGCGCGCTGCCGCCCCGGCCGTCGCCCGACCAGCCGCAGGTGCTCGTGGTCGGCGACACCGGGAACGCCGTCGAGGGACCGCGCAGTGCCCTGCCGGCGTGGGTCACCTACCACTGGCGGGTGGAGGTCCAGGGTGCCCCGGCGCCAGGCGGTGGCCCGGACGGCGAGTGGTCGAGCCCGTCTGCGCCGGTGTCGACGCTGGTGCTGCCGCCGGACCCGCCGGTGACCGTCACCGACCTGACCGCCACCAGGGATGCCGCCGGCGTGCACGTCCGGTTCCGGCAGCCGGAACCGCTGGCCGGAGGCAGCACCACGGGCTACGCCGTCGACGTCTACCGCCAGCTACCCGGCGCGGGGCTGCGGCTGCTCGCCAGCGTGCCCGGGCTGGCGCCGCCGCCGACCGGTCGCGGGACGAACCCGTCCGCGTTCTTCGACGTGGTGGACGCCGACGCGACCGTGCCCGCGGGCACCGGCTACCGGGTGGTGGTCACCGATCCGATCGGCCGCATGTCGGCCCCCAGTCCCCTGGTGGAGGCGCCATGACTCTCGCACCCGCCCCCGACACCCTCGGCCTGGAGTCCCCGGCGATCGGGCCCTGGTTCCGCACCGACGTGACGCTTCCCGTCCCCGGCGACGACCTCGGGGTGACCCTCAACCTCACCACCGGCGAGGACTGGCTGCCGCCGGCTGGCGGGCTGCTCTCCCTCGCCGTCGCCACCGACCCGCGTCCGGCCGTGCTCGCCGGGCTGCGCGGGCCGGACGGCAGCCCGGCCTTCACCACCGGACGGCTGGTGGCGCTGTTCCGGCTGCTGCCCGAGGTCGAGCAGCGGCTGGGCGCCCTGCTCACCCTGCCCACCGTGGACGGCACCACGCCGCCCGCCGGCACGGCCACCCGGGCGACCGTCCGCTGGTTCGCGCTGGAACTGCCCGAGAACCCGCCGCCGCTGGCCACGCTGCTCGACCGGATCGACCCACCCGTGCAGGGGTTCAGCAGCGACTCCGAGAAGGCCGGCCACCTCGGTCTCACCCAGACCGGCGGCAACCTGGGCAATGACGTCCACCCGATGGCCGACCTGAAGCGGGCCGGCAGCATCCTCGGGTTCGAGGACAAGCTGCTGACCTTCCCGGCCGCGGCCACGGTGAAGCTGTTCGCGTTCGATGTGCGCGGCCGTCCGCTCGATCCGGGCGCGGTCGCAGCCTGGTGGACGTCGCTGACCACCACGTTCAACAACCTGTGGGCGCCGGGCGTTACCCAGCGGACGGCGACCACCACCGCGCAGCTCAGCTTCCACCTCACCTCGCCCAACGAGGCTCCGGCCCATCCGGGCGTGCTGGGCCGGCTGCAGGCCACGGGCGCCACCGGCACGGGACCGGTGCGGACGACCACCGGCGGGGCGAACCTCACCCTCACCGCCGGGACGGTGGACGCCGCCCCCCTGCCGCGAGTCGCGGTGCTGCCGGCCGGCAACTACCTGGCCGCGGCCAACCTCTGGGCCGCCGGCGCGGTCGGTGGCCTGACCAGGGACTTCGTCCGGGTCGCGCTGGTCGACCTCGAACTGCAGGTCACCGGCCAGCCCCGGGTCGCCGGCACCGGCGCCAGCGACGTCGAACAGCGCCGCGCGGACGACCAGAAGCGGACGACCAGCCAGATCCTGGTGGCGCAGGCCACCACCGACGCCACCGAGACGGTGCTGCTGGCCACCGCCGATGCGGCCATGGCGGGGCTGGTGGCCGTGCTCGGCGCCGGGTCGGCCACGCTGGCCGCGCCGGTGCTGGACCGGTCGGCCGGTGCGCTGGCGGCGCCGACGCTCCCGTCCGTGGCTCCGCCGCCGGCGCTGCCGAACGCGGTGACGATGGTCGCCCTCACCGGCGGCGGCACGGCCGCCGGCTCGACCGTGACCAACCAGCGGGTGCTGGTGCAGACCAGCTTCGACCCGTCGCTGGCGGGCGCCTGGCTGCGGGTGTGGCCCCAGTACTTCGACTCTGACAAGGGAGTTCACGAGCGCGGCGCCGGCGGCTCCGGCACGGTGGACGCGGCCGGGGTCGTCCGGGTCGTGGTGCGGCTGGCGGACGGCGACGTCACGCCCGACAACCGGATGGGCCTCGACCTGATGCTGGTCACGGCCACCCAGGCGATGCGCTACGCGGAGGTGCGGCTGGAGCGTCCGGCGCCGGTCGGCGGCACGATGCCGACGCTCGGCTCGGTCACCGACCCGGTGGTGGCGTGCGAGTCCGGCCAGACCTTCATCGGCGGGGTGCCGGCGGGGGCGTTGCCGTCCGGGAGCACGCTGGTCGGGCTGTCCACGCCGCCGGCGCTGGTCGATCCGGCGAGCGTGCCGAACGCCCAGTGGAATGCCCAGACCGTGGCCGCCGCGCTGGCTGCCGGGGACAGCTTCCTGCTCACCGAGCCGGCCTGGAAGGGATGGCGTGGCGGCGAGACCGCGGAGGCCGTCGCCTCGGGTGGGGCCACCGCGTCGGTGATCGCCCGCACCGGGCTGACCCGGCTGATCCAGGTGGGCGCCCCGCTGCCCACGCAGGCGCGGGACGAGGTGGCGGCTGCCGTCGTCACCGCCGGCGTGGCCGATGCGGTCGTGGCCGCGGTCACGCCGCTCGGCGTCCACCACGAACTGCTGCCGCACCAGAGCGGGCATCCCGGCGCGCCCGGTGACGACGAGCGGCACGGCACCGGTGCCCGGCTGCGTGGACCGGCGGCCGTCGCGGTCGCGGAGATCCTGCGGGAACGCACCGCCGGCACGACGGTCGCCCTCGCCCAGGCCGCGGCCACGCCGCTCCCGCAACCCGCCGCACCCACCGTCCCCGGCACGTGGACGGCCGTACTGCGGACGGTCGGCTTCGGCGTGGAGGCGGAACCAGGGCTCACCCAGGTGCTGAACGCGACCGGGCTGGGCGCGTTCCCGTTCGACGGCACGTTCAGCGACATCCAGACCTGGCTGAGCACCAACGGGATCACGCTCCCGGGAAGCACCGGACCGGCCGCCGCCAGCGTGGTACGGGCGGTCAGCCGCCGCATGCTGGGCGCCCGCAGCGGCTACCGCGAGGCGCTGCAGGCCATGTTCACCGCCTTCGCCAGGGCGGAGGACTACATCTACCTCGAGACCCCGGCGATGGACTATGAGTTCGTCGCCAGCGGCACCGATGACGTGCTGAGGCTCTGGCAGGCGCTGATCGACCGGGCGGCGGAGAACCTTGCCCTGCAGGTGGTGGTCTGCCTGCCGGTGACACTGGCGCCGGGGACGCCGGCGAAGCTGCAACGCGTCCGGGACAAGGGGGTTCTGGCCGCACTGGCCGCGCTGCGGACGGCCGCCGGCGAGCGGCTGGCGGTGTTCACCCCGGTCACCGGGCCGGGCCGGTCGCTGCACCTGGACGCCACCAGCGTCCTGGTCGACGACGCCTGGGCGATCACCGGCGGGGCCCACCTGTGGCGACGCGGACTGAGCTTCGACGCCTCCCTGGCGGTGTCCGCGTTCGACGAGCGGGTGGCCGGCGGGCGTCCGGCGGAGGTGGTGGCGTTCCGCCGAGCCCTGATCGCCGGCCGGCTGGGCCTGGCGGCGAACCTGCTGCCCGAGGACCCGGCCGAGCTCGTCCGGGCGATCCGGCAGCTGTCCGCCCGCGGCGGTGGCCTGCGGCTGAGCCCGGAGCCGATCGAGCAGCCCAAACCCGCCCCCGCCGAGTCGGACGTGGCGATCTGGAACCCCGACGGCTCCCCGGTCACCGGCTTCGACCCCCTCGGCTGGCTAGGTGGCCTCGCCGCCGAGGTCCAGGCGGAGCTCGCCGCCGAGGTGCCGGGCTCCCCCTGACCCCCGCCTCTCCACAACAAGGTGGAGCGAAACCGGCTACGACGCCGGGAAACTCTCCACAACAAGGTGTGGCGAAGCCGGCTACGACGCCGGGTAGCTCTCCACCACGTGGTGTTGGCCGCTGCCGCTACGGCTTCAGGAGTTCGACGCCGTGCACGCCGCGATCGAAGGACTCCCACTCCGCCTTCGACAGGTTCTTCGTCCACGCGGAGAGCGGCGTCCATGTGCCGGCCCGCCAGACCGACTCGACATAGACCCCGATGTACTCGTCGGTGTCCTCCCGGTTGGTGCGTGCGACCAGGACGTGGCGCGAGCCGTCCTCGGCGGTGGAGAAGGTGAGCATGGTCAGCCGCTCGTCGCCGCCGCCGACCCAGAACTTCTCGCCACCCGCGTCATCGTCCGACATCGCCGGTGACGGCTCGTCGACGAGCGCGCCGTCGCGCCAGGTGAGCACCTGCCAGATCGGGTCCTCGGAGTAGGTCTGGAGGAGCAGGTCGCTGCCGGGTTCACCGTCCAGTTCGGCGAGCCCCAGCAGCGGATCGAGCCGTTCCGCGGGCAGCTTCTTCGTGGCGACCTTGCCCTGCGCGGTGGTGACCGTGAACCGATAGGCGTTGTCGTAGGGGTTGTGCCGGTCGCGGTAGTAGCGCACCTCGTCCGGGGCGCCGTCCCCGTCGATGTCGGCGGCACCGGTCACGCCGAGCAGGACTGGCGGACCGCTGTAGCCCAGATGGGGCGCGGCCTGGTTGTGGGTGAGCGTGACCGAGCGGGTGGACACCTTCACCCAGCGGTCCTGCGTCCACACCGACCGGGTGATCTTGCCGACCCAGCGCTGCGAGGAGTCCTGCTCGACCAGCGCGGCGACATCGACGTAGCGGCGTCCGCGGCTGTCGAAGAACCGGGATCCCTGAACCTGGGCGAGCTCATTGCCGAAGTACCAGCCCTTCAGCCAGGGCGATGCCGGCGCCTTCTCCGCCACCAGGGCACCGGAGCGCCAGGTGTAGACCCCGAGGAGGGCGTTCTCCCGGGCGTCCCACAGGTGTACGACGAGCTCGGAGCCCTTCCTCCCGTCGAGCGTGACCGCGCCGTAGAGCGGACTCGGGTAGTCGGTGAACTCGGGCACCATCGACGTGAACTCCACCGCGGACGTGGCGCCGTTGGCCGTGGTGACGGCGAGCCGGTAGCGGTCCGATCCCGGCGAGGTCAGTTCCACCGTGTCGTCGGTGCCGTCCCCGTCCACGTCGGTGCGCAGGGTCTTCAGGACATCGGCGGACGTGGTCGGCGAGACCGCGGGGGTGGAGGAGATCGGCGCGGACGGCGTTCCCGGGCCCTGCGGTGGGGACGGGGACGAGCAGGCGGCCACCGTGGCGAGCGGCAGCAGGAGTGCTGCCGCCGCGGCGACACCTCGGCGTGCGGTCATGGCGGGGCTCCCTCTCTGGACTCCCACCATCCACGGTATTCCCGACCCGGCCGCGTGCCCACCCCCTGCGCGCACGAAGTGCAACGAACCTCAGGGCTGCAGGATGACCTTCACCCCGCTGATCCCGGTGTAGGCCTTCGCCTGCTTCTTGGTGAGCTTCACCTTCTTGGAGCTGACCTTCTGCCAGGCGCCGGACTTCCAGACCGAGTTCACGATCGTCCCGGTGAAGTACTTGCCGCTCTGGTACAGCTCGAAGTCGCGGACGTAGCGCTTGCCGGCCGCGCTGGTGGCGAACCGGTAGCCGAACCGGGCCCAGCCGAGATCGGCCAGGTACCAGTCGTAGACGCCGTCGATCCGGGACTTCGGCGCCTTCTCCCAGACGAGGCCGCCCTTGCTCCACGACAGGACGCGGAACAGCACGCCGTCGCTACCCGCGGTCAGCAGCAGGAGTTCGTAGCCCTTCCGGCCGTTCAGCTTCGCGGCGCCGTACCACGGCTCGATGCCCCAGTCGTCGTCGATCGTGGACGTGAACTGCTTCACGTCGTCCGCCCCGGCGACGGTGACCACGTTCACCACGAACGTGTTCGCGCCGTTCTGCTCGACGGTCACCTCGTCCTTCCGACCGTCGCCGTCCACGTCCACCTGGACGACCCGGGTGGCGACCTGGGCGGGCACGGCCAGCGGCTGCACCGCCGCGGCATGGGTGGAGGGCACCAGCAGCCCTCCGGACAGCGCGAGTGCCCCGGTCAGTGCGGTCAGCCTGATGATTCTCATCGTTCCTCCTCGAAGAAGTCCTCTCCGACAGGAGTCCCGCCGGCCGCCGTTGATACCTGGGGACAGGTCCCATTCCCGTTCACCCCATCGTCATCGGGCCTCGTCCCCGGGCTCAGGTGCGTGGACGGAAGGTGGGGCCGACGGCGATCGCCAGGACCATCCGGTCGTGGGGGGTGAGTTCGGCCAGCCGGGGGAGCTCACGGGTCTCGACCAGCGACAGGTCGGAGGCGGAGTAGATCTGGAGGTGTGCGTTCTCATAGCCGCCGAGGTACTCGAAGCCGACCAGCCAGTTGCCGGTCCGCGCCCAGTTCGTGATCGGGGCGCCGGTGCAGATCAACCCCTCCCGGATCCTGGTGGTCCTGCCGGTGGCCAGGTCGGTGCGCCACCCGGTGCCGGTGTTGTCCACCCACACCAGGTCGTCACCGTCCAGCCACCGGGGCAGCGTTGACGGGCCGGCCACCGCATCGTCGGACAGGCTGAACGTCCCGGTGTCGTCCCGCAACGGTGTTCGCCGCACCGACCCGTCGCGGGTGTTCCACGCCCACACCTCCAGCGTTGTCGATGAACCCGTGCCGGGTGGCCGCCACAGCCCGTAGACCCGGTCGTCCCGGCAGGGCGTGTCGAGGCCATCCAGGAAGGTTCCCGGCACCGGATCGCCGACCCGCTGCGGCGGCCCGCCACCCGGGGGGTCCAGCCGGACCAGCTCGGACGACTCCCCCACTTCCCGCGCGGCGCGACCGGCCACGAACAGGCCGTGCTCACATGAGGCCAGCCCCATGCCGTCGCCGTCGAGCAGCAGCTGCCGGGACACCTCGCGGGCGCCGTTGTAGATGCCGATCCCGGTGTGGTTCCTGCCGTCGTGGACGCCGTCGTCGAACAGCACCACCCGGCGACCGTCGCGACCGCCCCGCATCCCCGCCAACAGGCCGGCCTCGCGGCTCCGCACCCGGCGCTCCACCCGGTCGCTCACCTGGTAGTCGGCCTGGCTGTCGATGAAGAACAAGCCGCTCTCGTCCCACACCAGACCGGGGTTCATCACCCCGGTCACGGCCACCTGCGACACCGGGCCCTGTCGGTCGTACAACAGGACCCGGCCGTCGGAGGTGCGCCGGTTGGTGAACTCGGTCACGTACAGGGCCACGTCCGCCCCGCCCAGACCAGTCGCGTCCGGCACGGACGATGTGCAGCCGGACACCGCCATCAAGGCGGCGGTCGTCAGGGTGGCCGCCCAGCGGTGCGACCAGGAGCGCCGCGACCGCGAGCTGTCGCTATCCCGGCGACGGCCGGGATCTCGGGGGTGGGGGCTCATGTGCGTGGACGGAAGGTGGGGCTGACGGCGATGGCCAGGACCATCCGGTCGTAGGGGGTGAGTTCGGCCAGCCGGGGGAGTTCACGGGTCTCGACGAGCGACAGGTCGGAGGCGGAGTAGATCTGGAGGTGGGCGTCCTCGGAGTCGCCGAGGTACTCGAAACCGATCAGCCAGTCACCAACCCGCGCCCAGTTCGTGATCGGGCCGCCGGTGAGGATCAAGCCGTCCCTGATCCTGGTGGTCATGCCGGTGGACAGGTCGGTGCGCCAGCCGGTGCCGAGGTTGTCCACCCAGACAAGGCCATCACCATCCAGCCACCTGGGCATGGTCGAGAGGCTGGCCAGTGCCTTTTCGGGCAGCGTGAACGACCCCGTGTCGCACCGCAAAGGTGTTCGCCGCACTGACCCGTCGCGAGTGTTCCACTGCCACACCTCCAATGACATCGAGTACTTCGTTTCGTCCGGACGCCACAGTCCGACGATGTGGTCATCCCGGCAGGGTGTATCGAAACCATCCAGGAAATAGCCCTCGTGCCGATCGCCCACTTGCTGTGGCTTCCCACCCCCCGGTGGGTCCAAGCGGACCAGCTCCGACCAGTCGTCCCCAACCTTCGCGTTGCGGCCGGCGACGAACAGGCCGTGCTCGCATGAGGCCAAGCCCATGCCGTCGCTGTCGAGCAGCATCTGCTGGGAGATCTCCTGAGCTCCTTGATAGATGCCGATGCCGGTGTGGTTCTTGCCGTCGTAGACGCCGTCGTTGAACAACACCACCCGCCGGCCGTCCCGACCACCCCGCATCCCGACCAGCAGGCTGGCGTCGCGGCTCCGCACCCGGCGCTCCACCCGGTCGCTCACCTGGTAGTCGGCCTGGTTGTCGATGAAGAACAAGCCGGTCTCGTCCCACACCAGACCGGGGTTCATCACTCCGGTCACGCTTACCTGCGACACCGGTCCCGTGCGGTCGTACAACAGGACCCGGCCGTCGGACGTGCCCCAGTTGGTGAACTCGGTCACGTACAGGGCAACATCCGCACCGCCCAGACCGCTCGCTTCCGGCACAGACGACCCTGTGCAGCCAGAGCCCGTGACGAGGACGGCAGCACTCAGTGCTGCCGCCCACCGGCGCGCAGTACGTAACGTCACGGGGTGTAGCTCGTCGTGTCGGCACTCTGCTCGATGTCCCAAGGGAACACCGCGTAGGCGTCGCCATTGCCCTTGGTGTACCCGTCGAGGTTGATTCCGCCCTTCGCCTGGTACGAGGCCCAGACGAGCTCGGAGCAGTTCACGCGGTCCCCGGGGTTCAGGTTCACCTTCACCTTGCTCACTGGGTCGGTGTAGTAGGTGTCGTTAGGCACCTTGTTGCTGAAGAAGAGGTAGTTGTAGTCCTGCCCCTCATAGGTGGCTGTCGCATACTCAGCCACCTTCTGCTGCTTCGCGACGCTCAGCGGCGTGGTCATGTACTGAGTGCCCACCCCGATCTCGACCTCATCCGCGTTCTGTCTGACGGCGATCGTGCCCGCACCTGGAGCGTGGAGGATCCTGCTCTTCTCTACGTACAGACCGGTGTGGCCGTAGTTCACCGTCCCCATCCGGAAGCCGAGTGTGCTGACGACGATGTCACCGACCCACTTCGCCTTGGCGGCATAGATCTTCGAACCACCACCACCGCCGGCGGGCGCCACGCCAGTGGACGCGGCGTTCGCCGAGACCTTGTGACTGCTGTTGATGCTGCCCTGCTTCTTGATCGCTGCGATGACCGCCTTGAGTTCCTTCGTGTACGTCGTCTTCCGCTTCTTGGCCAGGTACTTCGCCGCTGCCTTCAGCTTCGGCTTGCTGACCCCTGGCGCCATCTTGGCCAACGTGGTCAGATCGTCGGCCGCCGCTGCCGGCGGAACCGCGATGGTCGTCAACGCGCACGCGGTCGCCACAGCGACGGCAATCGTCCGGAACTTCATCTGCTCTTCCCTTCGACGTGTCTCCTTGGGGGTCCTGCGACCCTAGCCAAGGGGACGACGCCGATCGGGCCACCGGACCAGTCGGCGGACAACTCCGTACACTCCCGATCACCCTGAGCCCAGCCACCGAGCGTGAGATCCCGGGTCAAGCCCGGGATGACGTGGATTCGGTGCTGGGATGACATGGATTCGGTACTGGGATGACGTGGATTCGGTACTGGGACGCCGTGGATGAGGTCCCGCGATGACTGTCGGGTTCGGGCTACCTCCCGCGGACGGCCTTCACCCCGAGGTCGGGATTGTCGGTGAAGAACTGGTCCATGCCGGCGCGCAGGAAGGTGCGGATCTCGCCCACCAGGTCACCGGGGGCAGCGGGATCGGTGCTGCTGCGGAACTCGGCGGGCAGGAAGTTGTTCTCCCGGCGGAAGGTCCAGCCCACCACGGTCAACCCGGCGCGGTGCGCGTCCCGGATCACCGGGGTCGGCTCGCCGAGCGTGCCGTCGGCGTTCCGCGGGATCATCACGTCCTTGCAGAAGCCCACCTGGTCGGCGTAGCGGCTGATCGCGCGCAGGCCGGGCGCGGTGGACAGGTCGGCGTAGGTGGTCGGACGGCCCTGCGACACCAGGTCGTACGGCGCGCCCTGGCAGTCGATCAGCTGCACCAGCTTGACCCTCGTCATCCGGTTCAGCCGCTGCAGGTTGGTCACCTCGAAGCTCTGCACGACCACCGGGTCCCGATGGCTGGTGAGTCCGTACTGCCGCAGCAGCGCCACCGCCTTGCGCTCCATGTCGAAGCCCTGCTGGCGGAAGTAGGTCGAGTGCTTGATCTCGGGGACGATCCCGAGCCGCTTGCCCGAACACGTCCGCGACGAGGTCGCCAGCTTCAGCACCTCGGCGAAGGTGGGCACCTGGTACTTCCCGTCGTAGGCGGTGTTGTCCGGACGCAACTGCGGCAGTCGCTCGACGGCTCGCAGGGTGCGCAGCTCGGCGAGGGTGAAGTCCTCGGCGAACCAGCCGGTGACCGGGTTGCCGTCCAGCAGCTTGGTGGTCCGCCGGCTCGCGAACTCCGGGTGTGAGGAGACATCCGTGGTGCCGCCGATCTCGGGCTCGTGCCGGTCCACCAGCACGCCGTCCTTCGTCACGACGAGGTCGGGCTCGATGTAGTCGGCGCACTGCCGGATCGCCAGCTGGTAGGCGCCGATGGTGTGCTCGGGACGATAGCCGGACGCGCCGCGATGGGCGATCACCACCGCCCTGCTGTGGGCCGGACCGTCATGGCGACCGGACGCCACGGCGGGCGCAGCGCCCGACAGGCCGGCGACGGTGATGCCGGCGACGACGATGGACAGAGCTTTGGGCAGGACGTTCACGATGACTCCTCACGGAACAGGGACGATGGCTGCGGGGACGGACGGCTGGCGGAAAAGGGGTCTGTCCCCTTTCCCACCACCCGGCGGAAAAGGGGGACAGACCCCTTTTCCGCCACAGGCTGGATCGGACCGGCTGGTCCGAACGTCGCAGGCTCAGGCGGGGGCGAAGACCAGGTCCGCCTGGTCGGGGATGATCGAGCCGTCCGCGCGGCGGACCGGACCCGGGTTGCCGGCCGCGTCGGTGTACGCCGTCGTCGAGCACGGGTAGAGGCCCTGCTTCTTCGGCAGCGGCTCGATGAACATCGGGTTCACCGCCCACCGGCCGTCCGCGTTGTCGTAGGCCACGCACATCAGTTCGGGCTGGTTGCGGTTCAGCACGACGTGCGCGCCGGTGGCGTCCTTCAGCATCGAGATGTCGGTGGTCGCGTCGCCGCCGGCCACGACCGGACGCCACGGTGCCGGCTGCGGTTGCAGCGCCCGCGGTCCCTTGACGCCCAGGATCTCCTGGTTGATGAAGCACCGCTTGCCGTCGATGTAGGTCATGATCGCGTCCGAGCCGTCCGGGTGCCCGCCGCAGCCCTTGAGGTGCCCGGTGAGTTTGCCGCGCTTCGTCAGCTGGACGATGCCCAGGGTGTGCGCGGAGTCGATGCCGACACCCGGACCCCAGACGTCCGCGAACTCCTTCGGGGAGGCCGAGACCACCCACGGCTCGATGCCGGCCCGCTTCAGGGTCCGGATCAGGTCACGGATCTCCGGGTAGTAGCGGATCCAGGCAACCTGCGTGCTGGAGCCGACCTGCTGCGTGGCGCCGATCGGAGCCTTCAGCGCCTCGTCGCGGGCCCTGGCGGCCAGCTTCCGCACCTGTGCGGAGGTGTAGCCCTGCAGGATCTGCCCCACCCAGGCGTACATGGGCTGCATCTGGCGCAGGTTCGCCCCGGCGAAGACCGCGTCGCCGCCGGTCGTCTTCTGCGTCTTGCGCACCGACAGGATCTCGTCGGCGCAGGCCAGGTTGGTGCTGGTCGGCAGCGGCCTGCCCGGCCTGGCCAGCGGCCCGCACGCCTTGCGCAGCGCGGCGGCGCCCGCGTCGGTCATGTACCTGCTGGTGTTGCGCCAGTCGCGGTTGGGCGGCTGCAGGATCTTGTCGTTGCGGATCAGCCAGAAGATCGTCTGGTCCGAGATGTCGTTCTTGATGACGGTGTTGTCCCAGTCGAACACGGCGTACGGCTTGACCCGTGGCGCGCGCCCGTGGGACCAGCTGCAGCGACCGCGCTCGTCGATGGCCTTCTGGATCAGCGCGGCGTTGTCGCCGTACCAGTGGTCGGCCAGCTGGAGCTGGGGACAGTCCCGCCCCTTGCCGGTGGACGGCAGCGCGGGGAGCGCACCCGGTGAGCCGGAGGCTGCCGGTGACGCGGACGCGGACGGGACGCCGGCGAGGCCGGTGGCCAGCAGGGCGAGGCTGATGGCGGCCGCGACGCGGCCATGGAACCTGGTGGGCAAGGTGGTCCTCCTGGGGTGTGGATTCTCCTCCCGCAGGATCCACCCTCGCACACGACGGCGCCGAGGGCCAGAGCCGGCGTCAGCCGCGCTGCTCGATCGGCACGTAGTCGCGCGCGGTCGCGCCGACGTAGATCTGGCGCGGCCGGTTGATCTTGGTCGCCGGGTCGACGAACTGCTCGCGCCAGTGGGCGATCCAGCCGGGCAGCCGGCCGAGGGCGAACAGCACGGTGAACATGTTCTGCGGGAAGCCCATGGCCTGGTAGATCAGCCCGGTGTAGAAGTCGACGTTCGGGTAGAGCTTGCGCTCCTGGAAGTACGGGTCGCTGAGCGCGGCCTCCTCCAGCCGGACGGCGATGTCGAGCAGTTCGTCCTGGCCGTTGCGGGTCTTCAGGATCGCGTCCGCGTGCTTCTTCACGATGGCCGCGCGCGGATCGTAGTTCTTGTAGATCCGGTGGCCGAAGCCCATCAGCTTGGTGGTGTCCTTCTTGTCCTTCACCTTGTTGACGTAGGTGTGGACGTCGCCGCCCTCGTCCCGGATGCCCTGCAGCATCTCCAGCACCGCCTGGTTGGCGCCGCCGTGCAGCGGCCCGGACAGGGCGCTCACCCCGGCGGCGACCGAGACGTAGATGTTCGCCCCGGACGAGCCGACCATGCGCACGGTGGAGGTCGAACAGTTCTGCTCGTGGTCGGCGTGCAGGATCAGCAGGACGTCGAGGGCGCGGGTGATCTCGTCGTCGAACGGGTAGGGGCCGGTGGGCAGGCCGAACGACATCCGCAGGAAGTTCTCGATGTAGCTCAGCGAGTCGTCGGCGTACAGGAACGGCTCGCCGACGGAGTTCTTGTAGCCGTAGGCGGCCAGCGTCGGTACCGAGCCGAGCAGGATGTGCGTGGCCCGCTCGAGGTCGAAGGCGTCCTCGCCGTGGCGGGACACCGCGAAGGTGGACAGCGCGTTGATGGCGGCCGACAGCACCGGCATCGGGTGGGACTTGCGGGGGAGCGAGCGGAACATCTCCCGCATCCGCTCGTCCACGAGGTGGTACTTGGCGATCTTCTTCGAGAAGACGGCGAGTTCGTCCGTGGTGGGCAGCTCGCCGTGCAGGACGAGGTGGGCGACCTCGAGGAAGCTGGACTTCTCGGCCAGCTGCTCGATCGGGTAGCCGCGGTAGCGGAGGATGCCGGCGTCCCCGTCGATGAACGTGATCTCGGACCGGCAGGACGCGGTGTTGGCGAACCCGACGTCGAGGGTGGTGTCCCCGGTCACGCCCAGCAGCCTGGCGATGTCGTAGCCGTTGTTGCCCTGGGTGGCCTCGACCAGGGGCAGCTCGATGCTCACGTCGTCGTGGCTGAAGGTCGCTGTGCTCATGCATCCTCCGTCGATCGCAGCCGGCGCGGGGGGCCGTCCGGGCAAGTGTGCCTGTCACCATACCCCCGCGCGGCGACGCCCGGGCAGGGCGTGCCCGGTCGGCCGGAGCGCCGATAGTTGACGAATAAACCATCTCGTCGTAGGGTTTAGTTGATAGTTCAACCAGATCAGCTCAGCAGGAGGAATCCCCCGATGACTACCGCAACCATCACCAGCATCCGCGACCTGTCCGGCACCTACACCCTCGACCCGGCGCACTCCCGGATCGGCTTCGTGGCCCGGCACGCGATGATCGCCAAGGTCCGCGGCGCCTTCAACGAGGTCAGCGGCAGCGCCACCATCGACGGTGCCAACCCGTCCGCCTCCAGCCTCGAGGTCACCATCCAGGCCGCCAGCGTCGACACCAGGGACGCCAACCGCGACGGGCACCTGCGCTCCGGCGACTTCTTCGACGCCGAGACCTACCCCACGATCACCTTCAAGGCTACGGGCTTCGCGATCACCGACGACGAGACCGTCGAGGTGACCGGGGACCTGACCATCAAGGGCGTCACCCGTCCCGTCACCGTCCCGTTCACCTTCGGCGGTGCGGCCGTCGACCCGTTCGGCAACAGCCGGATCGGCTTCGAGGGCGACGTCGTCGTGAACCGCAAGGACTGGGACCTCACCTGGAACGCCGCGCTCGAGACCGGCGGCGTGCTCGTCAGCGACAAGGTCACCCTCGAGTTCGAGGTCTCCGCCATCAAGGCCTGAGCGAACGAAGCCGAGGACGGCTTCGAGCTCTGGTTGCCCCGCGAGTAGGGTCGCGAGGCCGATCAGCCGACGGGGGCCAGGCCGGCGTCCGCGGTCGCCTCGGTGAGGACGGCTTCCAGCGCGTCCACGGCCTGGTCGAGTTCCGCGCGGGTGATCACCAGCGGCGGGGCCAGCCGGATGGTCTGGCCGTGGGTGTCCTTCGCGATCACGCCCTTCGCCAGCAGCCGCTCGCAGAGCGCCCGGCCGGTGCCGAGGGCGGGATCGATGTCCACGCCCGCCCACAGCCCGATGCCGCGGACCTCGGTGACGCCGCGGCCCAGCAGCGCGGCCAGCCGGTCGTGCAGGTGGGCGCCGAGCTCGCGGGAGCGGGTCTGCATCTCGCCGGTCTCCAGCAGCCGGACGACCGCCAGGCCCACCGCGGCGGCCAGTGGGTTGCCGCCGAAGGTGGAGCCGTGCTGGCCGGGCCGCAGCAGGCCGAGGATGTCCTCGTCGCCGACCACCGCCGACACCGGGACGACGCCGCCGCCCAGCGCCTTCCCGAGCAGGTAGAGGTCGGGCACCACGCCGACCTGCTCGCAGAAGAACGTGCTGCCGGTGCGGCCGAGGCCCGACTGGATCTCGTCCGCGATCATCAGCACCCGGTGCCGGTCGGCGATCGCGCGGACGCCCGGCAGGAACCCCGGCGGCGGGGTGATCACGCCGGCCTCGCCCTGGATCGGCTCGACCAGGATCGCGACCGTGTGCTCGTCGATCGCCGCCTCGATCGCGGTCAGGTCCCCGTAGGGCACCTTCAGGAAGCCGGGCGTGAACGGGCCGTAGCTGAGCGTGGCGTCGTCGTCGGAGGAGAACGAGATCACACTGATCGTCCGGCCGTGGAAGTTGCCCTCCATCACGATGATGTTGGCCTGGTCCTCCGGCACGCCCTTCACCTCGTAGCCCCACTTGCGGGCCAGCTTCAGCGACGACTCGACCGCCTCGACGCCGGTGTTCATCGGCAGCACCATGTCCTTGCCGCACAGCTTCGCCAGCGCCTCGATGAACGGCCCGTAGGTCGCCGAGTACACCGCACGGGACGTGATCGACACCTTGCCGAGCTGCTCCACCGCCACCTTGACCAGGTCGGGATTGGAGTGGCCGAAGTTCACCGCGGAGTAGGCGGAGAGGAAGTCGAGGTAGCGGTTGCCATCCACGTCGGTCAGCCAGGCGCCGGACCCGCTCTCGATCACCACCGGCAGCGGATGGTAGTTGTGGGAGCCGTACATCTCGATCTGCTCGATGGCCCGCTGCTGCGCGCTTGACCTGGTCATGGCTCCCTTCCCGTCCGGACGGGTGGCGCTCGCGCGGCCGCGTCCCGGACTTCTCAGACCAGCGATCCTAATGGCACCCGATCAGTGCAGCGCGCCCCGGACCAGCCCGGCCAGCTGCCCGGGGTCGTGCGGACGGATCGCGTAGGCGGCCCGCGCGACCGGGCGGGTGATGCCGAGCAGCCGGACGAGGTCCGCGCGGGTGGCGTCGATCACCGCCTCGCTCGGGGTCGCCTCGAGGGTCGCCTTCAGGTCCCTGAGGTCGTCCGGCCCGTAGCCCATCACGGGCAGCACCGAGTGCGCTTCGGGGTGGCGGGCGTAGACGTCGACCAGCCGGCCCACCGCCTGCGGCAGCGGGCTGAGGATCCCGCTCGCCCCGACCAGGTGGGCGGCCTCGACGCCGGCGCCCGGCCGCAGTGCGCCGAGGCTCAGGGTCAGCTCCTCCTCGACCACGACCACCGTCCGCCCGGACGCGTTCGCGCCCTCCTCGACGACCACCGGGGAGTCGGCGGTCAGCAGCACGGCCCCGGGGTTCACGGCGCGGACGGTCCGTTCGATGACCGCCACCTGCTCCGCGGACGCCGCGTCGCACTTGCTGACCAGCACGACGTCCGCCATCCGCAGGCCGACCTCGCCCGGGAAGTACTCCGACGGCTCCTCCGCCCGCAGCGGATCGGTCACCACGATGTGAAGGTCGGGCTGCAGGAACGGCAGGTCGCTGCCGGCCCCATCCCAGAGGATGACGTCCGCCTCCGCCTCGGCGACGGCGACGATGGCCGCGAAGTCCAGCCCCGAGTACACGGTGGTGCCGGGCAGCCCGTCGAACGGCTCCCGGACGGGGGCGGCGCAGGCGTCGATCATGGCGTCGTCGATCAGGGCGACGGCGTGCTCGCGGTCGGGGGCGAAGCTCTGCGCGCGCAGCGGGTGCCGCACGACCGCGACCTTCAGGCCCCAGCCGGTGAGCAGTTCGGCGAGGTAGCGGACGGTGGGTGACTTGCCCGCACCGGAGCGTGCGGCCGTCACCGCGATCACCGGACGGGCCGACGCCAGCATGCAGCGTCGCGGGTTGACCAGGTGGAAGTCCGTGCCGGCGGCCAGCACCCGGGCGGCGACCGCGGCGACCTCCGCGCAGCCGATCTCGGAGTAGGCGAACACCACCTGGTCGACGGCCCGGGTCGGGACGATCTCCGGCAGGTCGGCCTCGGGAAGGATCGGGATCCCGTCCGGGTAGCGGGAGCCGGCGAGGCAGGCGGGATAGCGTCCGGTCGGCCCGTCGCCCACCTCGGCGGAGGTGAACGCGACCACCGATACCGCGGGGTCGTCCCGGTAGAGGGTGTTGAACACGTGGAAGTCCCGGCCCGCGGTGCCGACGATCAGGATCCTCATGGCGGCTCCTCCCTGGTTCCATTGTCCTCCGGCGGGGGCGCGCCCGCTCGCGGAGGGCTAGGGTCTGGTCATGGAAGACTCCCCGATCGTGATCGGCTACGACGGCTCCGATTTCGCCGCCGAGGCGCTGCGCAAGGGGTTGTGGCTCGCCTCGAAGGTGGGCGCCCCCGCAAGGGTCGTGCGGGCGTGGACGATCAGCAACGCCCCCCGTCCCAAGACTTGGGAACCGGGCTTCGTGCCGCCGGTCGACGACTTCGCCGAGGCCGTCCTTGAGCAGTTGAGGGCCCAGACGGCGCCGATCGTGGCCGAGTTCCCGGGCGTCACGCTCAGCTATGAGGCGCCGCACGGCGCGGCGGGCCGCGAGTTGATCCGCGCGTCGGAGGGCGCCCGGGTGGTGGTCGTCGGCACGCGCGGCCTCGGCGGGTTCTCCGGCCTGCTGCTCGGTTCGGTCAGCGACCAGGTGGTGGAGCACGCCCACTGCGACGTGCTGGTCACCCGGCGCATGACCGGCGACCAGGCGCCGCCACGGACGTTGAGGCTCGACCAGGTGATCGACCCCGACCGCTCCTGACCCCACCGCCGAGTTGTCAGAACCTCAGCCGTCCCTGACCGGCTGAGGTTCTGACAACTCGGCAGAGGGGGCTACCAGGTCAGCAGCGAGGCGGCCCAGAAGACTCCGAGGACGCTGCCGAGGATCAGGAACGGGCCGAACGCCAGCGAACCCCTGCGGTCCCTGCGGCGGGTGGCCAGCAGCACCATCCCGGTGATCGCGAAGCTCGCCCAGGCGGCGCCGAAGCCCAGCAGCACCGCGCCCCAGCCGAACCAGCCGCAGAACGCCCCGACGACCGCAGCGAGCTTCACGTCGCCGAAGCCCAGGTCGGGCGAGAAGACCATCATCACGAAGTAGAGGGTGAACAGCACGAGGGCGGCGATCCCGGCCCTGAGCAGCGCACCCCAGTTCCCGGTGGTCCACGCGGCCAGGGTGAGCAGGACGGCGGTCAGCCCGATCAGGGGCAGCACGATCACGTCCGGCAGCCGTTCCTCGGCGAGGTCGATCACGGCGAGCAGGCCGGACGCGACCGCCAGCACGACGAACACCACCATCTCGGCCCAGCTGTGCGCGAGGCCGGCGATGCCGCCGAGCACGGCCGCCACCGGCACGTGCAGCCAGCGCCGCAGGATCGGTGCGTCCGACGTCGCGCAGCGCAGCATGAACCCGGTCAGGAACCAGGCGGCCACGCCGGCGACGAGCGCACAGATCAGCACGGGAAACACGCCGGCCGGCCTAACCCATCCCGGCGAACGAGTGGATGATCCGCAGCGCGCCGGGGCCGATGACGACGATGAACATCGCGGGCATGATGAAGAGCAGCAGCGGGAAGACCACCTTGACCGGCACCTCCATGGCCTTTCGCTCCGCGAACTGGCGTCGTTCCAGGCGCAGCTCGTCGGCCTGGGTCTGCAGCACGTCCGACAGGGCGATGCCGTAGGCCTCGGCCTGGATGATCGAGCGGACGAACCGACGCAGTGTCTCCACACCGGTGCGCTCGGCGAGGTCCTCATAGGCGGCGCGGCGGGTCTGCCCGACCTGGATGTCCTGCAGGGTGCGGACCAGTTCGCTGGCCAGTTCCCCCTTGCCGTTCCTGGCCACTCGCAGCATCGCCGCGTCGAAGCCGAGCCCCGCGTTCACCGCGATGCTCATCTGGTCCAGCGTGTCGGGCAGTTGGCGCTTGATCGCCTCCTTGCGCTCCGCCCCGGCGCTCTGCAGCCGCACCAGCGGGAAGAAGAAGGCGAGGAGTGCGAGGCCGATCCCCATCAGCATCCCTGTGGGGGGCTGCAGGAGCCGGGACACGAACACGCCAACCACCACGCCGACCATGCCGAGCAGGGCCATGGTCGACAGGATTCTCTCCGGCGTGTTGTTGTCCGGCCGTCCGGCCCCGGTCCACAGCTTGTTGATCGTTCGCAGCAGTGGGGCGGGCGCGGACTTGCGAAGCGTCTCGCCGAGACCGTTGCTCTTGCGCTGTTCGGACGGCGCGACAGCAACAGCAGCCTTCGGCTTCGCCTGCTGCCTGCGGAGGTTCGCCAGCATCTGCTTGCGTGCCCCGCTGCTCCCGCCGAGGGCGAACCAGAACAGGCCGGCGAGCCCGACGGTCAGCACAGCGATCGCCAGGATTCCTTCGATTTGGACGTGCACGATCGCCTCCTCAGTACTTGACGCTGATGACTTTGCTGAGCCAGAAGCCGCCGATCCCCAGCATGACGGCGCCCGCGCCGAGCATGCCCCAGCCCAGTGGCTCGGAGAACAGCAACATGAGGTACTCCCGGCTCATCACGAAGAGGAAGAGGGCCACGACGAAGGGCAGCAGCATCAGGATGATCGCGCTCAGCTTGCCGTCGGCGGCCAGTGCGGCGACCTGTCGCTTCATCTGGGCACGCTCGCGGATCGTCTTGCTGACGTTGTCGAGGACATCGGCCAGGTTGCCGCCGACCTCGCGGTTGATCCCGATCGCCTGGGTGATCCAGTAGAAGTCCTCGTTGCGCATCCGTTTCGCGACGTCGTCGAGCGCATCCATCATCGACCGTCCGACCCGCACCTCGTTGGTGACCCGGGTGAACTCCTGGCTCACCGGAGCGCCGGCCTCCTGGCCGATGGTCGACACAGCCTGGGGAAGGCTGTAGCCGGCCCGGAGGCTGCCGGCCATCATCTGCAGGATCTCGTCCAGCTGACCGGCGAACACCCGCCGCCGCCGGTCGGCGAGCATGGAGAGCAGCATCCGTCCGATCACCGGACACAGCAGGGCCATCAGCACACCCACCACGGGCGCACCGAGGACGAGACCGAAGGCGAAGCATGCCAGCGCGGCAGCGCCGACGATCACGATCAGGTCCTTGGCCGGGGTCGTGACCCCTGCCTCCTCGAGGATCGAGTCCAGCGACCCGCTACGGCCGCGCATGAACTTGTCCACGGTGTCGCTGGTTGCGGTGGCGATCCGGTGGAGGCCCGAGCCCTGCGGCGCGAGACCCGGACGCCGCCGCGACAGCGGCAGCCTGGCGCTCGGCAGGGTCACCAGGACGACGGTGGTGAGTCCGGCGATGCCGAGCAAGGCCCAGGCGAGGATGAGGGCTGCGCGGGAGGCGAGGAAGGCGTCCATCAGCGGTGTCCCGCCGTCCAGAGGCCACCGGTGCCGAAGACGCCCGGGGACAGCGTGATGCCGAGGTCGTCGAACTTCTGCGTGAACGCGGGCCGGACGCCGGTGGGCCGGATCCGGCCGAGGAAGCGCCCGTCCGGCGCGACGCCGGCCGAGTAGTCGAACTCGAACACGTCCTGCATGGTGATCGTCGGACCCTCCATGCCGTGCACCTCCGTGACGGAGGTGACGCGCCGGGAGCCGTCCCTGAGTCTGGTCAGCTGGATGATCACGTCGATGGCGCTGGCGACCTGCTCGCGGATGGCCTTCAGCGGCAGGTCCATGCCGGCCATCAGCACCAGGGTCTCCAGCCGGGCGAGTGCGTCGCGGGAGGTGTTGGCGTGGATGGTCGACAGCGAGCCGTCGTGGCCGGTGTTCATGGCCTGCAGCATGTCCAGGGCCTCACCGCCACGACACTCGCCGACGATGATCCGGTCGGGGCGCATGCGCAGGGAGTTCTTGACCAGGTCACGGATCGTGACCTCACCCTTGCCCTCGACGTTCGGCGGCCGCGATTCCAGCCGGACCACGTGGTCCTGCTGCAGCTGGAGCTCGACCGCGTCCTCGATCGACACGATCCGCTCGTCGTTGGGGATGAAGCTGGACAGCACGTTCAGCAGCGTGGTCTTGCCGGTACCGGTACCGCCGGAGACGATGATGTTCAGCCGGGCGGCGACGCAGGCGTGCAGCAGTTCGGCGATCTCGGGCGTCAACGAGCTCTTCTCAATCAGCTCGGCGACGCTCATGGCGTCCTTGGAGAACTTCCGGATCGTCAGCGTGGAGCCGCTCACCGCCAGTGGCGGGATGATCGCGTTGACACGGGAGCCGTCCTCCAGACGGGCGTCCACCAGCGGGGACGACTCGTCGATCCGTCGGCCGACCTTGGTGACGATCCGCTCGATCACGCGCCGCAGGTGCGGCTCGTCCTTGAACCTGACCTGGCTGAGGGTCAGCTTGCCGGCCCGCTCGA
>DAINOM010000017.1:0-33777 GCA_036735445.1 Propionicimonas sp.
GGTTCTGGGTGTTCTGGATCAGGAACACCATCAGGAACGTGATGATCGTCGTCGACGTGTTGATCACCAGCTGCCAGGTGTCGCTGAACCCGAACACCGGACCGAGGACCGCCCACAGCACCACCAGCGAGGTCGCCCCGATGAACGTGGTCGCCCGGCCCGCGAACTGCGACAGCGCGTTCGCGACGGTGAGGAACCAGCTCTTGTGCTTCACGCGCACCTCCCCTCGATGAGGGTCGGCCCTCCGCGTTCTCGCCGTGCGTGCCGTCGCGGAGGACCGCACCCGGCCTAGAACGTCGCCTTGCCCCCGGTGACGCCGAGGATCGTCCCGGAGACGTAGCTCGCCGTCCGCTCCGACGCCAGGAACACGAACGCCGGCGCGACCTCCGCCGGCTGGCCGGCCCGGCCCAGCGGGGTGTCGGAGCCGAACGTCGACACCTCCTCCGCGTCCCGGGTCGCGGGCTGCAGCGGCGTCCAGATCGGACCCGGCGCGACGGCGTTCACCCGGATCCCCTTCGGGCCGAGCTGCTCGGCCAGGTTCACCGTGATGCTGTTGATCGCCGAACCCTCACCGAGGTGGGGCAGCGCGGCCTGCGACAGCCAGAGCACGGCGGCGAAGTTGAGCTGCAGCACGCGCTCCACCAGCTGCGGCTCGAGACCCTTCAGCTTCCCTGAATCGCCCTTGGTGAAGTGGAAGCCGGCGTTGTTGACCAGGATGTCCAGCCCGCCCAGGCCCGCGACGGCGGCCTTGACGGTCTGGCGGCAGGCGTCGCGGGTGGTCAGGTCGGCCGCGATGCCCACAGCGGTGCGTCCGGCCTGCCCGATGAGGTCGAGGGTCTCCCGCGCGTCTGCTTCCTCCTCGGCCAGGTAGCCGATGGCGACGTCGGCGCCCTCGCGAGCGAAGGCGATCGCCACCGCGCGGCCGATGCCGGAGTCGCCGCCGGTGATCAGCGCGCGGCGTCCGGTCAGCAGGTCCGAACCGGTGTAGCTGTCCTCGCCGTGGTCGGGACGGGGACGCATCTCCCCGGTCAGCCCCGGCGGCTGCTGCTCCTGCGGCGGGAAGTCCGACTTCTGCTCACTCATGCCCGCCGCAGTACCCTCCGGAGCGGTCGTCCAATCCGCTACCGTGCCGCGATGAGGACCACGCCGGGGCTGGACGACGCCTTCGACCGCGCGGCCGGACGCTACGACCTGATGACCCGGCTCAACCCCGGCTACCACCGCCACCTCCGGGCGGCAGCGGGTGTGCTCGCCGAGCGGCTGGGCGGGCGCGGGGAGCTCACGCTCGTCGACCTCGGCTGCGGCTCGGGATCGTCCACGGCGGGGCTGGTCGAGGCACTGCCGGGCGCCCGGGTGGTGGGCGTGGACGCGTCCGAGGGCATGCTCGACCAGGCGCGGACGAAGGCGTGGCCGGCCGGGGTGGAGTTCGTCCATGCCACGGCGGAGACGCTGCCCGGCCTGGCGCTGCCGCCGGCCCAGGGCGTCCTGGCCGCGTACCTTTTCCGGAACGTGCCCGCGGGGGGCCGGGACGACGTGCTCGGCATGGTGCGCGAGCAGCTGGAACCCGGCGGGTGGCTGGTCGTCCAGGAGTACTCGGTGGCCGGGCGGCGGCGTGCCGGGATCGTCTGGTCGCTGGTCTGCTGGCTGGTCGTCGTGCCGCTGGCGTTCGTGCTGCGCGCCCGTCCCGGCCTGTACGTGTACCTGTGGCGCAGCGTGCGCGGGTTCGACGGCACGGACGCCTTCTCGGCCCGGCTGGCGGCGGCAGGCTTCACCGACCTCGTCCGCCTCGAGGTGGACGGCTGGCAGCGCGGCATCCTGCACACCTGGGTGGCCCGGCGCCCCGGGAGCTGAGGCCACGGGTTGTCCGGCCGTCCGCGTGGGTACTGCCTGTAGTCAACGCGACAGCAGGGAGGACGATGTCGGACGAGCGGACGGAGAGGCCGCGACCCGAGCGCAACGAGACACCCGCCGAGCGCAGCGACCGGAACTGGAGCGAGTTGCTCCAGGAGTTGCGGGTGACCCAGACCGGCATCCAGATCCTGTCGGGCTTCCTGTTGACGATCCCGTTCCAGTCCCGGTTCGAAGAGCTCGACCCGGCGCTGGTGGTCGTGTACCTCGCCGCGGTGGCCTGCGGCACGTTGTCGACGCTGTTCGTCGTCGCGCCCGTCCCGCTGCACCGGCTGCTGTTCCGGCGCCACGTGAAGAACCTGCTCGTCGACTCGTCCGACGTGCTGGCCAGGATCGGGCTGGCGCTGCTCGCGGTCACGGTCGTGCTCGTCACCGCGCTGGTCTTCGGCTTCGTGCTCGGCACGACGTCCGGTCTGGTCGCGGCCCTGGCCGGCACGCTCACCTTCCTGTGCGCGTGGCTCCTGCTGCCCCTGCTGCTGCGCAGCCGTCCCCGGATCGGAGAGGACACCTGATGAAGACCCGCGAACCCGGCCCCGTCGTCGGCGCGCTGACCACCGCCTGTGCGGTGGCCGGCTCAATCCTGACCAACCCGAAGTCGGCCTGGTACCGGTCGCTGCGCAAGCCGCGCTGGCAGCCACCGCCGGCGGCGTTCCCGCTGGTCTGGACGACGCTCTACGCCGCCATCGGTGCCGCCGCGACCCGCACGATCACCGGCCTGGAGAAGGGCGGACGCAAGCCCGACGCCGACCGGTTCAAGGCGGCGTACGTCGTCAACCTTGCGCTGAACGCGGCGTGGAGCGGGATCTTCTTCCGCGCGCACGCGCTCCGTCCCGCCGTCGGGGTGGCGGCCGTCCTCGCCGCGAGTGCCGCCGACCTCGCCCGCCGCGCCCGTCCGACCGGACGGGCCAACACCACGCCGTTCCTCGCCTACGCCGCCTGGTGTGCGTTCGCCACCGCCCTGTCCGCCGCCGTCGCCCGTCGCAACCGGGCCTGAACAGTAAGTGACAGGTCCCTGACCGTTCACGCTTCACTCCCGAGGTCGCTGGTCACTCCCGCGGTCGCTGGTCACTCCCGCGGTCGCTGGTCGAGCTTGTCGAGACCACCACCACGTCTCGACAAGCTCGAGGATCGGGTCGTCCGGAGGTGGGGACCGTCCCCGGCTGAACGGTGGCGACCTGTCCCCGAACCGTTCAGGGCGAGTGGACCGAGTAAGGAACCGTCCCCGGTCAGGGGGTGGCGAGCTTTGCGGCGGCCTCGCTGATCGAATGGCCCAGCGGACGGAAGGGGGGCGGTGCGAGGTGCTGGTGGCGGCCGCCGACCCACAGCTCGAGGGACGGCAGGTCGGCGACGGCCTCGACGACCGGACGGAGCCGCGCGGCGTCCCTGCGGCGGTACAGCGAGCTGACGGCCGCGTCGGCGCCGACCTTCAGCGCGGCGTCGTGCCACGCCTCCGCGGGAAGCTGTGAGCCGAGGTAGACCGTGGCGGTGCCCGCCCGGCGCGCGGCGGTGGCGAACGCCAGCAGGCCGAGTTCGTGGTCGACGCCCGGAGGGGCGCCGACGAGGATCGTCCGCCCCGAGGCCGGCTGGCCCGCGGCCTCGTACGCGGCCGCGAGCCGGCGCATCACCAGGTTGCTGACCAGGTGCTCGCCTGCGACCGACACCTCGCCGCTCGCCCACGCCCGGCCGAGCCCGGTCATCGCCGGCATCAGCCACTCGTCCACCACGGTCTCGAACGAGCCGCGGGCGAACTGGGCGTCCAGCACCCGGGCGGCCGCGTCGCCGTCCATGGCCGCCGCGGCCGCCACCAGTTCGCGCTCACCCGGCAGGCCGCTCTCGGCCTGCGTCCGGCGCGCGGACTCCACCGCGGCCTGGCGGGGCGCCCAGCCGGCCCGGACGAGGCTGTGCATCAGCCGGATCCGCGCCAGGGCCGCCTCGTCGTACAGCCGGTAGCCCGCGGCGGTGCGGCCGGGCGCGACCAGGCCGTAGCGGCGCTCCCACGCCCGCAGCGTGTGCTCGGGCACCCCGGTGAGCTCGGCGGCCCTCTTGATCGTGACCATGACCGTCCGAGGGTACCGGCGAGTTCGCCGCGTCGGCGAGCGTTCTACGCAGTTTGTCTAAGGTTTTCCGCTTATCACTGTTCAAGCTGGTGACCAGATGGCATCGTTTTTGTACAAGGTTTGAGGCAGACGTTTCGGGGGCAGGAGTACGCAATGAGTGATCGGGTCCGCCAGGTGGTCGTCACCGCCGCCGCGGTGTTCATGGTCGTGGGCACGCTGTTCGGCATCGGCGTGATCGGCACGCGGGTGGAGGAGAGCTCCGGCGGCAGCCTGTCGGCGACCGCGACGCTGCTCGCGCCGGCCGTCCGCGCGTTCTCGATCTGGTCGGTGATCTACGCCGGACTGATCGCCTACGTCGTCTGGCAGTGGCTGCCGGCCAACACCACCTCGCCGCGAGCCCGCCGGATCGGCGCCCTGGCCGCACTGTCGATGGTGCTCAACGGCGCCTGGCTACTGGTCACGCAGGTGGGCTGGCTGTGGGTCAGCGTCCTCGTGATCCTCGCCCTCGCCGCCACGCTGGGCGAACTGATGCGGCGACTGGGTCCGCCCCGGCACGCGTCCGCCATGGAGAAGGTCGTGGTGGACGGCACGTTCGGGCTCTACCTGGGCTGGGTCGCGATCGCCACCGCCGCGAACATCACCGCCACCCTGGTCGCGTCCGGGGTGAACCCGCCGCTGCCGGTCGCCGAGCTGCTGGCCGTCGCCGTGCTCGCCGTCGCCGCGGCCATCGGCGTCGTGCTGGGCCGGGTGCTGGACGGACGGATCGGCGTCGCCCTCGCCATGGCCTGGGGACTCGCCTGGATCGCGGTCGGACGCCTCGCCGGCGAGCCGGCGTCGACGCTCACCGGGGTCGCCGCCGCGGTGGCCGCAGCAGTTGTGCTGACCGTCACCGGCTTGATCTGGCTCCGGCGGGCGGGTCAGCTTGTTCCCGTCCACGTCCACAATCCCGGGGGCACCCGATGAACGCCGACATCGACGACCTCGTGGTACTCCTCGACGAGCACGACCGGCCGATCGGGCACGCCGACCGCGCCGCCGTGCACACCCGCGACACCCCGCGGCACCTCGCGTTCTCCTGCTACCTGTTCGACGACGCCGGACGCGTGCTGCTCACGCGGCGCGCCCTGACCAAGGCCACCTGGCCGGGGGTGTGGACGAACTCCTGCTGCGGCCACCCGCGTCCCGGCGAGGCCGCCGAGACGGCGGTGCGGCGGCGCGTGTCCCAGGAACTCGGCGTTCCCGTGGACGACCTGAACCTCGTCCTGCCCGACTTCGGCTACCGCGCCGTCGACGCGTCCGGGATCGTCGAGAACGAGACCTGCCCGGTCTGGGTGGGCCGGATCCGCGGCCCGCTCACGCCCGACCCGGCCGAGGTGTGCGAGACCACGTGGGTGTCCTGGGGCGACCTGATCCGGGTCGCCGACACGGTGCCCGCCCTGCTCAGCCCGTGGTGCGCACTCCAGGTGCCGTTGCTGGAGGACGCGATGCGGAAGGCGGGCGCGGCATGACCCTGATCCACTCCGCCCGGCACGAGGTCGGTCAGCACACAGCCAGGGACGAGCGCACGCTGGCCGCGGTCGAGGCCGTCATCGACGCGACCCTGGACTCGCTGCGGGCGAGGTGGGTCGACCTCGCCGCCGCCGTGGTCCCCCGCGAGGGCGTGCTGCACACCGACTCCGTGCTCGACCTGCTCGAGACGACGGTCCGGTCGGGCGGCAAGCGGTTCCGTCCGCGGATGGCCCACTGGGGCTGGGTGGCCGCCGGCGGGCACCGCACCGGCACCGGGCACGACGACCTGGTCACGGTGGGCGCGGCGCTGGAGCTGCTGCACGTGTTCGCGCTGATCCACGACGACGTGATGGACGGCTCGGAGACCCGCCGCGGGCGCCCGTCCGTCCATGCCAGCGCGCGCGACCAGCACGTCCAGCGGCACGGCATCGGGGACGCGCAGCGGTACGGCGAGAACATCGCGATCCTGGCCGGCGACCTCGCGCACAGCGAGTCCGGGCTGCTGGTCGCCACGCTGCCCCGGCCGCTGCAGGAGCTGTGGCGGACACTGTGCATCGAGCTGATGATGGGCCAGGGCCGCGACCTGGTCGGTGCGGCGAACGGACGCCGCGACCTCGCGCACGCCCGCGAGGTGGCGCGGGCGAAGTCGGGCGCCTACACGGTGTGGCGGCCGCTGCAGCTGGGCGCGGTGGCCGCCGGTGCCGGGCCGCGCACGCTGGTCGCCCTCGAGCGCTACGGGGTCGCGGTGGGCGAGGCGTTCGCGCTGCGCGACGACATCCTCGGCGTGATCGGTGACTCGCGCGCCATGGGCAAGCCGGTCGGGGACGACATCGTCGCGGGCAAGCCGACGGTGCTGATGGCGCTCGCCACCGAGCGGTTCTCGCCCCGCTGGCAGCGCGCGCTGCGGCGGGCGGCCCGCGGACGCGCGTCCGGGTCGCTGGTGGCCGGGCTGCAGGCGGAGTTCGTCCGCTCGGGCGTGATCGCCGATGTGGAGGCGATGATCCGGGACGCGGTGGCGGCCGCGTTCGTCGCGCTCGACGACCCGGCGATCGACGCCGACGCGGCGTCCGGGCTAGAGGCGCTGGCGCGGCGGGTCGCCTGGCGGGACGCATGAAGCACCCCACGGAGTTCTTCTCCTCCGCTGCGCTCCCCCGAACAACTCCGCGGGGACCCCGCATGAGCACCCCACGGGACCCCGGATGAGCCGCGTCGCGGTCGTCGGGGCCGGGCTCGCCGGCCTCGCCGCCGCGGCCCAGCTCGTGGGCGACGGTCACGACGTGGTCGTGCTGGAGCGGGAGGCCGAACCCGGTGGCCGGGCCGGCACGCTCAGCCAGGCCGGCTTCACCTTCGACACCGGTCCGACCGTGCTGACCATGCCGCACCTGCTCGATCGTGCCTTCGCGCGGCTGGGGACGTCGCTGGAGGCCGAGGTGCCGCTGCGGCGGCTCGATCCGGCCTATCGGGCGGTGTACGCGGACGGGTCCGAGCTGCTGGTGCGCGCCGGGCTGGCCGACCAGGTGGCGGAGTTGCGCCGTCGTGGCCTGGCCCGCGACGCGCAGGCGTTCGCCGGTTTCGTGGACTGGCTGCAGGAGCTCTACGCCACCGAGATGCCGCACTTCATCGAGCGGAACTTCGACTCGCCGGTCGACCTGCTCACCCGTCCGGTCGCTGCGGCGCGGCTGGTGCGGCTCGGCGGTTTCGGCAGCCTGCAGAAGGCCGTGGAGAAGCGGATCTCAGACTCACGGCTGGTGCGGCTGTTCACTTTCCAGGCGATGTACGCGGGCCTCGCCCCCACCGACGCGCTGGCGATCTACGCGGTGATCACCTACATGGACTGCATCTCCGGCGTGTACTTCCCGGAGGGCGGCATGCACCGGGTGCCGGCCGCGCTGGCTCGGGCGCTGGGTGCTGCCGGCGCGGAGCTGCGGTACGAGGCGCCGGTCACCGAGCTGCTCACCGACGCGACCGGCAAGCTGGCCGGAGTGGTCGCCGGCGGCGAGAAGCTCGCCGTGGACGCGGCCGTGATCACCCTCGACCTGCCGACGGCCTACACCCGGCTCCTGCCCGACCTCACCCCGCCGCGACGCCTCGCCCGAGCGGCCTGGTCGCCGTCCGCCCTGGTCTGGCACGTGGGGGTGCGCGGGACGCCGGGCCCGAGGGTCGCCCACCACAACATCCACTTCGCCGAGTCCTGGGACGTGGCGTTCGACCAGCTGATCACGCGCAAGGAGCTGATGGGCGACCCGTCCCGGCTGGTCACGGTGCCGAGCCTGGACGCCGACGTCGCGCCGGCCGGGCACAGCACGCTGTACGTGCTGGAGCCGGTGCCGCACCTGGGCGCGTCGATCGACTGGACGCGGGAGCGCGGCCCGGCGCGGGAGCGGCTGCACCGCTTCCTCGGGGCCAACGGCTACCCCGACGACGTGGTCACCGAACGCCTGGTCACGCCCCTGGACTGGGCGGCGCAGGGCATGGCGATGGGCACCCCGTTCAGCCTTGCCCACGCCTTCGGCCAGACCGGACCGTTCCGTCCGGCCAATGTCGAGCCGCGCCTGCCCGGCGTGTTCTTCGCCGGCTCGGGCACCACCCCCGGCGTCGGCGTGCCCATGGTGCTGATCAGCGGCGAACTGGCCGCCGAGCGCGTCCGGACGTACCTGGGCGCGGCGCGCCCACCCACCGTCGTCCCGGCCGCAACCACCGTCGTCCCGGCCGCAACCACCGTCATCCCGGGCTCGACCCGGGATCCCGTGGAGCCGGTTGGCCGGTCGGGTGTCGGGGATCCCGGCGTGCGCCGGGATGACGGGTGGAGGGCGGGCCCGACCCGGGATCCCGTTGGGTCGGTTGGCCGGTCGGGTGTCGGGGATCCCGCCGTTCGCCGGGATGACGGGTGGGGGGCGGGCTCGACCCGGAATCCCGGCGTTCGCCCGGATGACGGGTGGAGGGCGGGCTCGACCACCGTCGTCCCGGGCGTTCCGGGGAAGGACGGGTCCTCGTGACTCCCGAACTGGCCGCCGGCTACGCCGAATGCGCCCGACTGACGAGGGCGTACGGCACCACCTACTACTGGGGCGCGGCGCTGCTGCCGTCGGCGCAGCGGCGGCACGTGTACGCCATCTACGCCCTCTGCCGGCTGGCCGACGACATCGTGGACGCGGACGGCGCGACCACCGTCCGCGCCGCCGACACCGCGCACCAGCTGACGGCCTTCCGGGATGGGTTCGACGCCGCCCTGGCCGGCGATCCCCGGGACGCGACCCTGGCCGCGATCGCCCACACCGTCCGCGAGACCGGCATCGAGCGGGAGTGCTTCGACCGGTTCTTCGGCGCGATGGCGCTCGACCTGACCGTCGCCGGCTACCGGACCTGGGCCGACCTGTGCGGCTACATGGAGGGCTCGGCCGCGGTGATCGGCGAGATGATGCTGCCCGTCCTGCAGCCGCTCACCCCGGACGCGAAGGAGCCGGCCCGGGCGCTGGGGTTCGCGTTCCAGCTGACCAACTTCCTGCGCGACGTCGGCGAGGACCTCGACCGTGGCCGGGTCTACCTGCCGGCCGACGACCTGGCCCGGTTCGGCGCGGACCCGTGGCGCCGCGTGGTCGACCAGCCGTGGCGTGAGGTGATGGCGTTCGAGATCGCCCGCAACCGCGAGCTGTACGCGCTGGCCCGCACCGGTGTGGCGATGCTGCCGCCGGCGTCCGCGCGCTGCGTGGGCACGGCGCTGGACTTGTACTCCCGCATCCTGGCGCGGATCGAGTCCCGCGACTACGACGTGTTCTCCGGTCGCGCCCGGGTGCCGACGTGGCGCAAGGCGGTGACCGCGGCGTCCATCCTGGTCGCCGGACCGAGGCAGGTGGCATGAGGGCCGAGTACCTGCTGCTGATGGCGGTCTGCGTGGCGATCACCCTGCCGCTGGAGTTCTGGCTGCGCGCCCGGGTGTACCGCCGGCCCGTCCGCCTGCTGCTGGCCCTGGCCCCCGCCCTGGTCGCGTTCTACGTCTGGGACGCCGTCGCGATCGCCCGCGGCCACTGGGACTACAGCCCCTCGGCCACCATCGGCGTGCTCCTGCCGGGGACCGTGCCCGTCGAGGAACTGGTGTTCTTCCTGGTCATCCCGGTGTGCGGCCTGCTCACCTACGAAGCGGTCGGGACGGTCCTGGGGCAACGGTCCCTGAGGAGCGGGCGGGAGATCCCGGGTCACGCCCGGGATGACGATGGGCTGGGGAGCGGCGCCCCCCACAACCGATCCTTGGGGAGCGGCGCCCCCCACAACCGGTCCCTGAGGAGCCGGCGAGGAACGAGCCGGCGTCACGAAGGGCCCGTCCCCGAGGACGACCATGCCTGAGTACACCCTCGCCACGCTCGCCGCCGTGATCGCGGTCGTCGCCGTCGAACTGCTCTGGGCGCGGACGGGCATCTTCCGGACGCTCCAGTACTGGCTGGCGATGGCGATCGTGTTCTTCTTCCAGGTGCTGGTGGACGGCTGGCTGACGAAGCTGTCCGACCCGATCGTGCGGTACGCGCCCGAGCACTTCCTCGGCGTCCGGTTCCCGTTCGACATCCCGATCGAGGACTTCGGTTTCGGCTTCGCCCTGGTCACGGCCGTGATCATCGCCTGGGAGGTCGCCGGCCGCCGGGAGCAGCGGGCATGAGGCCCTGGCGCCCGGGACGCGACCGTCGTGCCGTCCGTCACGTCCCGCCACCGACAAACGGGGACAGGTCCCATTCCGCGTCACTCCCGGAGACCCCCACGGTCGCCGTCATAGGCGGCGGCATCGCCGGCCTCGCGGCCGCGACCGGCTTGGCCGAGCGCGGCGTCCGGGTGGTGCTGCTGGAAGCCGCGGACACCCTCGGCGGCCGGGTGCGCGCGTGGCCGATCACCTTGCCGGACGGCCGGACCGGCACGATGAGCCGCGGCTTCCACGCCTTCTTCCGCCAGTACTACAACCTTCGCGCGCTGCTCCGCCGGGCGGACCCTGCCCTGGAGCGGTTGGTCCCGGTCGCCGACTATCCGCTGCAGCTGGCCGCGTCCGACGATGGGGAGCCGGTCGTCGACTCGTTCACCAACGTGCCCCGCACACCGCCCTGGAACCTGGTGGGTTTCGTGGCGCAGAGTCCGTCCTTCTCGGTGGGCGACCTGGCCAGGGTGGACGTCCGGGAGGCGCTCGGCCTGCTGCGGGTGCGCTTCCCGCGCACCTACTCGCAGCTGGACGGGGTGAGCGCGGCCGAGTTCCTCGACCGGTTGCGGTTTCCCGACTCGGCCCGTCACCTGGCACTGGAGGTCTTCGCCCGCAGCTTCTTCGCCGACCCGCGGGAGTTCGCGGCGGGCGAGCTGGTCGCGATGTTCCACACCTATTTCGTCGGCTCGGCGGAGGGGCTGCTGTTCGACGTCCCCGACGACGACTACGACACCGCGCTGTGGGCGCCGCTCGGCCGCCACCTGTTCTCTCGCGGCGTGGAGGTGCGCACCGGCGTCCGCGCGCTCGGGGTGGAACCGCGGGACGGTGCGACGGTCGTCGCGACGAGCGACGGGGAGCTGGCCGCGGACGCGGTCGTACTGGCCCTCGACACCCGGGCACTGCAGCAGGTCGTCGGCGCGTCCGACCGGCTGGGCAACGCGCCGTGGCGGGAGCGGATCGCGGCCCTGCGCGCCGCGCCGCCGTTCGGCGTGGGCCGGCGCTGGTTGACCGGGCAGCACCCGGAGGTGGCCGCCTTCCTCGGCACGAGCGGGTACGGTCCGCTGGACAACGTCGGCCGGCTGGACGCCTTCGAGGCCGGCGCAGCCGAGTGGGCGCGACGCACTGGTGGGACGGTGGTCGAGGTGCACGGCTACGCGCTGCGCGACCCGTCCACGGCAACCCGGGACGAGTTGTGGCGCCAGGTCGGACGCGTCTACCCGGGACTTCAGGACGCTCCGGTGGCGGCCGAGGAGTGGCTGGTCGCCGACGACTGTCCGCTCGTGGACCTGTCCCCGTGGCACCTGCGCCCGACCGTGGCCACCCCGGACCCGCGCATCGTCCTGGCCGGCGACCTGGTCCGCAGCGAGTGGCCGATCGCCCTGATGGAGCGCGCGGCGACCACGGGCTGGCAGGCGGCGAACACACTCCTGGCGCGCTTCGGCCGCCGCGGCCACGACCTCTGGTCGCCGCCCCTGCGCGGCCTGCTGGGCTGACCGACCCCGCTCCCGAGGCCGCGAGTGCGACCGGTCCATCCCGCTCCCGAGGCGCGAGCGCGACCTGTTCATTCCCGCTCCAGAGGCCGCGGGAGCGACCGGTTCATCCCCCCGCTCCCTGAGGAGGCCGCGAGCGCAGCGAGTGGCCGTCACGAAGGGCCACCCAAGCTTGTCGATACCCCCTCGCGGGTATGAACAGGGCATTCGAGAAGGAGGACCCATGCCCGCACGCGATCCCGGACCATCGGTGAAGGACAAGGAAATGTACGAGGCGCTGCGTGACGACGGCGCCAGCAAGGAGAAGGCCGCGCGCATCGCGAACGCCGCCGCAGGTTCGTCCCGGAAGGCAGTCGGCCACAAGGGCGGCAGCGCCAAGGACTACGACGAGCGCACCAAGGAAGAACTCGTGAAGCGCGCCAGGGAGCTCGGCATCAAGGGCCGCTCGAAGATGTCGAAGTCCGAGCTGGTGGACGCCCTGCGCAACCACTGACCGCGGAGGGCCTGCGGAATTGCACGCTCGATGGCCAGAGTCGGCCTTCCGAGTGCCGTTGAGGGCATCGAGAGTGCAATTCCTCGCGGGCCCTGGTGGCTCACCGCTGGCGGGGGCCCTTCGTGACGCCCGGCTCGTCCCACGCGAGGCTCATTACCCATGGCGCCGCGCGCGCGATCGGGGTAAGGAGGAGCATGGACGTAACCAGGCGCAGCTGCGATGCGGTCGTGATCGGCTCCGGACCGAACGGCCTCGTCGCCGCCAACGCGCTCGCCGAAGCCGGCTGGGACGTGGTCGTCCTGGAAGCAGCGGACGAGGTCGGCGGCGCCGTCCGCAGTAGTGAGGTCACCGCGCCCGGCTACATCACGGACCTGTACAGCGCCTTCTACCCGCTTGCCGCGGCCAGCCCGGTGATCGCCGGCCTTGACCTGCACCGGCACGGGCTGGAGTGGGTGCAGGCGCCCACCGTCCTCGCCCACCAACTGGAGGACGGACGGACGGCCGTGCTGCACCGCGACCCGGAGGAGACCGCCGCCGGACTCGACGCCTTCGCCGCGGGCGACGGTGACGCCTGGCTGCAACTGTTCGCCCAGTGGCGTGGGCTGCGCGACGATCTGCTGGACGCCCTGTTCACCCCGTTCCCCCCGGTCAGCGCCGGTGTGGGGCTGTTCCGGCGGCTCGGCGCGTCCGGGGCGTTGCGGCTGGCGCGGTTGGCATCCCTGCCGGTGCGCCGGCTGGGCGAGGAGCGGTTCGCCGGTGCCGGGGCGAGGCTGTTGCTCACCGGCAACGCCCTGCACAGTGACATCCCGCCGGACGCGGCCGGCAGCGGCATGTTCGGCTGGCTGCTCTGCATGCTCGGCCAGGACGTGGGCTTCCCCGTGCCCAGGGGCGGCGCCGGCCGGTTCTCGCAGGCGCTGCGCGCGCGGGCGGAGTCGCTGGGGGCAGAGGTGCGTACCGGCGTCGCCGTCACGGAAGTGCTGGTCTCGGCCCGGCGAGCGACCGGCGTCCGGCTCGCGGACGGGACGGTGGTCGGCGCGCGAGCGGTCCTGGCCGATGTCCCGGCGCCGGCGCTGTACGACGGTCTGCTGGCGGACGTCCCGCTGCCGCAGCGACTGCGCGACGACCTCGCCGCCTTCGACTGGGACCACGCCACCCTGAAGGCCAACTGGGCGCTGCGCGCGCCGGTGCCGTGGCTGGGTGACGGCAGCCGGTCCGCGGGCACGGTGCACCTCGGCGTCGACCTGGACGGGTTCGTCGACTTCGCCGCCGACCTGAGCCTGGGACGGCTGCCGCGGCGTCCCTTCGTCCTGTTCGGGCAGATGGCGGTCGCCGACCCGTCCCGGGCGCCGGAGGGCGGCGAGTCCGCGTGGGCGTACACGCACCTGCCGAAGCGGTTCGCGTCCGATCCGTCGGCGGCGGCGCACCACCTCGAGCGGGTGGAGGAGGCGATCGAGCGGGTGGCGCCGGGCTTCGGGGACCTGGTGGTGGCCCGGCATGTCCAGTCGCCGGCGGACCTCGAGGCGGGCAACCCCAGCCTGGTCGGCGGGGCGATCAACGCAGGCACGGCCGCCATCCACCAGGAGTTGGTGTTCCGGCCGACACCGGGCCTCGGTCGTCCCGAGACCCCGATCGACGGGCTGTTCCTCGCCAGCGCGTCCGCCCACCCCGGCGGGGGAGTGCACGGGGCCTGCGGCTGGAACGCCGCCCGGGCCGCACTCACCGCGAACGGCCGCCTGGGTGTGGTGAAGAACGCCCTCGTCCGAACCGCCTGGGAGCGCCTGCTCCGCGACTGAGACCTGGGGACGGTTCTCCTCTCAGTCCACTCTCAGCCGATCATTGGCGGAAAGTGGACCGAGTGAGGAACCGTCCCCGGGTTCAGGCGATGCGTTGCTCGCGGTGGTGGCCCTCGGCGAGCAGGGCGAGGCGGTGCAGGGTCTCGCGGTTGCGGGGGCCGAGCAGCAGGTGGCGGACGGGCGGCGGGACCAGCCGGCCGGGTCCGGAGACGGCGTCCTCGGTGATGGTGACCACGCTGCGATCGGGGCCGTCCGGACGGATGCTCAGATGGACGTGCGCCTCGCCGGCGGGCCAGCCGCGCGCGGTGAGGACGAGTTCTGAGCCGTCCTCGACGCGTTCGACCCGGGTGAAGTCCTGGATCAGCAGCGGCCACAACCCGAACGAGTGGTGCACCTTCGCTCCGGCGGCGGGCCAGTCCGCGTCCACGTCCCGCACGCGGGCGGCGCCGACCACCCAGTTCGCGTACGACCAGCCGTCCGCCAGCACCGCCCACACCGCGGACGGCGGCGCCGCCACCTCGCGCGAGATCGTCGGCCCGGGCTCGCGGGCGTGCTCGGACGGGTTCGCGTCACGCGTCGGCATGGTCATCGCCTCCTCCGGCGGGTTGCTCCCACAGGTACCCGGACGACCCGCGGATCACGCCGGGATCCGCGAGGATGGATGCGACGGAAGGAGTCACGATGGACGGATCCGGACGCACCCTGCGGCTCGTGTGGCCGCAGTGGCAGGGGGCGGGGACGCTGGCCGTGCGCGAGCTCGCCCCGGAGTTCCCGTTCGATGTGGCCCGTCGCGGGTACGCGGTCGGCTCGGCCGTGCTGGCGGCCGTCCTGCCACCACGCGACGGCCCGACCGCGACCGTCCCGGTCACGATGGGTGACGAGGGCCTCACCGAGCGGGACGGCCTGGAGGCCAAGTCCGCCGTGCTGCGCCAGCTGACCGCGGCCCTCGACGCGATCGGGGAACACCAGCCCGACCGGATCCTCACCCTCGGCGGCGAGTGCTCGGTCAGCGTCGCCCCGTTCGCCGCCCTGGCCGCCCGCTACCCCGACGACCTCGCCGTCCTCTGGATCGACGCCCATCCCGACACCGGCACCGGGGCCAGCGCCTACCCGGGCTACCACGCGATGGCGGTCACCGCCCTCACCGGGCACGGTGACCCGGACGTGCTCGCCGCGCTGCCGGCCACCCTGCCGGCGGACCGGGTGGCGTTGGTCGGCCTCTGCGAATGGACGGACGACGACTACCCACGGATCGCCGAATGGGGCCTGACCGCCTTCGGCCCGGACGCCCTGCGCACCACCAGCGCTCCCGTCCTGGACTGGCTCGCGGCCACCGGCTGCCGGCACGTCGCGATCCACTTCGACGTGGACACCATCGACAGCGACGAACTGCGGCTGGGCCTCGGCGCCGTCCCCGGTGGGCTGACCAGTGCCCAGGTCCGCCGGATCGTCGCGGACGTCGGCGCCGCCGCGGACGTGGTGGGCCTCACGATCGCCGAGTTCATCCCCAGGCAGGTCATGCAGCTGCAGCAGGTGGTCGTCGGGTTCCCGCTGCTGGGGTAACCGTTGGTCGAGGCCGGCTGGTGGGGTGTGGCGCGCGGGTGCGGGCCTCGCGTCATCCCGGGCTCGACCCGGGATCCCGTTCGATCCGCAGCAACTCCAGCACGGCCTTCTCCAGGTTGGCTTGACGTGCCTCGGGCGTCCGGTACGACCGGGACGCCGCCTCGGCGATCGTCGCGCCCGACTCGTACTCGTCGACGATGCGGGGGTCGATGTAGGCCGACCTGGCGATCGCGGGAGTGTTGCCGAGATAGGTCGCCACCTCACCGATCGCGGCCCCGATCGCCCGCTTCCGGGACGCGGCCGACGTCCCCTTCTCCCCGCTGAGCGCGAGCACCTCCGCGGCGATCACCGTCGCGTGCCAGGTGCGGAAGTCCTTGGCGGTGATGTCGCCGCCGAACACTTCGGCGAGGTAGGCGTTCACCGTCCCGGACGCGAGGTCGACCCAGCCCGACCCGTTCCGCCAGGCCAGCAGCCGCTCCCCGCCGGGACGCCGCCGCATCACCTGCAGCGCCTCGATCACCTGTGGGTCGTCGATCAGCACGTGGTGCTCGATCCCGGACTTGCCGACGAACCGGAACGCCAGCCCGGTCCCGTGGCGACGGACGTGCCGCCGCTCCAGCGTGGTGAGCCCGAAGGAGCCGTTGGCGTCCGCGTAGGCGTCGTTGCCGATCCGGAAGTAGCCGAGGTCGAGCAGGCGGACGGCGGTGGCGGCGGCCCGCTCCACCGGCATGCCGTCCCGGCCCAGGTCGGACGACACCTGCGCGCGGGCCTCCGGCAGCCGCAGCGCCGCCGTGGCCACCCGGTCGAACTTGAGCTTGTCCCGCTGCTCCCGCCAGTGCGGGTGGTACAGGTATTGCCTGCGGCCGGCCGCGTCCACGCCGGTGGCCTGCAGGTGGCCGTTCGGGAAGGGGCAGATCCACACGTCCCGCCACGCGGGTGGGATCACCAGCGACCGGACGCGCTCGACGTCGTCGTCGGCGAGCGGCTGCCCGTGTTGGTCGAGGTAGCGGAACCCCCGTCCGGAGCGGCGTCGCGTCCAGCCGGGGGAGTTGGGCGAGACCCGGCGCAGTCTCGGCATCGCGCGTCCCCGTCTACTCGGCCGTGACCTCGTCGCGCGCCTCGTGGACGAGCTGGTCGACCACCCGTTCTTCGCGCGCGACGAGTTCCACGAGTTGGTCGCTGAACCCCGAGCTCGGATCACCCGGCTCCGCGTACAGCGGCGCGGTCGCGATGGCCTCGTCGACCCGGGTCAGTTCTTCGGCCAGGTGCCGCAGGTGCTCACTCATGGCCGGGAGATACCCCGTCCCGCCCCGAACCAACGGGGACGGTTCCTCACTCGGTCCGGTGCGGACCGAGTGAGGAACCGTCCCCGGCTTTGGTCAGCTGCCGGCGGCGCGGCGGGCCTCGTCCTTCACCTCTTCGGCGGAGTCGCGGGCGGTGTCGGCGACCTCGGCGGCCGCGTCGGACACCACGCCCTGGACGTCGCTGACGGCGGCGCTGCCCTCCTCCTGGACGGCGGCGACGGCCTCACCGGCCGACTCCTTCAGGTTCTCGACGGCCTCCTTCGCCGGACCGGCGAGGTTGTCGGCCACCTCCCTGGCCGCGGCGGTGACCTGGTCGGTGAGCGGCTGGGCCTGCTCCTTCACGGCCTGGGCGAGTTCCTGCTCCTTGCGGGACGCGGGGAACGCCGCGGCGATCAGCAGGCCGATGCCGAAGGCCACCACCCCGGCCGCGACGGGATTGCCCTGGGCCTGTCGTCCCGCCTGGTTGGGCAGGTCGGCCACGCCGTGGCCCCACTGGGAGGCGCGCCCGGTGACGTCCCCGGTCGCGTCGCGGACGTCGGCAGCGAGCTCGTGGGCCTTGTCGGCCGCTGCGTCGCGGACATCCTCCGCCGTGCCGAGGATGCGGTCCAGCAGCCGGCCGCCCGCCCGCTTGGCCTTCGCCACCTGCCGGTGCGCGATGTGCGCGGGGTTGGCCTGGTCGGCGAGCGCGTCGACGTCGTCGGACAGGTTCGCCCTGGTCTGTTCGATCTGTGCCCGGATCACGGACGGGTCGCTGGTCATCGGTTCTCCTCTTCCTTGCCCTTCACTGCATTCGGGATCTTGCTGACCGTCTCCACGGTCTGGGGCAGGCCGCGCACCCGGGCCAGCTCATTGCGTCCGACCACCGCGAGGATCGCGGCGATGATCGCCCACACCACGGCCACCACGACGGCGGACCAGGCGTTGCCGATCGCCAGGCCCAGTCCCCACCACAGCGCGATGGACAGGAACAGGATCACCAGGAAGCCGCCGACCGCCGCGCCGGCGAGCAGCCCGGCACCCTTGCCGGCACGGGTGCCGGACTCGCGCAGCTCGGCCTTGGCCAGCTCCACCTCCTGCCGCAGCAGGGTGGACAGGTCGCGGCTGACGTCGCCCATCAGCTCGCCGATCGACCGCTCGGGCTCCCGCCGGGCCGGGGTCGCGGCGCCCGGCACCACCGGGTCGCTGGACGTCGTCACCGCAGGTCACCGCCCGCGTCGGCCCGGTCGTAGCCGTAGGTCTGGCCAGTGGTGCCGCCGCCGTAGGCCGGCAACTCCGCGGCGAGCCGGGGAGCGGGGACGTCGGTCGCCTCCGCGGCCGCGGTCGCCGACCGGGACGGGGTGACGTCCCTGCCGGCCATCAGGCCCCGGCTGAGCCGACCGACGACCACGCCGGCCACGGTCGCCCCGGCGAGGAACACGAACGGACGGCGCCGCGCGAACCGCCGGACCTCCGCCAGCACATCGGACGCGTCGGCGTTCGCCAGCCAGTGCGACAGCTCGCCGCCCCGCCGGGACGCCTGCTTTGCCAGCGCCGTCACCGGACCGTCCTGCTCGGACTTCGACGCCATCTCGCCCAGCTCACCCGCCAGTGCGTGCAGCAGGTCGGCCAGCTGCTGCTTGCCGGTGCTCGCCTGCTCGCGGAGCTGCCCGCTGGCCTGGTCCCACAGGCCCTGGAACTGGGCGCGAGCGTCGCCCGCCAGCCGGGCGAGTTCGTCCCTGGCCACATCGACCACGTCGGCGCCACGCTCGAGCGCCGCGTCCCTGACGTCGGCGGCCTTCTCGACGGCGGTGTCCTTCACGTCCGCTGCCTTGTCAATGGCGTGTTCGGCGACGTGCTCTGCCTTCGCCCTCGCGTCGCCTCCGCCCCCGCGCACGTCATCCCGGCCCCCGCGCACGTCATCCCGGGCTTGACCCGGGATCCCCGTGGTGGGGTCGCCGGGCGGGCTCAGGGGATCCCGGCGTTCGCCGGGATGACGGGAGGAGGGCACGTCGTCCCGGCCCCCGGGCACGTCATCCCGGGCTTGACCCGGGATCTCCGCGTCACCTAACGGCTCGGTGTCGTCCAGCCCGTAGGCCGGGTCGGCGACTCCGGGGTCGACGTCGCCGAGGTCGGGGTAGTTGCGGTCGCTGCCCGCGCCGGAACTCAGGGCGTCCTCGGGCACCTGGCCGGGCACCCTCCGTCCGGTGATCGGGTCGAGCCTGTCGTTCGTCATGGTCTTCTCCTCGTCCTGCTGCGGCCGACGGCGTCGGATGCTCCCCACTAACCGGCTCTCTCGGAACAGGTAACTGGGCAACACTTCTGAGGTTCGGCGTGCGATTCACACGTCCGTGATGAATACCGGTTGAGGACCGTCAAGAAGGCGCGTCTCTGGCCCGACATTGGGAGCGGAGGTTGGTGGGTTGGCGGCAGGTTCTCCCGGCGAGCGCCGCGGGTACAGTGGGGGGACGGCGATGGGGCTCGCCGACAACCGCGAACGCTGACGGTCCCTACCTCAGATGGAGGGACGCCCATGAGCGCAGCCGGATACGTCGTTCATCAGCCACGCACCGCCAGCCACACCGACCCACCGACGCTGCTCGGCCCGTCCGGCCCCGAGCGGACGGACGCGGTGGCGCAGGCCTGCATCGAAGACCTGCACCTGGACGCCGTCGTGGCGGCCATGGCGCCGGGCGAGTTCCAGCGCGGGGTGTGGCGCCGTCCCCTGCGCGACCCGGAGCAGATCGGGTACCGCCAGGACGTGGTCCGCGACCTCCAGCGGACGGATCTCCGCGCCGCGGCCGCCTCGTTCGAGGCCGCCGTCACAGCCTCCGGGAACGCCATCGCGGCCCGGGCGAAAGCCCACTACCAGCTCCCCGCCGACCTCGACACCCTGGAGGCGATCCGGCGGTTCACGGTGGCCGTGCGCGACTTCCGCGTCCGGCTGGACCAGCTCGAACCGCGGTCCGCCGGCCTGACCGGTGTCGCCGAATGGCTCGCGGACTACGAGGGCAGCGACCGGTTCCGCGACCTGGCCGCCGGCTGCGCGGCCTCGCTGGTCGAGGTGCGCGGCCCCGCCGTGGAACTCGGCCTCCAGAGCGGCACGGTCTGGGCTGCGCAGGACAGCGGCCGGCAGCCGTGGGGCGAGCAGGTCGAGTCGTTCTTCTCCCGCTTCGCCACCCCGACCGGGGACGCGAGCGCCGTCCCGGCACGACCACGGCGCTACCTCAACCACGTCGAGGCACAGGCGATCGGACTGGTCGCCGAACTCCTGCCCGACGCCTTCGAACGGCTGCACCGGTTCGCCACCGCCCACGCCCACTTCCTGCCCGCCGAACTGGACCGACTGGGCGAGGAGCTCCGCTTCTACCTCGGCTTCCTGAAGGTGGCGGACGGGCTCGCCGCACGCGGCGTCCCCTGGTGCCTGCCGCGGGTGCGTGAGCCCGGCGGCGGACCCGTCGACCTGGCCGGCTTCGTCGACCTCGCCCTCGCCCTCAAGGCCGGAGCGGACGATGATCCGCCGGTGCCGAACAGCCTGGTCCTGCGTCCCGACGAGCGGCTCGTCTTCGTCACCGGACCCAACCAGGGCGGCAAGACCACCTTCGTCCGCGCGGTCGGGCAGCTGGCGCACCTCACCTCCCTGGGGCTGCCCGTGCCGGCGCGGTCGGCGTCCCTGCCGGTGGTCAACCCGGTGCTCACCCACTTCCCGCGCCCGGACGACCCGGCCAACCAGCGGGGCGGCCTGGCCGACGAGCTGGTCCGGCTGCGCGACGTGCTGGCCGCCGCGGACGGGTCGGCCCTGCTCGTGCTCAACGAGCTGTTCTCCGCGACCACGGCCGAGGACGCCCTCCAGCTCTCCGAACGGGTCCTGGGCCGGTTCGAGGAGGCCGGCTGCCGGGTGCTGTGGGTGACCTTCCTCGAAGAACTGGTCACGGCGACGGACGGCGCGGTCAGCATGGTGGGCCAGGTCGCGTCCGACGACCCCACCCGGCCGACCTTCCGGTTCCGCCCTCAGCCGCCGGCCGGACGCACCCACGCCGCGGCGCTGGCCGCACGGCACGGGCTCTCCGGCGACGACCTGGCCCGGAGGCTGCGATGAAGGTCCAGCTGCTGTTCCCCGACCGCGACGCCGACCGTGACACCACCCTTCCGGACGGCGCGGACGAACTGGTCGCCGACCTCGACCTCGACCCGGTGTTCGAGGTGATGGTGCCCGAACGGCGGCTGCAGGGGCTGTGCCCGGCCGTCCTGCTGCACCCGCTGGTCGATCCCGCCCGGATCGCGTGGCGCCAGCACGTCCTCGCCGACGCGCTCGCCGACCCGTCCGCGATCCGCGCGCTCTTCGAGCTGGCCGGACGGGCGCTGGAGAGCCAGCACTCGATCTGGATGTACGCCGGCCGCACCGCCGACTCGCTGCTGTCCCGCTCGGTGCACGGACTGCGGGCGCTCCTGCCGCTGCTGCGGGAGCTGGCCGGCCTCGCCGCGCAGCACCTGCCGTCCGTCCGCTCCGCCGGGTTGTCCGGGCTGTACCGGCGGCTGGTTGGGGAACTGGACGCGGGGTACCTCGACGACATGGCTGCGCTGCTGACCCGACTCGAGTTCCCGGAGGGGGTGGTCAGCCGGGCGCGCCTGGACGAGTCGGGGCTGCTCGGCTCGCTGGAACTGCTCGCGCCGCGTCCGGGACGCCGGAGCTGGTGGGCAACCCTCGGGTTCACCCCGCCGGGGCAACCCCGGTTCACGATCGCCGACCGCGACGAGGCCGGGGCGCGGGCGCTGGCCGAGCTCCGCGACGACGCCATCCACGACGTGGCGGTCATCCTGGGCCGCGCGAACGACCACGTCGTGGCGTTCTTCAGGCAGCTGCGCTGGGAAGCCGGCTTCTACGTCGGCTGCGTGCAGTTGCAGGAGCGGCTCACCGCGATCGGCGTGGGCGTGTGCTGGCCGGAGCCGGCGGCCGAGCGGGACGCGCTGTCCGCGTCCGGCCTGTCCTGCCTGAGCCTCGCCCTCCGGACGGGCGCGCCGCCGGTGCCCAACGACCTGACCGGGCCGCGGCTCGGCCTGGCGGTGATCACCGGCGCCAACCAGGGCGGCAAGACCATGTTCCTGCGCAGCATCGGCATCGCGCAGCTGCTGCTCCAGGCCGGCCTGTTCGTGCCCGCGACGGCGTTCCGGTCGAGCCCGGCGCTCGCCGTGCACACCCACTTCCGGCGGGCCGAGGACGACGACCTGGCCAGCGGCAAGCTGGCCGAGGAACTCGTCCGGATGAGCGGGATCGTCGACCGGTGCCGGCCGGACGACCTGTTGCTGATGAACGAGTCCTTCGCGTCCACCGACGAGGTGGAGGGCACCTGGATCGCGGCGGACATCATCGACGCGCTCCTCGACCACGGCCTGCGCCTGGTCGTGGTCACCCATTTCGCCCGGCTCGCGCGACGCTACCTCGACCGGCCGGGCACGATCTTCCTGCTGGCCGAACGGCAGCCGGACGGGACGCGCAGCTTCCGCGTCCTGCCCGGTCAGCCGCAGGCCACCAGCCATGGCATCGACCTGTACGAACGCCTGTGTGAAAGGACACCGACATGACCGACATCTACCTGTGCCGCCACGGTCGCACCCAGCTCAACGTCGCCGGGCTCCTGCGCGGCCGGCTCGACCCCGACCTGGACCTGGTCGGCCACGCGGAGGCCCGCGACCTCGCCGCCGCGCTGCGCGACGTGGGCCTCGTCCGGGTGGTGTCCAGCCCGCTGAGCCGGGCGGTGGAGACGGCGACCCCGATCGCCGAGGCCGCCGAGGTGGAGGTCGAGACGGACGAGCGGCTGGCCGACCGCGCGTACGGACGCTTCGACGGCACCCCGGCTGCCGATGTGCTGGCCGACTACGGGTCCTTCGATGCGGCGCCGGGCGTGGAGCCGTCGGAGGCCGTCGCCGAGCGCGCCGGGGCCGTCGTCGCCGAACTGGCCGACCTGGGCGAGGACGTCGCGGTCGCGGTCGTCAGCCATGACGCGGTGATCCGGATCCTGCTCGACACCCTGACTCCCACCCCCGACCACGCCGAGCACCTCCAGCCCCGCACCGGCTGCTGGAGCCTGCTGCGCCACGACGACACCGGCTGGCACCTGATCCGCGCCAACAGCAAGGACGACCCGATCGAGACAGCCTTGGCCGTCACGCGGTGATCGCTCACTGGAGCGGGTGTCAGCAAGTCTGCTGAACCGGTCCCCGAGGAGCGGGCGTAAGCGGGCCCACTGAACCGGTCCCTGAGGAGCGGGCGTCCGCGGGCCCACTGAACCGATCCCTGAGGAGCGGGCGTCCGAGCTTGCGAGGACGGCCGCGTCACGAAGGGCGGCGCGTCCGGTGGGGCCCTTCGTGACGCTCGCTGGCGCTCGCTCCTCAGGGAGCGGTTGGGTGGGGCTGGACGCTCGCTGGCGCTCGCTCCCAGGGAGCGGTTGGACGCTCCCTGGCCCACCAAACCGTCGTCGAGCTTGTCGAGACGCGCTCGATCAGTGGATCCGGGCTAGGGTGTGCGGCGGGTGATGGATCCCACCCGGGGCAATCCCGAACCGCCGACCGGCTGATGGTTCCTGTACGTCCTTGGCGGGCGCGCGGGAGTCGGCGCCCACCCGAGCGGAGGTCGATCCGTGCCGTTCCACCACGTGCCGCAGCCCAGTCCCGAACGCATGGCGCCGGTCGCCGGCAAGCCGCTGGTGGTCGGCGTGGTGCCGGGCCAGTCCGAGCTGGTGGCGCTCACCGCGTCCGCCTGGTCGGACGCTCTCGGCGGGGTGCCGCTGTACTTCGGCTATGCGGACGAGTCCCGGATCGTCGACGAGGAGTACGCGGACGGCACCGTCCGGCACTCCGACTTCGACCCCGACCAGGCGGACGACTCCTGGCAGCAGCGCGAGCGGGAGATCACCGCATTCCTCGCCCAGGCCCTGGCCGACCACCGGGGACCGTGGGAGTTCCGTTACCTCGCCGGACGGGCCGACCGCGCGCTGACCCACCTGGCCCGGGCTGTCGAGGCGTCCGCGATCGTCGTGGGTGCGAAGCGGCTCTCGTCCACCGATCGGCTGCGTGAGTTCATCGCCGGCTCCGTCGCGCTGCGGCTGTCGCGGCACCAGCACCGTCCGGTGTTGATCGTGCCGCTCTCCGTCGTCGACTGGAAGGCACCGACCCCGTGGTGACCCGGCCGCAGGACGGGCACTCCATCCCCGGCCTGCGGATGCTGCGCATCCCGGTGCGTCCCGCGTGGCTGGGGGTGATCCTCCTCGGCGGCACGGGCGGGACGGCGGTCCGGGCGGCGCTGGAGGCAGCATTCCCGGCCATGCCGGGGCAGTGGCCGTGGACCACCTTCTGGATCAACGTCTCCGGCGCGCTCATCCTCGGTGTGCTGCTGGAGGTGCTGGCCGAGACCGGTCCGGATCGGGGCTGGCGGCGCGGGCTGCGGCTCGGCGTCGGCACCGGCGTGCTGGGCGGCTACACCACGTACAGCACGTTCGCGGTCGAGACCCTGCAGCTGGCCCGCTCCGGAGCCTGGCTGGTCGGGCTGGGCTACGCGCTGGGCAGCGTGCTGCTCGGCCTGCTGTGCGCGTTCGCGGGCGCCCGGGGAGCGCGGCGGTTGTTGCGCCGCTACCGGCTGGCGAAGGGGGCGATCCGGTGATCCAGCTGCTGGTTGCACTCGCCGGCGGGTTCGGCGCGGTCGCCCGGTTCGTGGTCGACTCGGAGGTCGCCCGGCGGACGGTGAACCGCGGCATGCCCCTGGGCACGGCCGCGATCAACGTCACCGGGTCGTTCCTGCTCGGTCTGGTCACCGGCTGGTGGGCGTTCCACACCGGCGACGCCGAACTCAAGCAGCTGCTCGGCACCGGCTTCCTCGGCGGCTACACCACGTTCAGCACCGCCTGCGTGGAGGCCGCCCGGCTGGCCCGGGCCGGACGGGGCTGGGCGCTGCTCGTCCACGCCGGCGGCATGCTGGTGCTCAGCGTCGCGGGAGCCGCGCTGGGCTTCTGGCTGGGCAGCCTGTAGTCGTCGCGCCGGCGCCCTTCGTGACGCGTCCGGGCTCGTGCCTCGCGGGGACGCTCCTCAGGGACCGGTGGTTGGTGGTGGCCCTTCGTGACGCGTCCGGGCTCGTGCCTCGCGCGGACGCTCCTCAGGGACCGGTGGTTGGCGGCTCGTGCCTCGCGGGGACGCTCCTCAGGGACCGGTACCCGTCCACGGTCCCTGAGGAGCGCCTGGAGCTTGCGGAGGGCGCGTCACGAAGGGCGCTGCCGGGCCGCGGGACTACCCACCCAGGCCGTAGGGCAGGCCGGGGCGCTGCGCCTCGATCTGGACCAGGCGGTTGTACTTCGCCACCCGCTCGCCGCGGGCCGGGGCCCCGGTCTTGATCTGGCCGCAGCCGGTGGCCACCGCGAGGTCGGCGATGAACGTGTCCGGGGTCTCGCCGGAGCGGTGGGACACCATCTGGCCATACCCGGCGGCGTGGCAGATCCGCATCGCCTCCAGCGTCTCGGTGACCGTGCCGATCTGGTTCACCTTGATCAGGGCGGCGTTGGCGATGCCGTCCGCGATCGCCGCCGTGATGATCGCCGGGTTCGTGCAGAAGTTGTCGTCTCCGACCAGCTGGACGCGGTCGCCGAGCTCCGCGGTGAGCTGCTGCCAGCCGTCCGGATCCTGCTCGCCGAGCCCGTCCTCGATGCTCCAGATCGGGAACCGGTCCAGCATCCCGGCGTACCGGGCGACCAGGTCCGCGCTGGACAGCCGCACCCCGTTCACGGTGTAGCCGCCGTCCGACCAGAACTCGGACGCGGCCGGGTCGAGCGCGATGCCCACCCCGTCCCTGCCCGCGGCGTAGCCGGCGTCCCCGATCGCCGCGACGATCAGCTCCAGCACCTCCTCCGGCTCGGCCAGGTTCGGCGCGAACCCGCCCTCGTCACCCAGTCCGGTGGCGTGGCCGCCGGCGACGAGCCGCTTCCGCAGCGCCTGGTAGACCTCGGCACCGGCCCGGACGGCCTCGCGCATCGACGGAGCGCCGAGGGGGCAGACCATGAACTCCTGGAAGTCCAGCGGGTTGGGGGCGTGGGCGCCGCCGTTCAGCACGTTGAAGCACGGCACCGGCAGGCGGCGAGGCGCCCCGGTGCCGGGCAGCCACTCGTACAGCGGCGACCCCGCGGCGGCAGCGAGTGCCCGGGCCAGCGCCATCGACGTCCCGATGATCGCGTTGGCGCCCAGCCGGGCCTTGTTCGGCGTGCCGTCCAGGTCGCGCATCGCCTGGTCGACCTCGGCGAGATCGGCCCACGTGCGCCCGGAAAGGCCGTCGTGGAGTTCACCGTTGACGTTGGCCACCGCCCGGCTGACCCCGGCACCGCCGAACCGGGCCGGGTCACCGTCCCGGAGTTCCACGGCTTCCCGCGTCCCGGTCGATGCACCGGACGGCACACCGGCCTCGGCCACCGTCCCGTCCGCGAGCCCGACCGTCACCGCGAGGGTCGGGCGCCCGCGGGAGTCCAGCACCTCCCACGCCTGCACGCTGCTGATCTCGAAACCCATGACCGTCCCCTTTCACGTCGCCGGCTCCACCCTGGAGCCCGGGAGGCGTGCAGCCGGCTGGCCGCGAAGGGTGAGGTGAAAGTGAGCGAAAGCCCCACCTCCATGTCCAGCCGGACTGCACATGAGGTAGGGACCGTTGGCCGCGGGCACGGCAGTTTGAGAAAGGGCGAGCCCCACCGCCCACTGCCGACTCTAGTCGACCCCTGCGTGCCGCGACACAGGGCTCAGGGGCGCAGCACGACCGTGATGCAGCCGTCCTCCTTGTCGCGGAACCTGCGATAGGCGTCCGGTGCGTCCTCCAGCGGCAGGTGGTGGGAGGGCAGCGTCTCCACGCCGAACAGCTCGTCGTCGGCATAGAGCAGGTCGAACAGCTCGTCGGTCCAGCGGCGGACGTTCGCCTGGCCCATCCGGATCGTGACCTGCTTGTCGAACAGCTTCATCAGGTTGACCGGGTCCGCGGCGCCGCCGTACACCCCGGACAGGGACACCGTCCCACCGCGGCGCACCGCGTCCAGGGCCGTCTGCTCAGCGAGCTGTCGCCTTGACCTCGCCACGGTGAGAGGAGCGCGGCGGGCGGGTACTCCTGCGGCGGAGGACGAGGAGGTCGACGTGCGCGGACGGGGGGTGACCGGTGCGCTGGCACTGGTGGTGTTGGCCGGCTGCTCGGACGTGGGCGCCCAGGACGCTGCCGCGGCGGCGCAAGCCTTCGTCCGGGCCTCGCCTGCCGAAGCCTGCGGGCTGCTCGCCCCGGACACGGCCAAGTCGGTCGCCAGGAGCGCAGGCACCGGGTGCGCCCAGAGGCTGGCGGCGCTCGACCTGCCCACGGCGACCGACGTCCGCCGGGCGGAGGTGGCGGGGGAGAGCGCGCAGGTCCAGCTGGCGAACCAGGTGGTGTTCCTCGCCCGTTTCCCGGACGGCTGGCGCGTGACCGCGGCCGGCTGCGTCCGGGACGACCCCGATCCGGCAGTGCCCTACGAGTGCGAGGTGGAACCGTGAGACTGGCCAGGCTGCTCTTCGTCACCTATCTCTCGATGATCGGCGTGGTGCTGGTCGCGGCGTTCGTGATCGGGGCGGCGTCGAGATGAAGCGCTGGAGCCTGCGGGACAACTCGCTGTCGATCGTCTTCGGACTGCTCCTGCTCGCGACGCTGACCGGACAGGCGCTGGTCGGCCTGGCCGGCTACAACCAGGCCGCCCGCACCGAGGGCCTGGCCGAGATCGACCTGTGGCGCTACGTCACCTCGTCCTCGTTCGCGGTGGACGTGGCCGAGAACTGGCAGTCGGAGTACCTGCAGTTCACCCTCTACATCCTGCTCACCGTCTGGCTGGTGCAGCGTGGCTCGTCGGAGTCCAAGCAGCCGGAGGACGTGGGCCTCGGCGACGAGGAGAAGGAGCGGATGGGTGCCTTCGCCGAGCCGGACTCGCCAGCCCCCGTCCGCGCCGGTGGGTGGCTCGCCGGGCTGTACTCGGCCTCGCTGACGCTGGTGATGGCGACGATCTTCCTGCTCTCCTGGGCGGCGCAGGCGGTCGCCGGACGGGTGGCGTACAACGAGGAGCGGCTGCGCGACCTGCTGGACCCCCTGCCGCTGGCCGCCTACCTGCTCAGCCCCGACTTCTGGGGACGGACGTTCCAGAACTGGCAGTCCGAGCTGCTCGCCGTCGGCTCGATGGCGATCTTCGCCGTCTTCCTGCGCCAGCGTGGCTCCCCCGAGTCCAAGCCGGTCGGCGCCCCCCACTCCGAGACCGGCTGACGTCTCCCGCCCCTTCCTGTCATCCCGGCTTGCTTTTCTGTCATCCCGGGCTTGACCCGGGATCCCGTGACCTGCGTTGCCGGTCAGGCGCCGGGGTCCCGGCGTCCGCCGGGATGACGATCCCCGAGGGACGACCGTCACGCACAGCAGCGCGGACGGGTTGGCGGCCGAGCCGACCGGGTAACGGGACCCCATGTCCAGCACTTCGCCGCCTCGCGATCGCAGCCATCCCATCCCCGGCGTCGACGCCGACTCCCCGGCGGAGATCCCGCCCCGGGGCTGGCGGCAGGTCGTCGTCCGCGGCTGGAAGGAGGCGTCCGCGGACCAGGTGCCGCTGCTCGCCGCCGGCGTGGCCTTCTTCGGCTTCCTCGCGCTGTTCCCCGCACTGATCGCGCTCACCCTGGTCTACGGGCTCGTCGCCGACCCGGCCACCATCTCCGCCCAGCTCGGCAACCTCACCGGCTCGCTCCCGGCAGAGGCGCGGACCCTGCTGGAGAACCAGCTGCAGCAGCTCGCCTCGGCCCCGGCGCAGGGGCTCGGCTGGGGGCTGGCCCTGAGCCTGGTCGTGGCGCTGTGGAGCGCGTCCGGTGGCGTGGGCAACCTGGTCACGGCCATCAACATCGCCTACGACGAGGATCGCAAGCGCGGCTTCGTCAAGGAGAAGCTGGTCGCGCTCGGCCTCACCGTCGGGGCGATCGTGTTCATGGTCGTGCTGATGGCGCTGGTCGCCGTCGTCCCGGTGGCGTTCGAGGTGATCGGCCTCGGCGGCGGCTGGCGCTGGCTGGCCGAGGCCCTGCGCTGGGTGCTGGTCGCCGTCCTGGTGATGGGGGCGCTGGCCGTCCTCTACCGGGTGGCGCCCGACCGGGACGCGCCCAAGTTCCGCTGGGTGTCGGTCGGCGCGGTCGTCGCGACGGTGCTGTGGCTGCTCGCCAGCGTCGGCTTCTCCCTCTACGTGACGCTGTTCGGCAACTACGCGAAGACGTACGGCGCCCTCGCCGGCGTGATCATCCTGCTGCTCTGGCTCTGGATCACCAGCTACGCCGTGCTGCTCGGCGCGGAGATCAACGCGGAGGCGGAGGAGCAGACCGCGAAGGACACCACGCGTGGCCCCGACCAGCCGCTCGGCCGGCGCGGCGCGGTGAAGGCCGACTCCGTGCCCACCGGGGCGGACGAGCCGGCCCCGCTCGGCGGACGGTCGGACGGGGGAGCGAAGGCCGAGCCCTGAGCCTCAGGCCAGCGGTTCGAGCATCTGCAGCGTGGAGCCGCCGCCGTCCAGCACGTCCGCGAGCTTCGCGTTGAACGTGGCGTTCGCCGGGTTGCCGAGGTGGGCGTCGAACGCCGCCGCGTCCCGGTAGCGCTCCACGACCACCATCGCCCCGCTGTCGCGGTCGAGGTACGCCTCGAACCGCAGGTTCCCGGGCTCGGTGCGGACGAGTTCGCCGTATTCCAGCAGCAACGCGGACGCCGCCGCCAGCCGGTCAGCCGGCACCGGAATCGTGGCGATCAGGTCGATCTGGGGCATCGTCGCCTCCTTGAGGGTTGTCCGGAGCCCGTCGTCCAGGCTGGCGGAAAAGGGGTCTGTCCCCATTCTCCGCCAAGTGGATGGAAATGGGGACAGACCCCTTTTCCGCCACTCGTCAGAGGACCGCCCGGACGGCGGGGTAGTGGCAGGCCACCAGGTGGCCCGGCTCGACCTCGGCCGGCAGCGGCACCTCGACGGCGCAGCGCTCGGTCGCGATCGGGCAGCGGGTGCGGAACACACACCCCGAAGGCGGGTTCTGCGGGCTCGGCAGGTCGCCGGTGAGCAGGATCCGGTCCCGGCCGCGCCGCGGCTCCGGGACGGGGACGGCCGACATCAGCGCCTGCGTGTACGGGTGCATGGGCCGCTCGTAGAGGGTGTCGCGGTCGGCGACCTCCATCATCTTGCCGAGGTACATCACCATCACGCGGTCGGAGATGTGCCGCACCACGCTCAGGTCGTGCGCGATGAACACGTAGGCCAGGTTCTGCTCGTTCTGGATGTCCTCCAGCAGGTTGATCACCTGCGCCTGGATGGACACGTCCAGCGCGGAGACCGGCTCGTCGCAGACCACCAGCTTCGGCTTCAGCGCCACCGCGCGGGCCACGCCGATGCGCTGCCGCTGGCCGCCGGAGAACTCGTGCGGGTACCGGTTGTAGTGCTCGGGGTTCAGCCCGACCCGCTCCATCAGCTCCTGGACGGCCTGCTTCACCCCGCCCGCCGGCTTGACGTTCTGGATCTCGAACGGCGCCGCGATGATCGCCCCCACCGGGTGGCGCGGGTTCAGCGAACCGTACGGGTCCTGGAACACCATCTGCACCTGCCGGCGCAGCTTCCGCAGGTCCTCGCCCTGCAGGTTGGTGACGTCCTGGCCCTCGAACTCGATCGTGCCGCCGGTGGGCTCCAGCAGCCGCAGCACCGTCCGGCCCGCGGTGGACTTGCCGCAGCCGGACTCGCCGACCACGCCGAGGGTCTCCCCGGCCTCGAGGCTGAACGTCAGTCCGTCCACGGCCTTCACCGGCGCGCCCTCGGTGCGCACGAGCTTCTGGTTGTAGGTGGGGAAGTACTTCTTCAGGTCTTTGACAGCGAGCAGGCTCACGGGATCCTCCTACAGCCTCGGGGCGATCTGCTCGGCGAAGAGCTCCGCCCGCTTGGGGACCGGGATGTGGCAACGCGAGTCGTGCTTGGGGTACGACTCGGCCAGCTCCGGCACCACCTGGTCGCAGGCGACCGGGGAGAACTCCCGGAACGCGCAGCGTGGGTGGAACGCGCACCCCGGCGGGATGTTGATCAGGGACGGCGGGTTGCCGGCCACCGGGACGAGGCGCTCCTGCTTGAGCCGGTCCAGCCGGGGCATCGAGGTCAGCAGGCCCCAGGTGTACGGCATGTCGGGCTGGTGGAAGGTGTCGTCCACCTCGGCGTACTCCACGCACTTGCCGCCGTACATGACCAGCACGTCGTCCGCGATCTCCGCGACCACGCCCAGGTCGTGGGTGATCATGATGATCGCCGAGCCGAACTCGGCCTGCAGGTCGCGCATCAGGTCGAGGATCTGCGCCTGCACGGTCACGTCGAGGGCCGTGGTGGGCTCGTCCGCGATCAGCAGTTCGGGGTTGTTGATCAGGGCCATCGCGATCATGGCCCGCTGCCGCATGCCGCCGGAGAACTCGTGCGGGTACTGGTCCACCCGCTTGTTGGGGTTGGGGATGCCCACCCGGGCGAGCATCTCGATCACCGTGGTGCGCGCGGCCTGCTTCGACACGTGCTCGTGGACGCGGATCGCCTCGACCAGCTGCTGTCCTACGGTGTAGTACGGATGCATCGCGGACAGGGGATCCTGGAAGATCATCGCCAGCTTGCGGCCGCGGAGGCTGCGCAGCTCCTCGTCCGAGACCTTCGTCAGGTCCTGGCCGTCCAGCAGGATCTCCCCGCTGATCCGGGCGCGCGAGCCGCGGTGCAGGCCCATGATCGCCAGCGACGTGACCGACTTGCCCGAGCCGGACTCCCCGACGATGCCGAGGGTCTTGCCCTTGGCCAGGTCGAACGTGAGCCCGTCCACCGCCTTGACGACGCCGTCGTCGGTCGGGAAATGGACCTTGAGGTCGTTGACGCGCAGGAACTTCTCGGTCATCAGGCCACCTTCACCCTCGGGTCGATGAACCCGTAGGCAATGTCCACGAGCATGTTGGCGATCACGATGAAGCTGGAGACGATCATCACCATCGCGACGATGGTCGGCAGGTCCATGTTGGTCACCGAATGGACGGCCAGGTACCCCAGGCCGTGCAGGGAGAACACGCTCTCGGTGATGATGGCGCCACCCAGGAGGCCGCCCAGGTCGAGACCGGCGGCCGTGACGATCGGGGTGAGGGCCGCCCGCAGCCCGTGCCGGAAGATCACCGGCCACTTCGCCACGCCCTTGGCGTTGGCGGTGCGGATGTAGTCCTCGCTGAGGGTCTCGATCATGTAGGCGCGGGTGAGTCGCACGTAGCTCGCGGCGAAGAAGAACGCCAGCGTGATCCACGGCAGGATCAGGTTCTGCGCCCAGCGGAACGGGTTCTCGGAGAAGGGGACGAAGTTGGGGATCGGCACCCAGCCCCACTTGATGGCCGGGAAGGTCAGCAGGACGAGGCCGACGAAGAAGGTGGGCAGCGAGAAGCCGATCAACGCGGCTCCGACGATGCTGCGGTCGGGCCATCGGCCCTTGTTGAGGGCGGCGATGATACCGCCGCCGACGCCGATCAGCATCCACAGGGCGAACGCCCCGATGGCGATCGAGATCGAGATCGGCCAGGCCTCGGCGACCATCTCGTTGATCGTGCGGTGCTGGTTCGCGGAGTAGCCCAGGCACGGAGCCGGGCACTGCACGATCTGCTCGGGGTGCTCGGCGCGGAGCTCCTCGCTGTTGGGGTACTCCCGGCCGATGAACAGGCCGGAGACGAACTTGCCGTACTGGACCAGCACGGGTTCGTCATAGCCCAGTGCCTTGCGGTTGCCCTCGAGGATGATCGGAGTGCAGTTCTTCCCGCAGGTGTACCGGGCCGGGTCGATCGGCGAGGCGTAGAACAGCGCGAAGGTGGTGGCCGTGATCAGGAAGACCATGGCGACGACCGACACCAGCCGCCTGACGATGTAGTAGAACACGCGATCTCCTCGCAAGGGTGCTGGGGGTGCGCCGTGTGACGCACCCCCAGCCCTTGGTCACTCAGTGCTTGACGCTGACGTTGGCGATGTCGTAGTAGCCCGTGAACGTGGTGTTCACAACAGCGCCCTGCACGTTGCTGCCGTGCACGAACACGAACTGGTCGTTGATCAGCGGGATGATCGCGAAGTGCTTGGTGACAACATCGGTGTCGAGCTGTCCCCAGGCCTTGTCGGCCTCAGCGCCGGTGAGCGCCGACGCCGCGTCGATCCCGGCGTTGAACTCATCGTTGTCGAAGTAGCCGTAGTCCTGGCCGGGGCCACCGGCGGAGATCTGGCTACGCGAGTCAAGCAGCTGCGGGATCACCGTGGAAGCGGACGGGAAGTCCGCGCCCCAGCCTGCCCAGTACGCGTCGTACTTGGTGGCCGACTCGGTCGACTGCAGGGTGCCGTAGTACTGCTCGGCGGGGATGCCGATCAGGTTGACCTGGAACCCGGCTGCGTCCCAACCGGTCTTCAGGCCGGCGAACACCTTGTCGAGCGTGTCGTTCTTGCGGTACGCCACGTTGATCTTGACCGGGAGGGTCAGGCCGGAAGCCTGCAGGATCTCCTTGGCCTTGGCCGGGTCACCCTTGTCGCCCGCGGGCAGCGGGGTGTCCGGGAACGCCGACAGGGCCGGGTTGATCAGCGAGTTGGTCGCCTTCACGACCTGGTCGCCACCGGCGGCGGCGACGTACGCGCTGCGGTCGGTCGACAGGGCCAGCGCCTCGCGGGCCTTGTCGTTGCTGAACACCTTGGACTTGTAGTTCGGCACCAGGTAGCGGGTGTACGGCGAAGCCACGACCGTGTACCGGCCCTCCGCGTTGGTCACGTTGGCCATGGCGGTCACCGGGGCCTGGTCGGACGCGATGGAGTTCTTGTCGTCACCCTGATCAGCGATCAGCCGCTCGTACATGGTCTCCTGGGTGAGGGACTCGTCCCACACGATCTTGTCCGGGTAGGCCTTGCGGATGGTGTCGGTCGCCGCGTCCCAGTTCTCGTTGCGGACGAAGGTGC
>DAINOM010000018.1:0-31427 GCA_036735445.1 Propionicimonas sp.
GACGCTCCCTGAGCCCGACCTGACGCTCCCTGAGCCCGACCTGACGCTCCCTGAGCCTGACCTGACGCTCCCTGAGCCTGACGAAGGGTCGGTTTCGACAGGATCGACCACCGCAACGTCACAGCCGCTCTCGCGCAGGATCTCCACCACGCGCTCCGACGGCACGGCCACGCCGAGGATCCGGGACGGAAGGTCCGCGTCGATCACCTGGACGGGCATGGCCGGCACCTCACCCGCCACCGTCTCGGCGGTGGACAGCGTGCCACCGGCGAGCTCCACGAGCAGTCTCGCCGCCAGGTGGGCGGCGCTGTAGGCAGCGTTCGGATCGACGCCCCGGTGGAACCGCTTCGAGGCCTCGGACGGCAGGTTGTGCCGGCGCAGCGTGCGGGAGATCGTGGCCGAGTGGAAGTTGGCGGCCTCGATCACGACGTCGGTGGTGGTGTCGCGCAGTTCGGTCGACTGCCCTCCCATCACGCCGGCCAGGCCGATCGGCCCGGTGTCGTCCGTGATCAGGAGATCGTCCGGATCGAGAGCGCGGGTGACGTCGTCGAGGGTGACGAGCTTCTCCCCTGCGCGAGCCTTGCGCACGACGATCGTTCCCTGCAGCAGGGACGCGTCGTAGGCGTGCAACGGCTGGCCGGTCTCGAGCATCACGTAGTTGGTGATGTCCACGGCCAGCGAGATCGAGCGCATGCCGGCCATCACCAGGCGCCGGGCCATCCAGCGCGGCGTGGGCCGGGACGGGTCGATGCCCGACACGCCCAGCGCGACGAACAGCGGGCAGGCCGCGTCGGCCAACCGCACGGGATAGCCGTCAGCCCTCGGCGACGGCGTGAGCCGGTCGATGACGTCGTGGAAGGTCACGCCGAGGTTCTGGCCGGCCTCACGGGCCAGGCCCCGGATCGACAGGCAGTAGCCGATGTCGGGGCTGACGTCGATCTCCAGCACGTCGTCGCGCAGGTGCAGGACGCTGGACGGGTCGTCGCCGGGCTGCAGCGGCTGTCCGCTGTCGTCGGCCGGCGGCAGCACGATGATGCCGGTGTGGTCGTTGCCGATCCCCAGCTCGTCCTCGGCGCAGATCATGCCGTCCGAGAGGTGGCCGTAGGTCTTGCGGGCGCTGATCGCGAACCCGCCGGCGAGCACCGCGCCGGGCAGCGAGACGACCACCAGGTCGCCGACCGAGAAGTTGTGCGCGCCGCAGACGACGCTCCGGCAGCCCTGCGGGTAGTCGGGGTGCGGCTCGTTGTGGCCTGGGCCGACGTCCACCTGCACCCAGCGGATGGTCTTGCCGTTCGACTGCGGCTCGTCGACGGAAGCCAGGACGCGCCCGGTCACCACCGGGCCGGACACCTCAGCACCGACCTCATCGACCCGCTCGACCTCGAGACCGGCCCGGATCAGCACCTCGCCGAGCTCACGCCCGGTCATGCCGTCCGGCAGGTCGACGTGCTCGGCCAGCCAGCTCAGCGGCGCCCTCATCGTGCCATCCCCTTCAGTGAGCGGCTGAACCGCACGTCGCCCTCCACCATGTCGCGCATGTCCGCGGCGTTGTTGCGGAACATCAGCGTCCGCTCGATGCCCATGCCGAACGCGAAGCCGGAGTACACGTCGGTGTCGATGCCGCAGGCGGCCAGCACGCGCGGATTCACCACGCCGCAGCCACCCCACTCGATCCAGCCCTGCGACTTGCAGGTGCGACACGGGGCGTCCGGGTTGCCGACGGAGGTGCCGTGACAGACGAAGCACTTCAGGTCGACCTCGGCCGACGGTTCGGTGAACGGGAAGTAGTGCGGACGCATCCGCGTCTCGATGTCGTCGCCGAACATCGACCGGGCCAGGTGGTCCAGCGTCCCCTTCAGGTGGGCGAGCGAGATGCCCTTGTCAACGCAGAGTCCCTCGATCTGGTGGAACACCGGGACGTGGGTCGCGTCGAACTCGTCGGCCCGGTACACCTTGCCCGGGCAGACGACGTAGATCGGCAGTTCGCGGTCGAGCAGCGACCGGATCTGCACGGGCGAGGTGTGCGTCCGCATCACGATGTGGTTCTCCACCGGGGCGACGAAGATCGTGTCCGAAGTGAACCGCGCCGGGTGTTCGGGCGTGAAGTTGAGGGCGTCGAAGTTCAGCCATTCCCCCTCGGCCTCCGGGCCCTCGGCGATCTCCCAGCCCATGTCGATGAAGACGTCGCCCATCAAGTCCATCAGGGCGGTGATCGGATGCTGCGCACCTTCGGGCCCGAGTTCGACGGGCAGCGTGACGTCGATCCGTTCGTCAACCAGGCGCTGCCGCAACTCCGCGGCGCCGACCTCTTCCTCCCGCGCCGCCAGCGCCTGGTTGACAGCCGCGCGCGCCGCACCGAGCCGCTGGCCGGCGTCCTTGCGCTCCGGCCCGGGAAGCGTCCCGATCGCACGGTTGGCCAGGGCCAGCGGTGACTTCTCCCCCGTGTGGGCCAGCCGGGCCGCCTTCAGCTCCGCACCCGAGCCGGCCGCCGCGAACGCCGCGAAGGCCTCGGCCACCGCCCGGTCGATCGCTTGCTGGCTGAGATCCGCCGGTTCGTCGGGCATGTGGCTGGGACTCCTGTCGTTCAGTTGGACGCGCGCTGCGCGCTCGCGCTGGCGTAGAGGCACACCGCGGCGGCAGTGGCCAGATTAAGGCTCTCGGCCTGTCCGTAGATGGGCACGGCCACGGTGTGGTCGGCGAGCGCGAGGTGCTCCACGGGCAGCCCCCACGACTCGTTGCCCATCACCCAGGCGGTGGGCTTGTCGAGGTCGGCGTCCAGATCGGTCAGGTCGGTTCCGGCCGCACCGTCGGTGGCAAAGATCTGCATGCCGGCCTTCCGGCACGCGTCGATGGCCTCGGCGAGGTCGACACCGACGACGATCGGCAGGTGGAAGATGCTCCCCACGCTGGCCCGGACGGTCTTGGGGTTGTACACCTCGACCGAGTCAGAACTGAGGATCACCGCGTCCGCTCCGAAGGCGTCCGCGCAGCGGATCACCGTCCCGGCGTTGCCCGGATCGCGCACCTGCGCGCAGATCACGACCAGCGACACGTCCTTGCGGCGGTGCTTCTTCTTCGGCTTGTCAGGCTTCTTGGGCCGCTTGCCCAGCACCGACTTCAGCGGCACGTCGATCGCCCGCGCGACCGCCACCACCCCCTGCGGGGTGACGGTGTCGGTCAGCGTGGCCAGGTTCTGTTCGCTGACGCCGTAGTACGTGACGTCCTGCTGCCTGGTGGCCTCGATCAGGTCGATGTTGTCCATCGCCGAGGCCCACCGGAAGAAGACGGCCTCGACCACCCCGGGGACGGCGAGAGCCTCCCGGACGGCCTGCCGGCCCTCCACCAGGAACCGGCCGGTCTCCTTGCGTTCCTGGCGGCGTTGCAGCGCCCGGGCGGAGCGCAGCACTGCCTGCGACGGCTCGGGTAGTTCGATCGAAGCGACGGTCATCGTCGGTCCTGTCTGGATGTGGTGACGGCCGGGCCCTTCCCGGGCCCGGCCGTTGGTGACCTTGTGGTCAGGCGGCCTGGGCCGGCTGGTTGGCCTTGGCGATCTCGACCAGGGCCGCGAACGCCCCGCTGTCGTTGACGGCCAACTCGGCCAGGATCTTGCGGTCGACCTCGACACCAGCGGTCTTCAGGCCGCTGATGAACCGGTTGTAGGTCATGCCCTCCGCCCGGCAGGCGGCGTTGATCCGCTGGATCCACAGCGACCGGAAGTCGCCCTTGCGGGCGCGGCGGTCACGGTAGGCGTAGGTGTAGGAATGCAGCAGCTGTTCCTTGGCCTTGCGGTACAGCCGGGAACGCTGGCCCCGGTAGCCCGAAGCGGCCTCCAGGACCTCACGACGCTTCTTCTGCGCGTTGACGGAACGCTTCACGCGTGCCATGTCGGTTACTCCTCAGTCTCGTGCTCTTCGGTCAGTTGGCCTTGTACTTGCCCAGCAGGCGGCGCGCCTTCTTCGCGTCACCCGGGGCAACGACCTTGTCGCCGTCGAGACGGCGGGTCTGGCTGGTCGGCTTGTGCTCGTTGAGGTGCATCTTGCCGGCCTGCCGGTGCATGACCTTGCCCGAGCCGGTGATCCGGAAGCGCTTCTTGGCACCCGAGTGGGTCTTCATCTTCGGCATAGCTGTCCTTCTCTTCTTCTCTTACAGGTCCTACAGGTCGATGTCCGGGTCCATGTTGTCGGCCGGACCCCGCTTCTTCTTGGGCTGGGCGCTCGCCGCAGCGGCAGCCCGCAGGTCAGCCTCAGCCTGGCGGTCGGCCTCGGCGTTCGCTGCCCGGTCGGCGGCCTTCGCCGCCTTGGCAGCCTCCACCTCGACGCGGGCCTCGGTCTTCTTGCGGGTCGGCGCAAGCACCATGAGCATGTTGCGGCCGTCCTGCTTGGGCGCCGACTCGATGAAGCCGTCCTCGGCCACGTCGTCGGCGAGCTTCTTCAGCAGGTTGAAGCCCAGTTCCGGCCGGCTCTGCTCGCGACCGCGGAACATGATGGTGATCTTCACCTTGTCGCCGGCCTTGAGGAAGCGGACCACGTGACCCTTCTTGGTCTCGTAGTCGTGGCTGTCGATCTTGGGCCGGAGCTTCATCTCCTTGATGACGGTGTTGGTCTGGTTGCGCCGCGACTCGCGTGCCTTCTGGGCCGCTTCGTACTTGAACTTGCCGTAGTCCATCAACTTCGCGACCGGCGGACGGGCCATCGGCGCCACCTCGACCAGGTCGAGGTCGGCCTCCCGGGCCAGCCGCAGGGCGTCCTCGATGCGCACGATGCCCACCTGCTCGCGTACCTCGTTCACGTGGATGCGTTCGTTGATCCGCGGTTCAGTGCTGATGTGGTCCTCCAAGGATGGGATTGTCTGCCGATCTCCCGAACCGAAAAGGGCCTCCGCGCAGGCGGAGACCCTGAAGAGCGGACAGTGCGGCGCACCGTCCTCTGCGTACCGACCCGGCACCGTCAGGCGATCGGGTGGGAGTTCAGGACTCCACTTCGCGGACTGCCACCCTTCGGCGGCGGTCGATCAATCGCCTACTCTACCCCGCCACGCCCCGCTCCGCCGAATCGGCAGCCCGGACCGGGTCAGGAACCGTCCCCGGATCGCCGCAGAACCGGGGACAGGTCCCATTCCCGTTCACTCGGCGTAGAGCCAGCCCCAGCCGCCGTCATCCAGGCGGACGAGCCGTCGGCCGCGCGCCAGCTCCGCGAGCAACTCTCCCTCGATCACCAACGGGCTCGGGCCGGCCAGGTCGACCAGCACCGCCACGCAACCCTGGTCGACCGCGGACACCGCCAGTTCGTCCAGCCGGCACGGCACCGGACGCGCGTCCGCCCGCCAGGCCCGCAGGGCGTCCAGGCCGGTGAACGCCGGCAGCGCCGTCCTGCCGTCCGCCGTTGCCAGCATCGCGGCCGACAGCTCGGCGTGCCGGTCCGGATCGGGGCCGTCCCCGCCGTCGTCGCCGATCGCGACCACCGGCAGCAGGAACCGCGCCGCGCACAGGGCCGCCACGGCCGTCAGGTAGCCCTCGTGGTCGGTCGCGGCGGCGAGCAGGCTGCGAATCTCCGGATCGGGCGCGCCGGCGTCCCCGGCGAACGCCGCGCTCGGCCGCCCCAGCGTGGCCACGGTGCTACAGCCGGCAGGCGTGGATGCTGGTGACCAGGATCGCGTCCGCGCCGGTGTCCCACAGGTCGTCCATGATCCGCTGCGCCTCGCGCGCCGGGATCATCGCACGGACGGCGACCCAGCCGTCCTTGGCCAGCGGGGACACCGTCGGCGCGTCCAGGCCCGGGGTGACCCGGCAGGCGGCGTCGAGGAGGTCGCGGGGCACGTTGTAGTCGACCATCAGGTAGTCGCGGGCGGTGATCACGCCGTTCAGCCGCCGCTGCAGCAGTCCCAGGCCCTCCGGCGCGGGGCTGTTGCGCCGCTGGATGAGGATGGCCTCGGACTCGAGGATCGCGTCCCCGAACAACTCCAGGCCCGCCCGCTTCAGCGTGGTGCCGGTCTCGACCACGTCGGCCACGACATCGGCCACGCCGAGCCGGACGGAACTCTCCACGGCCCCGTCGAGGTGGATCAGCCGGGCGGTCACCCCGTGGCTGGCGAGGTAGGTGCGGACCAGGCCCGGGTAGGACGTGGCGATGCGCTTGCCGTCCAGGTCCGCCACGGACATCGTCGAGCCCCCGGGCGCGGCGAACCGGAACCGGGTGCCGCCGAAGCCGAGCGACATCACCTCGTCCGCCTCCGCCTCGGAGTCGAGCAGCATGTCCCGTCCGGTGATGCCCAGGTCGAGCGTGCCCTCCCCCACGTACACGGCGATGTCGCGCGGGCGCAGGTAGTAGAACTCGACGCCGTTGGTCTCGTCGATGAGCACGAGCTCCTTGGCGTCCGAGCGCTGCCGGTAGCCGGCCTCGCGCAGCATGCCGGTGGCGCCCTCGGCCAGCGAGCCCTTGTTGGGCACCGCGATCTTCAGCAGGTCGTTCACTTCCGGTCCGTTCACAGGTATTCGTAGACGTCTTCGAGGTCGAGGCCGAGCGCGATCATCAGCACCTGCACGTGGTACAGCAGCTGACTGATCTCCTCCGCGGCCTCGGCCCTGCCCTGGTACTCGGCGGCCATCCACACCTCGGCGGCCTCCTCCACGACCTTCTTGCCGATGGCATGGACGCCCGCGTCCAGCGCCCGGACGGTGCCGGACCCCTCCGGGCGGGTCGCCGCGCGATGGCGCAGCTCGGCGAACAGGTCTTCGAAGGATTTGCTCACGACGCGCCAGCCTACCGGTGCGTGCCCGGGAGGCAGGCCGGGTCCAGCGCCGCCGCTACTCCGTACAGGGCTCCCCGGGAGACACGCCCACGCAGAGAACCACTTACAGACCGTCCTTCGCGGCGGGCATCAAGCTCCGCCGACTCGGCGCCCTCTGCCCGCTGCGGGAGGAGACCTCCGCTGTCGCGTTCTGGCCACGCAATCCCCGCGATGTGACCACGGAGACGGTTGGGACGCGAAGAGTGGCCAGATCACGACATCGGTGCCGGGAGCGGCTAGCCGTCGGTACCGCGGGGGATGCCGAGGGTGGCCAGCAGGTCCTCGTGGAACTGGATCCAGACCAGCTGGCAGGACGGACGGTCGGGCGCATCCAGCCATTCGGTGCGGCCGGCGCGGACGCGGGCCAGCGCGGCGGCGTGGCGCTGGGTGTGGCCGTCGAAGCGCGCGAGCACGCCGGCCAGGACGGCTCCCAACTCCTGCGCCTCGGCGTCCACCGCTTCGAGCTCGGCGAAGACGGCGTCGTCGTAGACCGGATCGGAGTGGTCGTTGGGCAGCCGGGCGCCCGCCACCGTCCGCAGCTGCCAGTCGGTACAGGCCCGGCCGTGGCGCCGGTTCAGCGGCAGGAACGCCGCATGCACCTCGGTGACCACCTCGTGCGCTCCGGCGACCTCCAGCTCGACGGCCAGCTGACGCTCGTTCTCGGTCCTGCCGCGATCGGTCAGGGACCAGGTCTCGTCGAAGTAGTCGTGGCGGGTCACCCAGCCGTAGGCCTGCGCGTCCAGCAGGTGCTCCCGCACCTCGGCCGTGGCCAGCCCGTAGCGCTCGGCGATCGCCGCTGCCGACGGCCCACCGAGGACCCGGACGCCGTGCAACGACAGCAACGCGGGATCGGAGCGGAAGCTCACAGCGCAACTCCGAGCAGCGCATCGGCCAGGTCGCGGACGAGCCCGGGCGCAGCCGGGTCGTCCCCGCCGGCGAGGGCCCAGTCGTCGATCGCGGTCAGCGCCGCCGGGGCGTCGAGGTCGTTGCGCAGCGCGGCCCGCACCGACTCCAGGGTCGCGGCCGCGTCCGCTCCCGTGGGAGCCGAGACCGCCCGCCGCCACGACTCCAGCCGTCCCTGCGCCTCGGCCAGCACGTCGGGCGTGTACTCCCAGTCGGAGCGGTAGTGGTGGGCCAGCAGCACCAGCCGGATCATCATCGGGTCGACGCCATCGGCGAGCAGGCGGCTGACGAACACGAGGTTGCCCCGCGACTTGCTCATCTTCTCCCCGTCGAGGGCGACCATCCCGCTGTGCAGGAACACCTTCGCCATCGGACGGCCGGTCGCGATCCGGGCCTCGGCCGCACACATCGGGTGGTGCGGGAAGGCGAGGTCACGACCGCCCGCCTGGACGTCGAACTCGGCCCCCAGCGCGGCGAGGGAGATCGCCGTGCACTCCACGTGCCAGCCCGGACGGCCACGGCCGAGCCAGGAGTCCCAGGCCGGCTCACCGGGACGCGCCTGCCGCCAGACCAGGCAGTCGAGCCGGTGCCGCTTTCCCGGACGATCGGGATCGCCACCCCGCTCGGCGAACACGTGCTCGGCCTCCAGCATCGAGATCCCGGTGCCCTCCAGCAGGTTGCTGGACTTCGTGACCGAGAAGTACCAGTCGGGGTACTCCGGGTCGGGCACCTGGTAGACCGCCTGTTCGTCCCGGAGCACCCCGATCAGGTCGGTGACGATGTCCAGGCTCTCCACCACCCCGGTCAGTTCGGCGGGCGGCAGCACGCGCAACGCGGTCATGTCGCCGCGGTACAGCTCCACCTGCTGGGCCGCGAGCTCGGCCCAGTCCACGCCGGTGGCCGCCGCGCGCTCCAGCAGCGGGTCGTCCACGTCGGTCACGTTCTGCGCGTACCGGACGCCCAGCCCGGCGTCCAGCCAGGCCCGGTACAGCAGGTCGACGGCCACGTAGGTGGCGGCGTGGCCGAGGTGGGTGGCGTCGTACGGCGTGATGCCGCAGGCGTACAGCCGGGCCTCGCCGGACTCGGGTCCGGCGGGCTGCAACTGGCCGGTCAGGGAGTCGTGCACGAGCACCCGTCCGCCACCAGTTCCGGGCAGGACCGGTACCCCAGGGGTCATCCAGGCGCGCATGGGCCGCAGCCTACCGGCCACCGGTTAGGGTGTCCTGCGAGCCGGAAGGGGAACCAGGCATGGGTTGGTTGGAAGCGATCGTGCTGGGCGTGGTCCAGGGACTCACCGAGTTCCTACCCATCTCGTCGAGCGCCCACCAGTCGATCGTCGGACAGCTCTTCTTCGGCGGCCACGACCCGGGTGCGGCCTTCACCGCGGTGTCCCAGCTGGGCACCGAGACCGCGGTGGTCGTCTACTTCGCGAAGGACATCGGACGGATCATCAGCCGCTGGTTCGGCTCGCTGTTCGGCCGCGTCCCCCGCAACGACCCGGACGCCCGGATCGGCTGGCTGGTGATCATCGGCTCGATCCCGATCGGCGTGCTCGGCCTGCTGTTCGAGAACGCCATCGACACCTCGCTGCGCAACCTCTGGATCACCGTCGCCATGTTGGCCGGCGTGGGCATCCTGCTGTGGGTCGCCGACCGGGTGGCGAAGAACAGCTACGAACTCACCCAGCTCACCTGGCTGGACGGCGTCGCGCTCGGCTTCGCCCAGGCCCTCGCCCTCATTCCGGGCGTCTCGCGCTCCGGCGCCACCATCGCCGGCGGGCTGTTCCTCGGCTACAAGCGCGAGGCAGCGACCCGCTACGCCTTCCTGCTGGCCGTGCCCGCGGTGTTCATCAGCGGGCTGTTCAAGCTGAAGGACATCCCGAACGACCCCAACCTCGCCTGGGGTCCGACGATCGTGGCCACGGTGATCGCCTTCGGCATCGGCCTCGCGGTGATCCACTGGCTGCTGAAGTACGTCAGCAAGCACAGCTTCTCGATCTTCGTCTGGTACCGGCTGGCGCTGGCCGCACTCGTGGCGGGCCTGCTGGTGGGCGGCGTCCTGCAGCCGTAGGCTGCGTCCGGTGCAACGCAGGGCGGCGGGCCACAGCGGCCTCCAGGTGTCCCGGCTCGGGCTGGGCACTCTGACGTGGGGACGGGAGACCCGTCCCGAGGATGCGCGACCGCTGCTGCGGGCGTTCGTCGAGGCGGGCGGCAGCCTGGTCGACACCGCGGCCGCCTACGCCGCGGGCGACGCCGAACGGATGATCGGCCGCATGCTGCGGGCCGGCGACGTCGACCGCGACGACCTGGTGCTCGCCACGAAGGCCGGCTTCGGCATCCGGGACGGCGAGCGGGTCGTGGACACGTCGCGGGCCGCGCTGCTGTCCGACCTGCGGGCCTCCCTGCGCCGGCTGGGGACCGACCACATCGACCTGTGGCAGCTGCACGCCTGGGGCCAGGCGCCGCTGGAGGAGTCGCTGGCTGCGGTGGACACCGCGGTGAACGCCGGGGACGTCCGCTACGCCGGCGTGTGCAACTTCGTCGGCTGGCAGACCGCGCAGGCGGCGACGTGGCAGGCGGCCTTCCCCGGCCGGACGCCGCTCACGTCCGCCCAGGTGGAGTACTCGCTGCTCGCCCGGCGGGCGGAGGTGGAGGTGATTCCCGCCGTCCGGGCGTTCGGGATGGGCCTGTTCCCCTGGTCGCCGCTCGGCCGGGGCGTGCTCACCGGCAAGTACCGGACGGGCCGTCCGCGCGGTTCCCGCGGCGCCTCGCAGCACTTCGCCTGGTTCGTCGAGCCCTATCTGGAGACCCGCTCGCGGGCCGTCGTGGACGCCGTCGCCACCGCGGCAGACGGCCTGGATCTCACGCCGGGGCAGGTCGCATTGCTCTGGGTGCGGGATGCGCCCGGCGTCACCGCTCCCCTGCTGGGTGCCCGGACGGTCGCGCAGCTGCAGCCCTACCTCGACTGCGAGGAACTGGAGTTGCCGGCGGAGATCATCGCCGCCCTCGACGACGTCTCCGGTGGCCCCAACGCCATGCGCGAGGGGAACGAGCCGACGCTCAGCGTCTGAGTGGGAGAAAGGGACCGTTGGTTGAGCTTGTCGAAACCGCGCGAGATGATCTCGACAAGCTCGATCAGCGGTTGGGGGCACTCGATCAGCGGTTGGGGCACTCGATCAGCGGTTGGGGGCACTCGGTTGACGATGGGAGGCAGCCCATGGCCATGGCAGACGCCGAACGGTTCCAGCCGGACTCGATCGCCGAGTGGCACGACTGGCTGGCCGCCAACCACGACCAGGGCGCCGGCGTCTGGGTGGTCATCTGGCGATCGTCCTCCGGCCGTGCTCCGCTCAGCTACGAGGAGTTGATCCGGGAGGCGCTGTGCTGGGGCTGGGTGGACGGCCAGGCCAGTCCGCTGGACGAGCGGCGGTCGATGCTGTGGTTCACCCGACGCAAGGCGAACAGCCCGTGGGCGGCGACGAACAAGGCACGGGTGGCCGAGCTCGAGCGGGAGGGACGACTGCAACCCGCCGGTATCGCGGAGATCGAGCGCGCCAAGGTGAACGGCATGTGGACCATCTACGACTCGGTCGAGGCGCTCGAGGAACCGCCCGAGCTGGCCGCGGCGCTGGACGCCGCACCCGCAGCCCGCGAGGCTTGGGCGGGGTTCCCGCCCAGCACCCGCAAGCAGGCGCTGGCCTCGATCGCGCTCGCCAGGCGCCCGGAGACGAAGGCGGCCCGGATCGCCGCGATCGTGGCGAAGGCCGCTCGCGGCGAGCGTCCGGTCTGACGGTCCCGAGGGATCAGGCCCGGTCGAGGAAGTCGTCCAGCACCCGGCAGCCGAACTCCAGCGACTCGACCGGCACCCGCTCGTCCACGCCGTGGAACAGCGCGACGAAGTCGAGGTCGGGCGGAAGCCGCAGGGGGGCGAAGCCGAAGCAGCGGATGCCGAGCTTCGACCAGGCCTTGGCGTCGGTGCCGGCGCTCATCATGAACGGCACGGCGAGCGAACCCGGGTCGGCGGCCTGCAGGCTGGCGGTCATCGCGTCCACCAGGGCCCCGTCGAAGCCGGTCTCGACGGCGACGTCACCGGTGACCACCTCGTAACGCACCTTGTCACCGATGAGTTGGGTGATGGTGTCGTAGAACTCCTGCTCGTGGCCGGGGATGAAGCGGCCGTCGATGCCGGCGGTGGCCTGGCCCGGGATCACGTTCACCTTGTAACCGCCGCCGAGCATGGTCGGGTTGGCGGTGTTGGACATCGTCGCACCCACCATCCGGGCGATCGAGCCGAGCCGGCCGAGGGTGGTCTCGGCATCGTCGGTGGTGAGCTGCACCCCGAGGGCCTGCTCGACGGCATCGAGGAAGGCGCGCTGCGCGGGACGGATCCGCGGCGGCCAGCGGTAGCTGCCGACCCGGCTGACCGCCTCAGCCAGGTGGGTGATCGCGTTGTCGTCATTGCGCATCGACCCGTGGCCGGCGGTCCCGTCCGCGATGAGGTTGAGCCAGGCCAGGCCCTTCTCGGCGGTCTGGACGAGGTACATGCGCCGGTCGTTCACGGTGAGCGAGAAGCCGCCGACCTCGCCGATCGCTTCCGTGCAGTCGGCCAGGAGTTCGGGGTGGTGCTCGGCGAGCCATCCGGAGCCCCTGGGACCGCCGGCCTCCTCGTCCGCGGTGAACACCAGCCGGATCGGACGCCGGGGCGGCCGTCCGGCGCGGACGCGTTCGCGCACGACGGCCAGCACGATCGCGTCGAAGTCCTTCATGTCGACCGCACCGCGGCCCCAGACGTAGTCGTCGATGACCTCGCCGGCGAACGGGTCCACCTGCCAGTCGGACGCGACGGCGGGCACCACGTCGGTGTGCCCGTGGATGAGCAGTGGCGGCAGGCTGGTGTCGCAGCCCTCGGGAGCCCAGTCGGCGACGAGGCTCGTGCGCCGCGGCTCGGACTCCAGCAGCGTGCTGGCGATCCCCACCTCGTCAAGCGTCGCCGCGACGTACTCCGCAGCCTCGCGCTCGCCCTCCGAACCGGACGGCCCGAAGTTGGAGGTGTCGAAGCGGATCAGGTCGCTGCACAGGCCCACGACCTCGTCCGCAGCTGAGGGGATGGCGTCCATGCCGCCATCCTGCCATCCGCCGCGGCCGGCGCCGTCCGCCGTTTCGCCAACGGGTCCGCCGATTGGGTATAGTGCTCTGGCTGTCCGGGCGATCCTCGGGCACACCCTGTAGTGCCCTTTATCGGGCGTGGAGGTTCAAGTCCTCTCTCGGACACTCACTCGGTCCGGCGTTCTCCCTGGTGGAGCGGCCGGGGCCCGATTCCCGTTCGGGACCAAACATGGTCCGTGATACTCCAGTGATACTTCATCTCAGGTCACCGTTGCCATCCGAGTCGAGTTCGGGCTCGTTTCTGGATCATGTCCGCCAGAACGAGATGTCCCGCCGGCAGGCGCTCGAAGCAGACGCGCACGCGGCTGGCTTGAATGCCCGCGTCCCGTAGCTTGCTGAGCCCTTGAGAGGTGGGACCCGAATGCTGGCGCCGCGTTTGCTTCCCACGCCCAGGGAGCGAGCATCACCAGCTGCTCCGTCGAATGCCCAAACACCACCTATGTGCGAACGACATCACGGCCCACGCCGCGACAGACGCAACGGGCGGACGGTGCAACCCATACCGCGGCGGGTCGGCCTGGCCGACGAGGAAGTAGAAGCTCCGCACCTATCCGGGAGTGTTGCGGGGGTCGTTGCCGGGCGCGATGGTGTCCTTGGCGCGGACCTGGCCGTCCTTGCCGTGGATGTTGAGTTCGCCGCCACCCTGACTCTCGAGATATCCGCGGGCGGCTTCGGTTGCTTCGGGCCGGGCCCCGTGTTGCTCAACGTACTGCGCGGTGGTGACACCAGCGGCGAGTTGCGAAACCCTGCCTCGGGACACGCCAAGGATGACTGCCGAGTCCGTCACCGAGTAACCGGCTTCTCGGAGAAGGCGCACAGCTGCGCGGGAGCGCTTCGCGGCAACTCGTGACGCCTCGGCTGCGGCCTCTGTCGCCTTGCGTGCCGCCAGGACCTGATCACCCAACGGACCCAGGTCGGGCACGACGGCGATGTTCCAGTCGGAGTGGTCGATGTCAGGCTCTTCGGTGTCGAGGTAGTCGCGTACCTGGCTCACAGCCTTGTCGAGGGTGCTGACCTGGGTGTGGTGATCGGCGTCGATCTCGAGCTCCCATCCGTGCGCCCAGGGTCGGGCGATTACGGTGGCGTTCATGCTTCGCTCCTCTCGATGGCCTTCAGGGCGTCGCGGACAACTGCGGGTGAAACTTCGCGGGCGGTGACGATGGTTACGGTGACTTGGCCGTTCCGCCACACTTCGTGGTCGCCTTTCCCCGGACGCCCGGTGAAGCCCGCGTTCCGTAGCAAGTCGGCCAGCTCGCGGTACTTCATCGGCTTCGTCATCACTATATTTAGGCGGGGTAAACTCGCAATGTCTAGCCCCCCTAGACACGCACGAGCATCGACCGTGCGCACCAGCGTGTGCGTCGGCGGGGCCGTTCGCTGGACCCCGTGACCGAAGAGATCCGCGGTCACCGGCGGCCCGGCCGGGGAATCAGCCGGGCGGAGTTCAGGATGAAGGCCGACTCGCTGCCCACGTGGATGATCGCCGCGACGAGCGGTCCGATCACCCCGAACGCCGCCAGAGCCATGCCGACCAGGTCGACGCCGATCGTCCCGACGAAGTTGGCCAGCACGATGCGGCGCCCGCGCCGGGCCGTCCGGACGGCCTCGGTGAGGTCGGCGAGATCGGAGCTGATCAGCACGACGTCGGCGCTCTCCCGCGCCACATGGGTCCCGCTGCCCATCGCGATCCCGACGTGCGCCTGCGCCAGCGCCGGGGCGTCGTTGATGCCGTCGCCGACCATGGCGACCGTGTGTCCGGCCGCGCGCAGTTCCTGCACGAGGGCGACCTTGTCCGCGGGGAGCAGGCCGGCGCGGACGTCGGCGATGCCCAGCTCCGTCCCCACCGCCTGCGCCGCCGCGACGCTGTCGCCGGTCATCATCACCACGCGCAGGCCCAGCCGGTGCAGGTCGGCCACGCAGGCGGACGCGGAGTCGCGCACGGTGTCGGTGAGCAGGATGGAGCCGGCGTAGCCGGCGTCGACGGCCACGTGGACGAGGGTGCCGGCCGCCGCCTCAGTCGCTGTCGGTGCACCGGCGACGAACGCCGCGTTGCCGGCCAGCACCCGCCGTCCGGCCACCGTGGCGCTCACGCCCCGGCCGGGCTGGTAGTCGAAGTCCACCGGCCGCTCGAGCGGGAGGCCGAGTTCTCCGGCGCGGGCGGTGATCGCCTGGCCGATCGGGTGCTCCGACCACATCTCCGCCGACGCGGCCGCGGCGAGCACCTCGTCCGCGGTGACGCCGGCCGCCGGCCGGATGCTCGACACCCGCGGCTGGCCGTGCGTGAGGGTGCCGGTCTTGTCGAAGACGATCGCATCCACGCTCGCGAGCTGCTCCAGGTGCGTGCCGTCCTTGATGAAGGCGCCGGACCGGGCTGTCCGGGCGATCGCCGCGAGGACGGCCAGCGGTGTGCCGGCGGCCACGCCGCAGGCACCCGCGACGATCACCACCGAGATGGTGGCGGTGAGGTCCCTGGTGAACAGGTACGTCAGCGCAGCACCGCCGAGCGCGACGTAGACCAGGTAGCCGGCGACCCGGTCGGCGAGCCGCTGGACGGGCGCCTCGGACTCCTGCGCAGCCTTGACCGCAGCCACGATCTGCCCGTAGGAGGACGCCTCCCCCACCTGTTCCGCGCGGACCGCGACCGCCCCGGCCTGGTTCACCGACCCCGCGAAGACCGCGCTGCCGGGCGCCACGTCCACCGGCAGCGGCTCGCCGGTGATCCGGGACGCGTCGACGCTGGAACTGCCCTCCACGACCACGCCGTCCACGGGGATCCGACCGCCGGGCAGCACCTGGACGACAGCACCCACTCCGACCTCACCGAGTTCGACGCTGCGCACCCCGTCCCCGTCCCGCACCTGCACGACGGAAGGCAGGAAGCTCATCAGCTCGGTGAGCGCGTCCCGGCCGCGGTCCATCGACAGGTCCTCGAGGATCTCCGCGGCCAGCACGAAAGCGGTGATCACCAGCGCGGTCACCCACTCGCCGATCAACGCGGCGGCGACGATCGCGATCAGCATGGACAGTTCCATGGTCATCCGGCGGTCCCGGACGTCCTCGACGGCCTCGACGAGGATCGGCCAGCACCCGATCACCAGACCGGCCGCCGCCATCACGATCGTCAGCCATGCCGGGCCGGCCAGCCAGGACGCCACCGCCGCGGCCAGCGCCAGGGTCGCCACCGCACCGAGCCGGACGAGGTCGGCCCGCTCGATCCGCGCCCACAGGCTCGCCGCGGTCTCCGGTGCGTACTCCTGCTCGACGGGCAGGCCCACCTGGTCGGTGGCGCTCACCGGCCGACCGGGCCGCGCCCGGCCAGGGCGGCCGGGTCGGGCCGGTGCGCGGCGAGGTGGTGCCGCGGCCAGAAGTCGATCACGTGCTCGGCCTGGAACACGGCCTGGTGGACCAGTTCGCGGGCGTGCTCGTCGATCAGGCTGTAGTAGACGCGGGTGCCCTCCTGACGGGTCTGGACGACCTTCGCCCAGCGCAGCTTCGCCAGGTGCTGGGACACCGCCGTGGGCGCCTTGCCGACCCGTGCGGCGAGCTCACCGACCGCCAGCTCGCCCTCCTCCAGGGCGAGGATGATCCGGATCCGCGTCGGGTCCGACAGCAGGGTGAACACCTCGGCGGCCAGGTCGACGTACTCGCTGTCCAGCGTTATCTGCATATCTGCGTCCATACGCAGATATTAACCCAGAGCCGGTCGCCGGGCACCAGCCCCAACCGGTCGTCGAGCCTGTCGAGACGTGTCCCGGGGGTCTCGACAAGCTCGACCAGCGGTTTTGGGGGCCGACGAGGGTACCGGGTCAGAGCGCGGCGTACTCCCGGGCGATCGCCGCGCCGAGGCGGGCGTTGTTCTTGACCAGCGCGATGTTGGCGCGCAGGGATTCACCGTTGGAGAGTTCGACGATCCGGCCGAGCAGGTACGGGGTGATGGACGCCCCGGTGATGCCCTTCTCGTCCGCCTCCGCGACCGCCTGGGCGATCAGCGCGCCGATCTCGGCCTCGGGGATCTCGTCCTCCACCGGAATCGGGTTGGCCACCACCATGCCGCCGGCGAGGCCGAGACCCCACTTCGCCCGCATCGCCCGCGCGACCTCGTCCGCGCCGTCGAGTCGCAGCGGCGAACGGAAGCCGCTGGAACGGGAGTAGAAGGACGGGAAGTCGTCCGACCCCACGGTGATCACCGGGACACCGAGGGTCTCGAGCACCTCGAGCGTGCGACCGATGTCCAGCAGCGACTTCACGCCCGCGCTGACCACGGCCACGTCGGTGAGGCTCAGCTCGGTGAGGTCGGCGGAGACGTCCATCGAGTGCTCGGCGCCGCGGTGGACGCCGCCGAGGCCGCCGGTGACGAACACCCGGATGCCGGCCAGTGCGGCCAGCCGCATCGTCGACGCGACGGTCGTGGCGCCGTGCTCACCGCGTGCGATCACGTACGGGAGGTCGCGGATGCTCACCTTGCGAACGTGCTCGTCCGAGCCGAGCAGGTCGAGCTGTGCGTCGTCCAGACCGAGCCGCGGCACGCCGTGCAGTACCGCGACGGTGGCCGGCACCGCCCCGCCGTCGCGGATGATCTGCTCGACCTCGCGAGCGGTCTGGACGTTCTTCGGGTAGGGCATGCCGTGGCTGATGATGGTGGACTCCAGCGCCACCACCGGCCGGCCGGACGCGAGCGCGTCCCGCACCTCCGCTGCGATGTCGAGCATCGGGTGGGGATCGGTCATGGTCTGGCTCCTTCGGTTTCGGCGAGCGCCGCGGCGATCGCGACGCCCAGGTCAGGTCTGACGGTGTGGCTGCTGGCCACGGTGAGGGCGGCGGCGAGATGTCCGCGGCGGGCGGCCACCTCCGGATCGTCGCCGCGCAGCAGGCCGTGGACGAAGCCCGCGGTGAGGGCATCGCCCGCGCCGGTGACGTCGTCCACCCTGGCGGGCACCGCCGGAATGGCCAGGGTGCGCTCAGGGCCGACCAGCAGGCTGCCCTCGTCCCCGCGGCTGACCCAGACGTGGCCGACGCCGCGGGCCTGCAGCGCCCGGGCCGCCGCGACGATCTCGTCCTCGCTGTCGGCCAGGTCCCGGCCGGCGAGCGCGCCCAGCTCGTCGACGTTGGGGGTCACGGCGAAGACCGGCCGGTCCGCCGTGAGCAGCGGCGCCACCCGGGCCGCCTTCGCCACGCTCACCGGCTCCAGCACCACCTGGACGCCTCGGGCCGCGGTGACGCCCAGCACCCACGCCGCCACGTCCACCGGGATGTTCGCGTCGACCACGACGACGGCGGCACGCCCGATCAGTTCCTGCGCGTTGCTCAGCGCGGCGACGTCCATCGCGTCCGTGGCCGCGAAGTCAGACAGGCCGATCACCAGTTCCCCGGACGCGTCGAGCGCGGCGAGGTAGCTGCCGGTCGGGTGCGGGCTCTCCACCACCCGATCGACGTAGACGCCCGCGTCGGCGGTCCGGGCGAGGAGCTCCCGGCCGGCCGGGTCCGTGCCGACGGCCGCGACGAGATGGACCCGTCCACCCAGTCGCGCGAGGCCCTCGGCGATGTTCCGGCCGACGCCGCCCGGCGTGCGGGTGACCACCGCCGGATTGGACGTGTGCAGGCGGGCCGCGGCCAGGCTGCGGGCCTTGATGTCCCAGGCCGCTCCCCCGACCACCACGGCCCAGGGCTCGCCGCGGAGCAGGTAGCCCCGGCCGACGATCTCGCCCTTCTGGGTGAGGGAGGAGAGCGCGACGGCGATGGCGCCCTTGGTGGTGCCGAGGCTGCGGGCCAGACCCGCTGCGTCCAGCATCGGCTGCGCCCGCAGCAGGGCGAGGATCTCCCGTTCACGGGGACTCAGGGTCATGCTCACTATTCTTAGTCTTCCTAGACTCTCTTAGCAAGCGCGGGACGCGGTGGGTTCGGCTCGGGCAATGCTGGTACTTCTGCTCAACGCTCGGCGGGAGCGGCTGCCGGCCGGGCGGCGTTACTCTGCGGAGATTCACCCCGCGCGGCTCCGCCACCGCACCGATGTCGAAGGAGCATCGAATGCGCCGTCCCGTCCTCAGCATCCTGCTCGGCCTGAGCCTGGCCACCGGCGTGATCGCCGCAGGCACCGCCCCATCCGCCCACGCGGCCACCGACGCGGTGACGGTGGCGGGCTCCCTGCAGAGCGAACTGGGCTGCTCCGGTGACTGGCAGCCCGACTGCGCGGCCACCCACCTCGCGAAGGTACCCGGCACCAACATCTGGCGGGCGACGTTCACCGTCCCGGCGGGCGACTACGAGTTCAAGGTCGCCATCAACGACAGCTGGGACGTCAACTACGGCGCGGACGGACGCGCGAACGGTCCCAACCTGCCGCTCGGGCTCGCCGGCAGCGCCCGGCTGGAGTTCAGCTTCGACGCCGACTCCCACCGGATCGGCGTCCGGCCGGTGGACCTCAGCGGCGCCACCACCCGCGCGGACCGGAAGCTCGCGGACCAGTCGCTGCGCCGTCCGCTCACCGACGAGCGCTACTACTTCGTGATGGCCGACCGGTTCGCCAACGGCAGTCGCGGCAACGACACCGGCGGCCTCACCGGCGACCGGCTGCAGACCGGCTTCGACCCCACCGACAAGGGCTTCTACCACGGCGGCGACCTGAAGGGCCTGATCGGCAAGCTCGACTACATCAAGGGCCTCGGCACCACGGCGATCTGGCTGACCCCCGCGTTCAAGAACCGTCCCGTGCAGGGCACGCCCGGCAACGAAAGCGCCGGCTACCACGGCTACTGGATCACCGACTTCACCACGATCGACCCGCACCTGGGCACCAACGCCGACATGAAGGAGCTGATCCGCAAGGCGCACGGCAAGGGCATGAAGGTGTTCTTCGACATCATCACCAACCACACCGCGGACGTGATCGACTACCGCGAGGGCACCTACGCCTACGTGCCGACCGCGGACAGGCCGTACCTCGATGCCGCCGGCCACGAGTTCGACCCGGCGGCGGTCGCGGGCTCGGACGACTTCCCCGCCCTCGACGTGAACACCTCGTTCCCGTACCACCCGTTCTTCCACAACGACGCCGACGCGAACGTGAAGGTGCCGGCGTGGCTGAACGACCCGACGCTGTACCACAACCGGGGCGACTCGACGTTCGCCGGTGAATCGTCCGAGTACGGCGACTTCGTCGGCCTGGACGACCTGTTCACCGAGAACCCGAAGGTCGTCGACGGCATGATCGACGCGTACTCCACCTGGGTCGACTTCGGCATCGACGGCTTCCGGATCGACACCGTCAAGCACGTCAACACGGCGTTCTGGCAGAAGTTCTCGCCGGCCATGCTGGCCGAGGCGAAGCGGATCGGGAACCGCGACTTCTTCATGTTCGGCGAGGTGTACGACGCCCGTCCGGAGTACATGTCGACGTTCACGACCACCGCGAAACTGCCGGCCACGCTGGACTTCGGCTTCCAGGCGCAGGCGCAGGCCTTCGCCCAGGGCAAGGCGACCACCGGCCTGCGGGACCTGTTCGTGGCCGACGACTACTACACCGACACCGACTCCAACGCGTACCAGCTGCCGACGTTCCTCGGCAACCACGACATGGGCCGGCTGGCATCGCTGCTGCGCAGCAGTGGGATCAGCGACGACACCGACCTGATGAAGCGGGTCCAGCTCGCCAACGCCCTGATGTACCTGACCCGCGGCCAGCCGATCGTGTACTACGGCGACGAGCAGGGCTTCATCGGGGCCGGCGGCGACAAGGACGCCCGGCAGGACATGTTCGCCACCCGCACCGCGCAGTACGCGACCGAGCCGGTGCTGGGCGGGACGCCGGGCGCGAGGGACCGCTACAACCAGAACGCACCGCTGTACCGGTTCATCAGCAGGCTGGCGGCGCTGCGCAAGGCCAATCCGGGCCTGGCGGACGGTGCCCAGGTGCACCGTTACGCATCGAAGAACGCAGGCATCTACGCCTTCAGCCGCGTGGACGACCGCGGCACCGAGTACGTGGTGGCGCTGAACAACGCGACCACCGCGAAGTCCGCGACGTTCGCCACGTTCAACGCCAACGAGCGGTTCTCCCCGGTCTACGGCGCGAAGACAGCGCTGCGCAGCGACCGGAACGCCCGGGTCAAGGTGACCGTGCCGCCGCTGTCCGCGGTGGTGTACCGGGCGCACAGCCGCGTCGACCGCGGCTGGCGACCTCCGCTGGTCACGGTGACCGCCCCCGCGCCCGGTGGCGTGGTCGGCGGCCGGGCGGAGATCTCCGCCGAGCTGGGCACGAGCACGTTCAGCCAGGTCAGCTTCTGGTACCGGCCGGTCGGCACCACGACCTGGCAGGCCCTCGGCACCGATGACAGCGCGCCGTACCGGGTCTTCCACGACGTCACCGGGTTCCGGACCGGGACCCTGCTGGAGTACCGCGTGGTCGCGCGGGACGCGGCCGGACGGGTGGGCGCCGGCGCGTCCTACGGCATCGTGGGCACCCCGGCGGCCTCCGGCGGTGACGACGGCTCGGTCGGTCCGGTCACCCAGCCGGACGCGGTGAGTGTGCCGGGCACCCTGAACGACGAGATGGGCTGCCCCGGGGACTGGCAGCCCGACTGCGCCGACGCCCAGCTGTCGCTCCGGTCCACCGACCAGGTCTGGACGGGCGAGTTCACCCTGCCGCCCGGCCCCTACGCCTACAAGGTCGCGGTCAACAACAGCTGGGACGAGAACTACGGCGCCGGCGGCGTGCCGGGAGGTGACAACATCTCGGTGACCACGACCTCGCCGACGGTGAACTTCTACTACGACCACCGCACGCACTACGTGACCTCGGACGCCCAGGGCGACCTGATCACCGCGCCGGGGACGTGGAACTCCGAGCTCGGTTGCGGAGCTGACAACGCACCCGACTGCATGCGGCCGTGGCTGCAGGATCCGGACGGCGACGGCACCTACACCTGGGCGACCAGCGAGCTGCCGGCCGGCAGCTACGACTTCCAGGTGGCGCACGACTTCGCCACCGACCCGTCGACGTGGTACCCGGCCGGGCAGAAGGTCGCGGTGGACGTGCCGAGCGCCGGGCTGGTGGTCCGGGTCAACTACAACCTCGCCACCCACGAGGTGACCACATCGGTCACCCGGGCCACGACCGAGCCGAGCCTCGCGGAGGTCCGCGGCGTGTGGCTGACGCCGGACCTCATCGCGTGGCCGGCGGAGGCGCTGCCGGTGGAGCCGTCACGGCTGGAGTTCCGGCTGCACTGGGCGGGTCCCGACGGACTGGCCGTGGACGCGGAGGACATCACCGGCGGCGACGAGGCGCTGCTGCGCTACGACCCGCGCGGGCTGCCCGCGGCCGTGCTGTCGGCGCATCCGGAACTGGTGAACCACGTCGCGCTGCGCGTGGACCGGGCCACGACCAGGAAGCTGCCCGGCATCGCCGCGGGTGAGGTGGCGGTCGGCGCCTACGCGGGTGGCCGGCTCGTCGACGCCGGCAGGGTGGACACGTCCGCGGTGGACTGACCCCCGCAACCAGTGAAGCGGACGGGCCGGTCCGGCCTCGTCCGCTTCACTGACGTGTGCTGCGATATTTGTAGTCCTCAGGTCAGTCGCTCTCAGCCTCGCGGCCTCGCAACAGCTAGCGCCTGCTCCCCCCCTGCGCTGCTCATCCTAGGGAGTCGGAGCCCGGATCGTCTGTCCCCCCGACGGGGGACACCGGCGCGGCCGCCCTGCGGCGACGGGCGCGCCGCCACAGCAGCAGCGGGACCAGCACGACCGCCACCACGGCCGCGAAGGGCAGGACGGCGCCGATCACGGTCATCAGCACCTTGCTGCTGGCGAGCAGGGCGTTCCAGCCGGCGATGAGGCCACCGAGGAAGCCGGTGGTCTCCAGTTCGCTGGCCTGCGCCGGCGTGCGCAGGGTGACCGTGATCGGCGACTGGGCCACTCGTCCGGCGAGGGAGCGCTGCTGTGCGATCAGCGAGTCCCGCTCGGCGATCCGCGAGGTGAGCTGGGCCTCGAGCTCGGTGAGCTCACGGATGCTCCCGGCCTTCTCCGACAGGTCGCGCAGGCGGTCGATGGAGGCGTCCAGCGTCTTGATCCGTGAGTCGACGTCGGCCACCTGGATGGTGACGTCCTCGGACGAGATCACCCGGCTGCTGAGCGTGCCGACGGACTTCAGCTGGTCGAGGGTGGAGTCGAGTCGGTCGGCGGGGACGCTGATCACGATGGTCGAGACCGGGCCGCGCTCCTCCTCGGTGTCGGCGTCAGCCCTCGTGACGAGGTTCTCGGCGGTGACCTGGCCCCCCATCGCCACGGCGAGGTCACGCAGCTGGGTGGCGGCGGCCTCCACGTCGGTGACGGTGATGCCCACCCGGGCGGTGCGCGCGAGCTTCTGGGCGACGGCCGGGCCGGGCACCTCCCCCGGCTGGCCCTCCGCAGCGGACGGCAGGGTGCCCGCGTCCTCCGCCCGGCCGCCGGCGGACATGTCGCCGGGCTCCTCTTCGGCGGCTACGGAACCGGCCGGCATGCTGGCAGAGCCGGCGCTGCAGCCGGCGAGGAGAGCGAGGGTGGTGACGCCGGCGGCGATGCCGAGCGAACGCAGTGTCTTCATGCCGCTACCACGGCAGCGGTGCGGGCTTCGTTGCGTAATCCCCGTCCCTCGCGCGGACTGTTGCCGGATCGTGACCTGGACGAGACTGGGGCGATGGCGGCAGAGGTCTATGACGTGGTGGTGATCGGCGCGGGCGCGGCCGGCGAGAACGTGGCCGACTACGCGATTCGCGGATCGGAGCGCACGGCGCTGCTGGTCGAGCGCGAGCTCGTCGGCGGCGAGTGCTCCTACCACGCCTGTATGCCGAGCAAGGCGCTGCTCCGCCCGCTGGAGGTGCGCGACGCCGCCGAGCACCTGGGCGGCCTGCCCGCGCGGATCAGCCTGGACGTGCCGGCCCTGCTCGCACGACGGGACACCTGGGTGTCGGGCTACGACGATTCCGGGCAGGTGGCCTGGGCCACCGGCGCCGGGATCGAGGTGGCTCGCGGCACCGCGCGGCTGAGCGGTGAGCGGCGGGTGACCATCGCCGGTGACCGCGCGGAGCGGGAGGTGAGCGCACGGCACGCCGTGGTGGTCGCCACCGGCAGCGTCCCGGTCATCCCGCCGGCCTTCGCCGGCCTGCACCCGTGGACCTCCCGCGACGCGACCGGTGTCGTCGAGGTGCCCGAGTCGATCGCTGTGGTCGGTGGTGGCGTGGTCGCCGTGGAGGCGGCCCGCTGGCTGGCCGCGCTCGGCGCGAAGGTCACCATGCTGGTCCGTGGTGACCGGGTGCTCGACCGGTTCGAGCCGTTCGCGTCCGAGCTGGTCGCCGACGGGCTGCGCGCCGGCGGCGTGGACGTGCGGTTCGGTGCGTCCGTCGGGGCCGCCGCCCGGCTGGACGGTGCCGACACCGGTCTCGGCAGGGTGCACGGCGGCCCGGTCCGGCTCGAGGTCGACGGCACCCCGCAGGAGTTCGCCGAGGTGCTCGTCGCCACCGGACGGCGTCCGGCGACCGCAGCCCTGGGGCTGGAGAGCATCGGCCTGTCCCCGGAGGCCCTCACCGACGCCACCGCGCGCCCCGACTGGCTGTACGTCGTCGGCGACGCCAGCGGTGACGCCGCCCTCACCCACTGGGGCAAGTACACCGCCCGGCTCGCCGGCGCGGTCATCGCCGCCCGTGCCGAGGACCGTCCCGTGCCGACGGCTCCGCAGGACGTGCCGGTGCCGCAGGTGGTGTTCAGCGACCCGCAGGTCGCCTCCACCGGTCTCACCGAGGGGCAGGCGCGCGCCGCCGGGCGGGCCGTGGACACCGTCGCCGTGCCGATGAGCAGCGCGGCGGGCTTCGGCCTGCTGCGGGACGACGCGTCCGGCCGGGCCTCACTCGTCTTCGAGGCCGGCACGGGACGCCTCCTCGGCGCGACCTTCGCCGGCCAGGAGGTGGCCGAGCTGGTGCACGCCGCCACGGTCGCGATCGTCGGCGGACTGACCGCGGACCAGCTGTGGCACGCGGTGCCGGCGTATCCGACCGCGAGCGAGGTGTGGCTCCGACTGCTGGATGCTTACCGCACCGCTCACGATCACCCGTCCCCGCGCACACGCTGACCTCCCCTCGGCGGCAGGTGCCACTCCCCCATCGGGTTCTGCGCGACGAACCCCTGCTCCGCCAGCTGGTCGAGCACGGCGAGGCAGCGCGGCACCGTGATCCCCGCCCGCAACGCCAGCTCCCCGGCGGGCAGGCTCCCCCTGGCCGGCACGGACTCGTACAGGCGCAGTTCGTCCCCGGCCAGCGCGTCCGTCGGCCGCCGTTCTGCCGGCGCCCGCGGACTCGCCCGGCCCAGCGGCGAGAGCAGTTCCAGCACGTCGGCGGACGACGTGACCAGCACGGCCTCCGCCTCGCGGACCAGGCGGTGCGGTGTGACCGACGTGGCGCTGGTGACCGGCCCGGGGACGGCCATCACCACCCGGCCGAGCACGTTCGCCCACGTGACGGTGTTGCGGGCACCCGACCGGGCCGCCGCCTCCACCAGCACCGTGCCCGGCGCCAGCGCGGCGATCAGCCGGTTCCTGGCCAGGAAGCGGACTCTCGTGGGATGTTCTCCCGGCGCCAGCTCGCTGACCAGCAGCCCGTGCTCGGCGATCCGGTCGAACAGCGGACGGTGCCCGGGCGGGTAGGGCCGGTCGAGGCCGCCGGCGAGCACGCAGACGGTCGGCGTCCGGCCGGCGAGGCAGCCCCGGTGCGCGGCGGCGTCGATCCCGTAGGCGCCCCCGGACACCACGCTGCGACCCGCCTCGGAGAGCTCGGCCCCGAGGTCGGCTGCGACGGTGTCGCCGTACGCGGTCGAAGCTCGCGAGCCGACGACGGAGACCGCCGTGGAGGACAGCGCCGCCAGGTCGCCGCTCCCCCGCACCCACAGGCCGAGCGGTTCCCCGGACAGGTCGTTGACCCGCTCGCACCGCGCGAGGTCGGCCAGCGCCGGCGGCCAGTCGGCATCGCCGGGAACCACGAACCGCAGCTGGGCCGCCCTCGTCCGGGCCACCAGTTCGTCCGGTTGCAGCCTGCGCGCCCGGACGGCGATCGGCTCCGCGCGGGTGAGCAGGCCCGCCCAGACCTCGGCGGCCCCGAGCTCCGCCACCACGTCCACCGTGGCCGGCTTCCCCGGCTCGATCACCGCAGCCAGACACATCCGCGCCAGCCGTTCGTCCATCAGGAGGCCTCCGTTCCGTGCTCGCCCCGGCGCATCGCGAGCGCCGTGTGCAGGTGTTCGCGGCTGGGGCGGTCACTCCCGGCCAGGTCGGCGATCGTCCACGCCAGCCGCAGGACCTTGTCGACCCCGCGCGCGGACAGGCGCCCGCGGGCGACGGCGACATCGAGCATCTCGGCGCCGTCCGGCAGCGGCAGCCGCCTGCGCAGCGCAGGCCCCGGCACCTCCCCGTTGGTGCGCCAGCCGCTCGGCCGCAGCCGGTGCCGCTGCCGGTCGCGGGCGGCCAGCACCCGTTCGGCCACCGCCGTCGTGCCCTCACCCGGTTCGTGACGCCGGTCGAGGAAGGCCGCGCGAACCGGGCGCAGCTCCTGGTGGATGTCGATCCGGTCGAGGATCGGCCCCGACACCCGGGACGCGTACCGCCGCACGGTCATCGGCGGACACCGGCAGTTGCCGCCTGGTGTGCCCGCCATGCCGCACGGGCACGGGTTCGCCGCCAGCACCAGCAGGAAGCTCGCCGGATAGGTCGCGGTCGCCATCGAGCGACCCAGCACGATCCGGCCGGACTCGAGCGGCACCCGCAGGGCCTCCATCACCCGGGGACTGAACTCCGGGGCCTCGTCCAGGAACAGCACGCCCCGGTGCGCCCGCGACACCGCCCCGGGCAGGGCGATCCGGGCACCACCGCCCACGAGGCTCGCGATCGACGCGGAGTGGTGCGGGTCGGCGTACGGCGGTCGCCACACCAGGCCGCCGTCGAGGTTCACTCCGGCGAGCGAGTGCACGGCGGAGACCTCCAGGGCCTCGGCCAGTTCCAGGTCGGGCAGCAGGCCCGGCAGCCGCTCGGCGAGCAGGGTCTTGCCCACGCCCGGCGGACCGTGCAGGTAGAGGTGGTGACGCCCCGCCGCGGCGACCTCCAGCGCCCACTTCGCCTCCGACTGCCCTGCGACGTCGGCGACGTCGAGCATCGGACGAGGGGCGGCCGCCGGCTCCACCCGGGCGGGCACCGGAGCACCCGATCCGCCGGTGAGCACGTCGAACAGGTCGGAGAGGTCGGCCGCCCCGAAGATCGTGAGCCCGTCGAGCAGGGCCGCCTCTCGCAGTTGGGCCGCCGGCACCACCACCCGGGTGAACTCCCGTCCGGAGGCGGCGATCAGCGCCGGCAGCAGCCCACGGACGGCCCGGACCCGGCCGTCCAGACCGAGCTCGCCGAAGATCGCCAGCCCTTCCAGCGCCGATGGGTCGTACTTCCGCCCGGCGGCCGCGACCGCGGCGGCGATCGCCAGGTCGTAGTGGGAGCCGGCCTTCGGCAAGGTCGCCGGGGAGAGGTTGATCGTCACCGGGTCGGAAGGCCAGCCGAAGCCCGCGGACGCCATCGCTGCCCGGCACCGGTCCCTGGCCTCGTAGAGGGCGGCGTCCGGCAGGCCCACCATCGTGGTGCGCGGCAGCCCGCTGCTGATCGCGGCCTCGACCTCGACCATCGTGCCTTCCAGGCCCACCAGTGCCACCGACCAGGCCCTCGCCTGGCTCACCGGCCGATCCCCGGCACGTGTGTGATCACCGGTGGCGAGTCCCTGGCCAGCAGCACGCCGACGCCGTCGAACCGGACGTGCCGCACCGGCCCGGGCTGGGCCCGCAGCCAGTGCAGCGCGACCTCCCTGAGCTTGGCGACCTTGCGCGTGGTGATGCCCTCCAGCGGCGGACCGAAACCGAGCCCGCTGCGGCACTTCACCTCACAGAACACCACCACCGGCTCCGGCCCCGGCTGCAGCGCGACGATGTCGAGCTCGCCCGCGGGACAGCGCCAGTTGCGCTCCAAGATCCGCCAGCCGAGCCGCTCCAGATGCGCTGCGGCCAGATCCTCCCCCAGGTGCCAGACCTCGGCCCTCCCCACGGCAACCACCTCCCGATGGTCACTATCGGCAACGGGCCCGCGAACGCGTCACGCAATTTGCCGCCCGTGGAAAACCCGTCCTTATCCACAGGCGGTGACGGTCAGCGAGAAGGTCCCGGGTCGGAGCCCGGGATGACACCTCCCCCACCGTCGTCCCGGCCCCACCGTCATCCCGGCCCCACCGTCATCCCGGCGAACGCCGGGATCCCCGCACCACACCTGGCGACCTCACCACGGGGATCCCGGGTCAAGCCCGGGATGACGACGACACCGGGGCCCGGGATGGCGGTCGGCAGTCGGCCGGCTCAGAGGTTGTCGGGAACCTTCAGGTCACTGTGCGCGATCTCCTCGATGGAGACGTCGCGGAAGGTGAGCACCTTGGCGCTCTTCACGAAGCGGGCCGGACGGTACATGTCCCAGACCCAGGCGTCGCCCATCGAGACCTCGTAGTACACGTCCCCGCCCTCGGTGCGCACCTTCAGGTCGACGGCGTTGCACAGGTAGAACCGGCGTTCGGTCTCGACGGCGTAGGTGAAGATGCCGACGACGTCCTTGTACTCGCGGTACAGCTGCAGTTCGAGCTCGGATTCGTACTGCTCAAGGTCCTCGGCACTCATAACGCACTCACCTTAATCGTTCGCCGGACGTTCTCGAAGCACATCCGGTGGATGCTGCTCGGCCCGTGCTCGTCCAGCCGCTCCTGGTGCAGCGGCGTGCAATAGCCCTTGTGGATGTCGAAGGCGTAGTGGGGCAACTCCTCGTGCCAACCGGTCATGATCCGGTCCCTGGTGACCTTGGCCACCACTGACGCGGCGGCCACGCACGCCGCCACCCGGTCGCCCTTCCAGATCGCGAGGTTCGGCATCCCCAGGCCGTCGACGCTGAACCCGTCGGTGAGGGCGAACTCCGCCGCCGGCTGCAGCCGCAGCAGCGCGCGGCGAAGCGCGGCCAGGTCGGCCTGGTGCATGCCGAGGGCGTCGCACTCGTCCGACTCCACGCAGACCACGGCCCACGCCAGTGCCCGGTTGACCACCTCCTGGTAGACCCGCTCGCGTGCGGCCGGCGTGAGCAGCTTCGAGTCCGCCAGGCCGGGGATCTCACCCGCCCGTCCCGGACGCAGAATCACCGCGCCCGCCACGAGGGGACCCGCGCAGGCCCCCCGTCCCGCCTCGTCCGCGCCCGCGATCAGGTCGAAGCCACCCCGCCGCAGCGAGGCTTCATACGCGTAGATCCCGGCGTCCCGGCGTACCACGATCGCCACCGTCCTACCTCAGCAGACGACCTTGTTCCCGGTCAGCACCGGGGCGTCGGGCGGCGTGCCGCCGGCGGCGACGCCCTCGAACGTCCCAGGTCGGCTGATCCCGTGGAACCGGTCGAACGGGTACACCACCGCGATCGCCGTGCCCACGATGTTCTCGACCGGGATGAACGCCTTCGAACCCTCAGGCCCACCCTCGGTGTCGTCGCTCAGGTGGCAGCGGGAGTCCTCGGAGTCGTTGCGGTGGTCGCCCATCACGAACACCGTGCCCGCCGGGACGACCAGGTCGAAGGCGACCGCGGACGGCTCCGCCTGCCGACCGGTGGCCGGATCCGTGTAGAGATACTCGCTCTCGTTGAGCGCCGTGCCGTTGACGGCGACCCGGCCCCGGGCGTCGCAGCAGGTGACGTGGTCACCGGCGACGCCGATGAGCCGCTTGATCAGGTGGTTGGAGTTCTCGTCCGGGGCGAGCCCGACGAACACGAGCGCGCGCTTGAACGGGTCGGTCTCCTGCTTGGCCGGCTCGAGCCAGCCCTGGGTGTCCCGGAAGACGATGATGTCGCCCCGGGAGTAGCCGGCGATCTTCTGCACCGCCACCCGGTCGCGCACCAGCAGGGTGTTCTCCATCGAGCCCGAGGGAATCACGAACATCTGCGCCACGAACAGCCGCAGCAGCGTGGACGCGATCAGGGCGCCGACGACGACGATCGCGATCTCGCGCAGCCAGCTGGCTGCGGCCCGCCACGTGCCCTGGGCCGTGTCGCTCCCGCTCGTGCTGGATGCGCTCACCGCTCTCCCTTCCGGGACGCCCTGGGATCCCCGTTCCGGTGACCGCGGTGCGTCCAGCGCATCAGCGGTCGCGCTTCTCCTTGATCTTCGCAGCCTTGCCGCGCAGACCGCGGAGGTAGTACAGCTTGGCGCGTCGCACGTCGCCCAGCCGCTCGACCTCGATCTTCTCGATGATCGGGCTGTGCAGCGGGAAGGTGCGCTCGACGCCGGTGCCGAAGCTGACCTTGCGGACGGTGAAGGACTCGGCGATGCCAGAACCGGTGCGGGAGATCACGGCGCCGGCGAAGATCTGGATGCGGGAGCGGTTGCCCTCGATGACCCGCACGTGCACCTTCACCGAGTCGCCGGGACGGAAGTCAGGCACGTCCTCGCGCTGCGCGGCCTTGCCGATCTGCTCAACCAGCTGGTTCATTCCGGATTCCTTCGCCAGTGCCACAGGCCACTTCGTCTCGATTGCTCATCACGGTCGCCGCGCCTTCCCCCTGTGGCAGGAGCGCCGGCGGCACAACGATGGACAAGTCTGCCACAACGGCAACCGCCCGCGTTAATCAGCGGAGCCCCCGGACACCTCTGCGCCGACGCCGGGCAGCAGGCCCAGTTTCTGCCAGATCTTCCGGGACATGCCGTTGGTCAGGTTCTCGATGTCGGAGATCGTGGCGAGCACCGCCGGGTCGGTGCTGCGCTCGGCGTACACGGCCGCGGTCTTGGCGACCAGGGACAGCAGTTCGGAGCAGTAGTCGAGGTAGTTGGCCATGTCGATCGGGCTCAGCCCCACCTGGACGCTGCGAGCCGTGGGACGGTAGGCCTCCGCGAACCGCTCCGGGTCCTTGGTGAGCTGGTGCATGTCGATGACGTGGGCCAGCGAGCGCAGCCGGTGCAGCTCGCCGAGCACCCGCCGTCGTTCCAGGTGGGCCGGCAGCAGCCAGAGGAAGACCACCGCGATGCCCACGTACACGATGTCGTTGATGATCGTCTCGGCGGCGGACAGCCAGGCCAGCGCCGAGCCCCTGGTCGCCGCCAGTTCCAGCAGCACGGCCACGACGGAGGCCGCGGACAGCGCGACGAGGACGCCGATCAGCGCGAGCCCTGCGACCCGAAGGATCCGGATGGGCAGCGTCCGCGCTGCCGCGCGCTCGACGTCGGACGCGACCGTGACCAGCTGGTCGGCCACCCGGGCGAGATTGCGCTCGGGGAACCGGGCCGCGATCCGTCCGTGCAGCCGCTGCGCCGTCGCCAGCACGGCGTCCGCCTCGAGCCGTTCGTAGGCCATCGCGCCTCCCTCCGCGCCGCTCAGCGTAGCGACCCTCCGACCGGTGGGGGTCGCAGCGCGCGCTCCTGCCTCCCGCCACCACAGAGGCTGCCGAAAGTTGCCCTGGCTGGCGAAGGTTCGGCGGTGGGCTCAAGTGGTCGTGGCAACACCTGATGGTGGGAGGTGTTCGAT
>DAINOM010000019.1:0-30398 GCA_036735445.1 Propionicimonas sp.
CGATCCGCTTGGGGTACTCGTCCTCCTTGGAGACCAGGCGGACCAGCTTGTAGCGGACGCCCCACCAGATCAGGATCGTGGTGATGCCCATCAGGATGAACACGATGTAGAGGACGGTCAGGCTGGGCAGCATCGCGTAGACGAAGGTCAGCACGGCCGTGGAGATGAAGCCGACCGACGACAGGGTGCGCATCCGGATCTTGTCGGCCAGGATCCCCGAGGGCAGGTAGCAGATCAGGGCGGTGATGGCGTAGGCGCCGAAGACGGCGCCGAGTTCGGTGTTGGTCACGCCCAGGGCCTGCTGCAGCGGGTCGTAGAAGACGGCCTTCAGGTAGGCGGGCGCGTAGATGATCGAGCTGCCGATGCTCGCGAGGATGAGCAGGAACCAGCGCCGTCCAGAACTCAGGTCGGCGTAGGTCTTCTCGTTGCTCGGTGAGTTCGCCATTGAGACTCCTTCGAGTGGTCACGACCACGGCCTGAGAGCACAGGCGGGTGGCCCGGGGCTGTCGTGGCCCCGGGCGTCACTCTGTCCGGACGGTGGTGCGCACGCATGCCGCAGGCGTCCCCAGATTGGTGTGACCTTGAAGTGCATGAGGTTCAGATGACCCCACTCATCAGTTTCTTGTGATGGGTCCCGCGCCTAGTGGATGAGACACTAGGGAGTGGGTCCGGCGTCCACAGAAGTACGCGAACCGGCGACCGCCGGCGGGCCCGACACACTCACGTCACAGGTCACCCCCACCGGAGAGGGCGCGCCATGAGCGAAGGTCCGCGGCAGCGGGCGAACACTGTGTTGGCGAGCGTCGTGCTCGGGCCGCGACTGAAGTACCTGGGCCTCACGCTGGTGCTGGCGTGGCACTACTGCCTGTGGTTCGTGCCGAACTCCTTCCCGACGACCTTCCTGCTGGACGACCGGATCACGTTCGCCTGGCTGATCGCGCTGGCGGCCGCGGCCGGGGTGCCGCTGGTGCTGGCCTGGCAACTGGGCCGGCGGCGGCATCTGGAGGCGAAGCCGCAGCTCGTCTGGCCCGTCGCCCTGCTGGGTTCGGCGGGGACGGTGACGCTGTGCACGCTGGGGATGCTGGCGGAGACGCCGTGGCTGGCGTATGCGTCCGCGCTGGTGGTCGGCGGCTGCGCGGGCGTGCTGTGGGTGCTGTGGGGCGAGCGGCTGGCGTGCCAGAAGGCGAAGTTCACGCTGGGACGGGTCGCTCCCACCTACGGCGGTTTCCTGCTGGCGCTGATCGGGGTGACCTATGTCGCGCCGGGGTGGCTGGCGCCGGTGATCGTGGCCGTGCTGCCGCTGCTGTCGGGACTGCTGCTGTGTGCGCAGGTGCGGGAGTTGCCGCAGTGCCATCCGCGGCTGCTGCCGGCGAAGGCGGCGATCCAGGGCAAGAACACGATGGTCACGGTGACGGTGATCTCGTTCGTGGCGGCGTTCGTCTGCTACTACACGGTGGCGATCGTGCCGTGGGAGGCGCTGGCCTCGGTGCAGGACGCCTTCACCCTCGGCATCGTGATCGGGGCGGCGCTGGTCCTGTTGTTCGCGGTGCTCCAGCGGACGTTCCGGGACGGCCGGTCGGCGTTCCGCGTGTACCCGTGGCTGATGCTGCTGATCGTGATCGCCTGCGTCATGTACCTGGCGGACGACCGGCTGGACGGCGCGGCGTTCCTGCTGGCGGTGGCGATCTCGTCGCTGTTCGAGATCCTGCTGACGCTGTACATGGGCGTGCTGACCCAACGGGGATACGCGCCCCCGGCGATCGCCTTCGCGCTGTCCGGCAGCGCGATCCGGCTCGGGATCTGCCTGGGCAACGGCACGGCGCTGGTCTACGAGCGGGTGCCCGGGTGGCACGAGCTCCTGGTGCGGCCCACGTTCGTGCTGCTGGTGGCGGTCGTGGCGGGCCTGCTGATCACGATGGTGCGCCAGGAGTACGCGATCGAGGAACTCACCCGCAGCCCGCAGGCGGAGTCGGAACTGGCCGCCATCGTGAACTCGGTCGCCGAGGAGTTCATGCTGTCCGAGCGGGAGCGGGAGATCATGGCCCTCGTCGGCCATGGCTACACCGCCTCGGCCGTCGCCGAGAAGCTGGTCATCTCCCCCTACACGGTCAACACCCACATCCAGCACATCTACCGCAAACTGGGCATCCACAAGCGCTCGGAGCTGATCGGCTACCTCCACCGGAGCGGCTGAACCGGAATCGCGGGGACGGTTCCCAACTCGGTTCAGCACACAAGCTGCCGAGAGTTGCCGAAGCTGCCGAAGGTTCGGCAGCCAGGGCGACTTTCGACAGCTCCGTGGAGCGCGTGGGACGGGCGGGTGGGACGGGTGGGGTGGGACGGGTGGGGTGGGACGGGTGGGCGGCTGACTCAGCGGACGGGGGTCCACAGCGGCTGGCCCTCGACGTGCGTGGCCTGCCAGCGATGCGGCGCCGAGGCAGGTCGGGTGGTGCCGTTGAGCCACCACGTGGTGTCCGGTCCCCAGCCGGCGATCACGCTGGCCACCTCGCCGACGTCGACGCATGTGGTCGCCGCGGCCAGGTACCCGGCGATGGTGAGGTGGACGCCGTCGTAGCGCTCGCCGACCAGGCTCCAGTCGGGAATCACCCATCGACCGGCTCGACCGGTTGTCCGGTACCAGTCGTGCCGCTTCGACGCCGTCACCTCGAGCGGGAACTCCGCACACAACGCCGCCCACGCCGCGGTGCCGTCGATCTCCAGGACCCGTGAGGACGGCTCGACCTCGAGGCGGTACGCGGCGGCGTCCGCCCAGCCGAGAGCGTCCTCGACCAGCCACAACCCGTACGGTCCCGCGTCGCCGAACGAACCGGTCGAGGCTGGCCCGTACGGCGGACGGGACCACCACTCCCCCGTCCAGTTCGCCCGCGGGTCGGCGGGACGATCCCGCTCGGCTGCGCGCTCCTGGGCCAGGACCTCCTCCCGCCACGCCGAGAGGTCAGGTCGGGGTGGCAGCTCGCCGTCGTCCCAGACAACCTGCCACTGGTCGGCCGGATCGACCGGTGCCGTCCACGCCTGCACCGCGGGGAATCCCGCCAGGTGCTCGCCGACCCGCCACAGCGCGTCCCGGACCGCAGGCGTGGCGCACAGCAGATCCTCACCGTCGGGTTCCTGCCAGTACATCGCGGAGTCCACCGCCGCAGCCAGTGCCTCGATCAACGCCTCGGGATCCGCCGGGATCAACGACACCTCCGCCAGCCGGGAGGCGACGTCGGCGCTTGTGGACAACGGTCCGTCCCAGGTCGCGCCCCAACCGAACCGGGTCACCGCATGCCCGTGCTCCTTCGCCAGCCGGAAGGATGCATCGAGCACGGCCGCGCCGAGTGGCAGCTCCGCGCCCTCACCGACCACCTCGCGTTCACTGGCCACCGCGAACGCACACAGCAGGCGCCGCCCTCGCGGTCCGGCCATCAGATCCTCAGCGGTCACCATGCGCTGCTCCTGCTCTTGAGCCCGCCGTCATCCAATCACGACACGGTGGAATCTCGTCCGCGTGGATGACCGGCGCCGGCTCTGCCTAACTAGTGTGCTGTGCATGGCTGCGGACGACCGGTGGAGCGTGCACCGCGTCGACGACGCGGCTCCCGACGACCAGATCCGGAAGGCTGCGCGGCGGCTGGCCATCCCGACCCCGTGGAGCGATGTCGGCGTGACCGGCAGCCTGCTCTGCGGCCGCTGCCAGGGCTCCGGCAAAACCCCTTACCAGGTGTCGGTCGACACCGCGGGCCCGCGCTACAAGTGCACGTGCCCGTCCCGCAAGTTCCCCTGCAAGCACTCCGTCGCCCTGCTCTACCTGTGGGCCGAGGGACGGGTGGACGAACACGGGGTCGCCGCGGGCTTCGCCTCCGAATGGGCCGCCCGGCAGGCGGGGCCGGAGACCGAGAAGACACCGAAGTCGACCGAACGAACCCCCGAGCAGGAGGCCGCGGCCCAGCAGCGCCTCGCCGACCGGGAGGCCCGCGTGGACGCCGGCCTGGCCGACCTCGGCCTCTTTCTCCGTGACCAGCTCGGACGCGGGCTGGCCCACGACAGCCACCATCGTCCCCGCCGCTTCCGCGAGCAGGCCGCCCGGATGATCGACGCCCAGGCGCCCGGCGTCGCCGGCCGCCTCGAGCGGCTCGCGGAGATCGTCGACTCGACCCCGGACTGGCCGGCCCGGCTCGTCGAGGGCATCGGACGCCTGCACCTGCTGATCCGCGCGTGGCAGCACCGCGCGGCCCTCCCCGAAGACCTGGCCGCCACCGTCCGCAACCATGTCGGCTTCACCGTCCGCGCGGAGGACGTCCTCGCCACCCCCGGTGTCCGCGACACCTGGGTCGTGCTCGGCCTGCGCGACTCGGACGAGGACCGGGTCTCCGTGCGCCGCGTCTGGCTGCGCGGCCTGGCCACCGGACGCCCCGCGCTCGTGCTGTTCTTCGCGGCCGGTGGTGCCCCGCTCACCTCGAACCTCTACCCCGGCACCAGCGTGGAGGCGACCCTCCACTTCTACCCGGGGCGCCCCGGCCTGCGCGCCGTCGTCGGGGAGCGCACCGAGCAGGCCCAGCCCTTCACCGGGCAGCTGGACGGCGTGGGCATCGCGGCGGCGATCGACCAGTGGCGCCGGGCCCGGACGGCGGACCCGTGGCTCGAGCAGTGGCCGGTCCTGGTCACCGGCGAGCTGCGCAAGGCCCCGGACACCGGCTTCGGGCTCGCCGACGCCGACGGCTCCCTGGCCGTGCTCGGCGACGGCGCCTGGCCCGCCGTCGCCGCCACCGGGGGCTGGCCCTGCACCCTCGCCGGCGAGCTCAGCGCCGAGGGCTTCCGCCCGAGCGCCGCCGTCCTCGACGACCGGCTGGTGGTGCTGTGATCGACTTCGCCGGGCTCGGCACCGCTGTCGCCGTGGGGACGGGAACGCGTCCGGTCTCTGTCGGCGATCTCCCCGAGCCGATCGCCACGGTCGTCGGGCCCGGGACGGCCGATGCCGCCGACGTCCTCCTCGATGCCGCCGCGGCGTGGGTCGCCGCGCGGGACGCGTCCGTCCGGCCCGGTCCCGGGCTGGCACCCCTGCGCCTCGCCCCGCCGTCGAAGCCTGCCGCGCCGGCCCCGGTCGTCGCCCTGCTGCGCCGGGTGCGGGCCGACGGCACCCTGCGGGACGCCCTGCAGCACGAGGCGCTGATCGCGCTCGCCGGCCGCGGCCTCACCCTGCCGCCCGACCTCCTCCTCGAACTGCTCGCCGACAGCCACCGTCACGAGGTCGCCCGCGACCTCGCCGCCGTCCTGGACGACCGCGGCTGGGCGCTCGTCGGCCTCGACGCCGCCTGGACGGACGCCCTGGCCCGGTCCGGAGCGTCCCGGGAGCCGGCCGACCCGCGAGCCTGGGACGAGGGCGGCCTCGCCCAGCGCACCGGGTACCTCCGCGCCCTCCGGGCCACGCAGCCCGCCGCCGCGCGAGCCCTGCTGGAGACCCCGGCGTTCGCCAAGGAGCCGCCCGACGCGCGGGAGACCTTCGTCCGCGCCCTCGACGTGGGCCTGTCCGCCGACGACGAGCCGTTCCTCGAGGGACGGCTGGACGATCGCGCCCGGGCCGTCCGGCATGCGGCGGCCGACGTCCTGGCGGGGCTGTCCGGCTCGGCCTACCTGCGCCGGGCCGAGGACCTGGCCGCCCGCCACCTGCAGCTCAAGTCCCGCTTCCTGCGGCACGCCGCCCTGGTTGCGCAGCCCGTCCCGGTGACCGCGCAGACGCGGCGCGACGGCTACCCCGAGTCCGATGCCGAGAAGACGCCGGCCGAGCGGCTGCACCTCCTGCACGTGATCTCGCTCGTGCCGACCGACCGCTGGCCGGAGGTCCTGGGCGCGAGCGCCGTCGAGTTGGCCACCGGACCGGCCGAGTACCACGGCTCGCCGATCGACCTCTCGTCCGCCTTCGTCGCGGCAGCGCATCGGTGGCGCGACGCCGAACTCGCCGAAGCGCTCGCCGCGTCCCGACCGGGTCTGATCCCCGGTCTGCTGGCGGTGCTGCCACCCGCCCGGCGCGACCAGCTCGCCGCCGAGGCGCTCCGGAGCGGCTCGGACGCGGGTCTCCTGAACCAGGTCGTGAGCCGGCCGATGGCGCCAGCCCTGGCGGTCGCCGCGCTCGACGCGATCGCCACCCTCGCCGGCGGCAAGCCGCAGTACCACCGGATCGCCGAACTGGTCGTCCCGCTCGCGGTGAACGCCGATCCGCTCGCCGCACCGGCCCTGGTCGAGCGGCTGCGCAGCCTCGAACAGCGGTTGCCCGCCGAGAAGGCGGCCGCCGCCCGCCGAGCCGTCGGCCGTGCTGCGGCCGCCCTGCAGCTGCGCCAGGCGCTCGCCGAAGCCCTGCTGCCGTACCCCGTCCTCACCGCACCGCACACCCGGGACGAACTCCCGAAGGAAGGCTGACATGACCGACACCGTCCCCGCCCAGACGGAGTTCCTGCGTCCGCACGCCGAGCAGCTGTTCGCCGACGAACTCGCGGCGCTCGCCGGCGCCGACGACCGGCCCCGCCCGGCCGGCTGGCGGCTGTCGCCCTGGGCGGTGGTCACCTACCTGATCGGCGGCACGCTGGGCGACGGCACGGTCGTGTCGCCCAAGTACGTCGGCAGCCGCCGGCTGATCGAGATCGCCGTCGCCACCATCGCGACCGACCGGGCGCTGCTGCTGCTCGGTGTACCCGGGACGGCCAAGTCGTGGGTCTCGGAGCACATGGCCGCGGCGATCAGCGGCGACTCCACCCTGGTGGTGCAGGGGACGGCCGGCACCGCGGAGGAGGCCGTCCGGTACGGCTGGAACTACGCGCAGCTGCTGGCCCACGGGCCGTCGTTCGACGCGCTTGTGCCGAGCCCGGTGATGGTCGGCATGCGGCGGGGCGCGGTCGTCCGGGTCGAGGAACTCACCCGCATCCCCAGCGACGTGCAGGACGCGCTAATCACCGTCCTCAGCGAGAAGACCCTGCCGGTGCCCGAGCTCGGGGACGAGGTGCAGGCCAGGGCGGGCTTCAACCTGATCGCCACCGCCAACGACCGTGACCGCGGCGTGAACGAGCTGTCCAGCGCGCTGCGGCGGCGGTTCAACACCGTCGTCCTGCCGCTGCCCGCGTCGCCGGACGAGGAGGTCACGATCGTGACCCGCCGGGTCGCCGACCTCGGCCACGCGCTGCAGCTGCCCGGTCCAGACCACGCGGTGGACGAGATCCGCCGGGTCGTGACCATCTTCCGCGAACTCCGGGACGGGCAGACCCTCGACGGACGGACCGCCGTCAAGTCGCCGTCGGGCACGCTGTCCACGGCCGAGGCGATCTCCGTCGTCACCCAGGGACTCGCGCTGGCCGCCCATTTCGGGGACGGCCTGCTGCGCGCCCAGGATGTCGCCGGCGGCATCGTCGGAGCCGTGGTCAAGGACCCCGTCAGCGACCAGGTGGTGTGGAACGAGTACCTGGAGACCGTCGTCCGCGAGCGCCCGGACTGGAAGGACTTCTACCGCGCGGCCCGGGAGGTCAGCCAGTGACCGACGCCGCCGCGCCTCCGGTGCGGGTGCTCGGCGTCCGGCACCACGGGCCCGGCTCCGCCCGGGCGGTCGTCCGGGCGCTGGACGCGTATGGTCCCGACTGCGTCCTGATCGAGGGTCCGGCCGACGCCGACCCGCTGCTGGCGTGGGCGGCCGATCCCGAGCTGGTTCCGCCGATCGCCCTGCTGGCCTGGGACGCCGCCAGCCCGGCCAGGGCCGCGTTCTGGCCGATGGCCGCCTTCTCCCCCGAGTGGCAGGCGATCCGGTGGGCGCTGGCGAACGGCGCGTCCGTCCAGTTCATCGACCTGCCCAGCACCCAGAGCCTCGTCGACGATCCGCCGGTCGAGACCCCCGCACCCCTCCGCATCGACCCGATCGCCCGGCTGGCCGAGGCCGCCGGCTACGACGACCCCGAAGCCTGGTGGGAGGACGCGGTCGAGCTGCGCGACACCGGCGACCCGTTCGACCAGCTCACCGAGGCGATGACCGCACTGCGCGACACCGTCGGCGAGCAGGACCCGGTCACGCTGCGCCGCGAGGCCCACATGCGCCAGCGGCTCCGCGCGGCCACGAAAGCGGGCCATGCCCGGATCGCCGTCGTCTGCGGCGCCTGGCACGCCCCTGCCCTGACCGGGAAGCTGCCCGCCGCGTCCGCGGACGCCAGGCTGCTCGCCGGTGCGCCGAAGACCAGGACCGAGCTGACCTGGGTGCCGTGGACGCACTCGCGCCTGGCGGCGGCCTCCGGGTACGGGGCGGGCGTCACCTCCCCTGGCTGGTACGCGCACCTGTTCTCCACGGACGAGGCGCCGATCGCCCGCTGGTTCACCGGGGTCGCCACGGTCCTCCGGCGTCACGACCTGCCGGTCAGCACGGCGCACGTGATCGAGTCCGTCCGGCTGGCCGAGGCGCTGGGCGTGCTCCGCGGGCGTCCGCTGCCGGGACTCTCCGAGGTGACCGAGGCGGCCTGGTCGGTGATGTGCGACGGCAACCCGGTCATGCTCGACCTGGTCACGCGGGAGGCGGTGATCGGCGAGTCGCTCGGCGAGGTCCCGGACGGCGTGCCCACCGTCCCGCTCGACACCGACCTGCGCGCCCGCGCCCGAACCCTGCGGCTGAAGTTCGAGGCCGTCCAGAAGGTGATCACCCTCGACCTGCGCAGGCCGGGCGATCTGGCGAAGTCGCAGCTGCTGCGCCAGCTCGGCATCCTCGGCATCCCGTGGGGAACGCAGGACTCGGCCCGCTCGGCCGGCACCTTCAAGGAGGCGTGGGCGCTGGAGTGGCAGCCCGAGTTCGCGGTGCGGGTCGTGGACGCCTCCCGGCACGGCAACACGGTTCCCGCCGCGGCGAGCGCCGCCCTGCGAGAGGACACCGAGAGCCTCGCCGACACGACGCGGGCCATCGAGATCGCGCTGCTGGCCGGCCTGGACGACGCGCTGCCGACGCTGCTGGCCGGCCTGGACGAGCGAGCGGCGCGGGAGGCCGACATCGCCGCGCTGCTGGCCGCCGTCCCGCCGTTGGCCAGGGTGCAGCGGTACGGCGACGTGCGCGGGACCGACACCGGCCGACTCGCCGAGGTGGCCAAGGCCGTGCTCCTGCGGGCCTGCGGCGGACTGCCGGCGGCGTGCAGCGGGCTGGGCGAGGACGCGGCGGCGGTCATGCGGAAGGCGATCGACGAGGTCGCCGCGACGATCTCGCTGCTGGACGCCGACGCCCGCGACGCGTGGGAGCGGAGCCTCACCGAGACGGCCGCGCGCCGCGACGTCCCCGGACTGATCGCCGGTCGCCTCGTCCGGCTGCTGCTGGACGGCGGGAGGCTCGACCGGTCGGACGCCGCGGCCCGGCTGTCCCGGGTGCTCTCGCCGGCGGGTGACCCGGCCGGCCAGGTGGCCTGGGTGGACGGGTTCCTGTCCGGGAACCCGATGCTGCTGATCCATGACGGCCAGGTGCTCGGCATGCTCGACGAGTGGCTGGGCGGCATCGCCGAGCAGGCTTTCGTGGACGTGCTGCCGAGCCTGCGCCGGACGTTCGGCGGCTGGCCGCGAGCCGCCCGCCGCCAGGTCGCGACGGCGGTGTCCGAACTCGGTCGCCCGCGAGCGTCCGTCCGAGCCGAACTCGAGGACTTCGCGGCCGTGAGCGACGTGCTGGCCACGGTGGCCCTGATCCTGAACCCGAAACCGCTGGCCGAGCCTGGTTCCCCTGAGGAGTCGACGAGGAACGAGCCGACATCTCGAAGGGTCGAGACCCCCAACGAAGGAGGCTCCCGTGCCTGACCCCGACGAGCGCACCCAGCGTTGGCGGCTGGTGCTCGGCGCCGAACCCGAGGCCGGACCGGCCGTCCGGCTCAGCACCGGGCAGGAGGCGATGGACAAGGCCCTGGCGGCGCTGTACGACGCCGGTGGCGAGCCGGATGAACGGGGCGCGGGGCTGCAGTCGTCCGCGCCGAAGGTGGCCCGGTGGCTCGGGGACATCCGCACCTACTTCCCGACGCGGGTGGTGCGGGTGCTGCAGGCGGATGCGGTGGAGCGGCTGGGCATCAAGCGCCTGCTGCTCGAGCCGGAGTTGCTGTCGACCGTCGAGCCGGACGTGCACCTGGTGGCGACGCTGGCGTCACTGCGGGGCGTGATCCCGGAGAAGTCGAGGGCGACGGCGCGCGAGGTGGTGGCGAAGGTCGTCCGCGAGGTCGAGGCGCGGCTGGCGGACCGGACGCGTCAGGCGGTCCGCGGTGCGCTGAACCGGGCCAGCCGGGTGAACCGTCCGCGACCCGGCGACATCGACTGGAACCGGACCGTGCAGGCGAACCTCAAGCACTACCAGCCCGACTATCGGACGGTGGTGCCGCAGCGGCTGATCGGGTTCGGGCGCCGGCAGCAGGGCGTGCAGCGGGAGGTGGTGCTGTGCGTGGACCAGTCGGGGTCGATGGCGTCGTCGGTGGTGTACGCGTCGATCTTCGCGTCGGTGATGGCGAGCATCCGGGCGCTCCGGACGTCCCTGGTGGTCTATGACACGGCCGTCGTGGACCTGACCGAGCAGCTCAGCGACCCGGTCGACGTGATCTTCGGCACCCAGCTCGGCGGCGGCACCGACACCACGCCGGCGCTGGACCACTGCCAGCGGCTGATCACCTCGCCGCGGCGCACGATCCTGATGCTGATCAGCGACCTGTTCGACTCCGACCCGGCGCGGATGCTCGCCCGGATCGCAGAGCTGAAGGCGTCCGGCGTCACCGTGGTCGTGCTGCTCGCGCTGTCGGACGACGGCAAGCCCGCCTACAGCGCGGACGTCGCCCAGTCGCTCGCCGAACTGGGCACTCCGGCCTTCGCCTGTACCCCGGACGCCTTCCCCGACCTGATCGCCCTCGCGATCGCCGGCGGCGACATCGGCGCCTGGGCGCAGCGGAACGAGGCAGCCGCAGCCCACGGCTGATCGGGAGTTGCACCTCGTCGACCGCCCCCGTTGTGTACCGAGTTCGGTACCCAACGGGGGTCGCTGTGGGCGGCGGAGTCGCTCAGTCGGCGAGCGCGGCGAGGAACGTGGCGCTGGGCGCGAAGAAGGTCGTCCCGGTGCGCGGCGTCGAGAAGTCGAGGATCCGGTCGTGCGTGCCGGGCGGGTCGCCGATGTACATGCGCTCGAGCATCTTCTCGATGACCCACAGGTGCCGGGAGTAGCCGATGAAGTAGGTGCCGAACTCGCCGCGGCCGGGGTGCCCGAAGGGCATGTTGTCGCGGACGATGTCGTGCTCGCCGGCGGCGTCGGTGATCGTGCTGAGGGTCTTGTGCGACTTCTGCGCGGGTCCCTCCGCGTCGGGCAGTTCGACGTTGTCGAACTTGCGACGTCCGATGATCGCCTCCTGCTGTTCGACCGTCAGTCCTTGCCAGGCGTCGATCTCGTGGGTGTAGCGCTGCACGACGACGTAGCTGCCGCCCTCGAAGTCGGGGTCCTCCTCGCCCACGAGGGTCGCCGTGCGCAGGCCGGGGCCGACGGGATTGGCCGTCCCGTCGACGAAGCCCAGCAGGTCGCGCGCGTCGAAGTAGCGGAAACCGAAGGTCTCGTCGACCACTGTCACGGCGGCGCCGAGTTCGGCGAGCAGGAGCTTCTCGAACTCGAAGCAGAGGTCGGTGAAGTCGGCCCGGATGTGGAAGAGGAGGTCGCCCGGCGTCGCCGGAGCGGTGTGCCGGGCTCCGTGCACGGGGACGAACGGATGCAGGTCGGCGGGCGTCACGTGTCCCGTCACGCGCTCGAAGACGTCGTGCCCGATCGCGGCTGTGCACGTGAGCGACGCGTGCATGTCACGGAAGGCGACCGTCTTCACCAGGTCGTCCAGCCCGCCGAGCGTGTCCCGGACGGTGGCGGCGGCCACGTCCGCGTCGTTCATCGTGACGACGAGGAAGATCGCGGCGCGGGTGAGCGGGGCGTCGACGCGCTGCGGCTCGGCGGGGATCGGGGCCGGGGAGTCGGTGCTCGTCATGGGCCGACGATAGACCCACGCACCCGGCTCCCGTTCCACCACTCCTGAACTCGCGCGACCCCACCGGTGGCGCACCCACCCGCGGACGCGCCATGATGATCCACTTCACGTAGGCAGGGCGGCACACGAGGTACGAATGCGGATCGCGGTGGTGGGGAGCTACGGCGTCGGCCTGACGATGCGCGTCGCGCGCGCTCCCGAGGCCGGCGAGACGCTCACCGGCGGCGTCTTCTCCTCGGGGCACGGCGGGAAGGGCTCGAACCAGGCGGTCGCTGCCGCCCGGCTCGGCGCGGACGTGTCACTGCTGACCGCCGTGGGCAGGGACGCCTTCGGGACGGACGCGCGCGAGCTGTGGCACGCCGAAGGCGTCTCGTGCGACCACGTGGTCACGGCGGACGCCTCGACGATGGTGGGCGTGATCCTGGTCGACCACACCGGGGAGAACCGCATCGCGATCGCCCCCGGCGCCCTGGATCGGCTCTCCCCCGCTGACGTGGACGCCTTCTCCGACGAGATCGCCGCGGCGGACCTGCTGGTCACCGGCTTCGAGATCCCGGTCGAGGTGGCGAGACGGGCGCTGCTGATCGCGCGGCGTCACGGCGTCCGGACGCTGCTGAACCCAGCTCCCGCACCCGCCGAGCCGCTGGACGCCGACCTGTGGTCGCTGGTCGACGTGATCACCCCGAACCAGACCGAGGCGATGCGGCTGACCGGCGAGAGCGGCCTCACCTCCGCCGGGGAGTGTGCCGAGGCCATCCGGCGACGCCACGCGGGCGTGACGATCATCACGCTCGGCGGGGACGGCTGCCTGGTCGACGAGCCGGGAAGGGAGCAGGCTGTCATCCCGGCGGTCACGCCCCGGCAGGTGGTCGACACGACGGGCGCGGGCGACGCCTTCACCGGCGCACTGGCGGTGGCACTGGCTCGCGGCGACGAGCTGAGGGACGCCGTCCGCTTCGCCGCGGCCGCCGGCGCGCACGCCGTGGGCATCGCCGAGGTCGTCCCGGGCCTGCCCCACCCGGACGACATCGCAGCCCTGCTCGCCCTCGATCCACCCCCGCCGCTCGTCGAGCCCGTCGAGACGCATGCGTCGACGCATCCGGCCCCGTGACGAGGGGATGCCCCGACCAACCCGGAAAACCAAGGAAGGACCTCCCATGGCACTCGACCGCAGCGTCCTCGACGCCCTCGCCCCCGAGACCATCGCGCCGTACATCCAGCACACCCTGATCGAGACGGGCCTCACGCGCGAGCGGATCGTCCAGCACGCGGAGGAGGCGGTCACGTACGGCTTCAACGCCGCGATGGTCCCGGGATCGTGGGTTCCCGAGGTGGTGGACGTGCTCCGGGGCACCGACGTGATCGTGGCGTCCGCGCTCGACTTCCCCGCGTGCGGCGTGATGTCGTCGAAGGGCAAGGCGGCCGAGGCCCGGAGCCTGGTGGACCTGGGCGCGCAGCAGATCGACATCGGCGTCCAGGTGGGATGGCTGAAGAGCGGCCTGTACGACCGGTTCCGCGACGACATCGCCGGCGTGGTCGCCGCAGGTGTCCCGGTGAAGGTGATGCTCGAACTGCCGCTGCTCACCCCGGACGAGCGGGACGCCGCGGTCGAGCTCTCCATCGAGGCCGGCGCCGCCTACCTCAAGAACGCCAGCTCCGGCGCCGTCGAGGTGGCCAACCCCACGTCGATCGCCTACCTGGCGGGCAAGGTCCGCGACGGCGTGCAGGTGAAGGCGTCGGGCTCGATCAAGTCCTACGACCAGGCCGCGTCCCTGCTGCGCGCGGGCGCGGTGCTGCTCGGCACGAGCGCCGGCAAGGCGATCGTGGCCGGCGCCTCCTCCGCGGAAGGCAGCTACTAGGAACGGTCCCTGAGCTTGACGAAGGGCACGTCAACTGGTCACGTGGCGGCGCTGTCCGTCGACTGGTCGATGATGTAGATGATGGCGCCACCCGGATCCCGGTAGGTGGCCATGAAGCCACCGGGGATCTCCGACGGCGGGTCGACGACGGCGAGCGACGCTGGCCGGTCGGCGTCGAACGCCCCGACGCTGTCGACGACGAAGACTGGTCCGACCGGAGCGTCGGCGGCGTTCGAGTCGAGCATGAGCTGGACGTCGCAGCCCGGGAGGGACAAGGCGACGGTCGCGTCGCCCTCACGCCACACCTCGGTGAAGCCGAGACCATCTCGGTAGAGGGCAAGGGACGCTTCCAGGTTGGCGGTGGGGACGAGCAGGAACTCGAGCTTCATGGCGTATCCTCCCGTGTCGTAACTGGATTACCCGAAAGCATAACGGCATTATGTACTCGTGCGCGAGTGGGTTCCGGTGTCGACTTCTCCGAAGGGAAGGCTCGCGCTGGCTGCCGTCAGGCAGTTCGGGGCACGTCCTTTCGATGACGTCACGGTCGGCGAGTTGGCCGGAGGGGCCGAGGTCACCACCGGGGCGATCTACCACCACTTCGGTAGCAAGCTCGGCTTGTACGCCTTCGTGCGGCACGACGTCGAACAGCGCTTGCTGGATCGCATGGAAGGGGCGATCGCAGCCGCCCCGGGCCCGTCGGACCGGCTGGCAGCCGTGAAGACGGCGCTCCTCGTGGGACTGGACTTCGCCGTCCGGGAGGACCTCCTGCGCATGCTGGCGACTCCGCCGCCGGGACCGGAAGCCGACCGGCTGGTCGACCTCCTCACTGCAAGTGTTGCCCCGGCTCCCCCGATCCTCGGCCGCGTGCTCGCGGCCGCCTGGCGGGAGACGTTGCTGGCAGTGGCCGAGGGAGCCGCAGCGGACGACGCCCGCGCCGCGCTGCTGGCGCTGCAGCTGCACATCGCGTCCTGATTCCCGAGTCGGTCACCCACAGAGGTCGGGAGGGGACATGAGGGTAGCTTCGAAGGGGTGAAGCGCCTGCCCCGGACCGCGGTGATCGCAGCGGCAGCTGCGCTCGCGTCCGCGGTGGTGATCGGTGTCGTGCTCGCCACTCGGCCCACAGCGCCACCACCGGTCGACTCGGGACAGCTCCGTGCCGCGGTCACCACCGAGGCGCTCTCGGCGCACGTCGACGCCCTGCAGCGGATCGCCGACGATCACGGCGGCAATCGCGCGGCGGGTACGGCGGGCTACGCGGCGTCCGTGGACTACGTGGCGGCCCGGCTCGAGCAGGCCGGCTACCGGACGCAGCGCCAGCAGTTCAGCTATGACCGTCCCGACGTCACCAGGGCGACGCTCCAGCAGACGGCGCCGGCCCGCACCGACTATGTCGTGCTGCGCGACCATCGTCCCCTGGCCTACTCCGGTGCCGGCTCGGTCACCGCACCGATCACCGCCGTCGACCTCAACCTCGGCGGCGACCGGACGACGACGAGCGCATGCGAGGCGTCCGACTTCACCGGCTTTCCGCGGGGCGACATCGCGCTCGTCCAGCGTGGCACGTGTCCGTTCGCGGAGAAGGTCGACCGTGCCGTCGCCGCCGGGGCCAGCGCGGTGGTCGTGCTCAACCAGGGCGACGACCCCAGCCGGCTGGGCCTGTTCGCCGGCACGCTGGGCAGGCAGGCGAGCGTGCCGGTGGTGGCCACGACGTTCGACCTCGGTGCGAAGTGGGCCGCCACTCCCGGCACGACACTCCTGCTGGCCATCGACTCGACGGTGCGCCGGATCACGACCGAGAACCTCATCGCCGACACACCGTCCGGTGCGGCCGAGCACACCGTCGTGGTGGGCGCGCACCTCGACGGCGTCGCCGAGGGGCCCGGCATCAACGACAACGCCTCCGGGGTGGCCGCCGTGCTGGAGACCGCGGTGCAGTTCGCCGAGCTCGGCGTCCAGCCCCGCAACCGGGTGCGTTTCGCCTTCTGGGGCGCCGAGGAGGACGGCCTGTACGGCTCGGAGCACTACGTCGCCGAGCTCGATGACGCCGGGCGCCGCGGCACGGCCCTCTACCTCAACCTCGACATGATCGGGTCACCGAACCCGGTGGCGTCCGTCTACGGTGGCGGCGCACCCGGCTCCGGCTGGCCCGCCGGATCGGGGGCGATCCAGACCGTCCTGGCGGACTTCCTGGCCGCCCAGGGCGTCAGGGCCCAGACGGTCAGCTTCCGCGCCAGTGACCATGCGCCGTTCCTTGACGCCGGCATCCCGGTCGGCGGGCTGTTCACCGGTGCGGAGGACGGCGCCGATCCCTGCTACCACCTGGCCTGCGACCGCGCCGAGAACATCGACCGCGGCATGCTCGGCCTCATGGCCGACGCCGCGGCGCACGCCACGCTCACCTTCGCCCAGTCCCCGAGCCGGCCCGCCTGAAAGCGGCGCAGCAGGGCAAAGGACCGGATCCTGACGAAGACACTCGCACCGGATCACGAATCTGCCTCCGGACTCCGAGATGCGTGCTTCAATATCACGCACAAGACCATGACCCGCGACGAGAGCGGGGTCGGGGAGGTCGCCATGCGTGTTCTGATTCAAGGCCGCGCGATACAAGACAATCCGTGGTCACGACGGCTGGCTTTCGACGGGTCGAGAGCGCCTTTTGTCGTCTCGTTGCTCGCGGCGCTCGTCGCGGCCGGATGCACGGCCACCACCCAGCAGTCACCTGCGCCCGTCGAACCCCAGCCCACGAACACGATCACCGTCACGTCCAGCCCCGTGGTGCCACCGACCCTCCAGGATGCCTACCGCGCCGTACAGCCCGCGGTCGTCCGGATCGATGGGTCCGGCTGCGCCGGCTTCGGTTCAGGCACAGGGTTCCTGGTCGGCAGGGGCGTCGTTGCGACGGCTGCCCACGTGATCCTCGACAATGAACACGGTCGGATCACCAGGGCTCGAAAGGCCAGCGCCTACACCGTCGTCGCGCTCGACGAGAAGAGCGACATCGCCCTGCTCTCCGTGGATTCTCCTATCGGGGGGTCACCGGTCGAGATCTCGACGGAAAAGCTCTCGGTAGGGGACGCCGTCGCCACCGTCGGCTACTCGCTCGGTGGCAGTGAGTCCTTCCATGACGGCGTGGTCAACGGGCTCAACCGCAAAGCCGAGATCATGGCGCACGACGGCAGCTCTCGAACCGCCGTCGGGCTGATCGAGCACAGCGCGGAAGCCCTTTCCGGAGACAGTGGTGCACCGCTGATCATCGCCACCGGTGAGGTCGTGGGAGTGCACGATGCAGGGATCGAGTACATGGCCGGCCAGCGGCTGGCCGTGCCGGCCAGCGCTGTCACCGACCTTCTCGACGGCTGGGATCGGACCGCTACCTCCGTCCTCTCCACTGAGGTCTGCGACGAGGTGTTCAGCTTGGGCGGCGAACGGATCGACACCACCGACTTCTCATCGGTGGAGGTGGACGCCTGGAACACTCTGCTCGTCCGCGCCGAGGCGATCAACCGGGCGGACTGGGCAGCCGCAGCAGCCCAGTACGCGACCTCCCGCGAGCCCAGTGACCTGGAGGCGGGGTCCGCAGAAAGCCAGTTCACCGAACTGCTCCCCCTTGACATGTGGCGGAAGGACGGACGCCCGGTGATCTGGGCGCAGTTCCAGACCACCCAGCCCGAGGGCAAAGGGCCGAAAGAACGACCCGACGAAACCTGCACGATCTGGTCGGTCGAATACCATTTCCGGATGAAGAGCGGGCTATGGCTGCTGACCGACTCCACTCCGCATCGAGGAATGCCCACCAGCGAGCCCTGCGACGATTTCGGCGACTGAGCCCGAAGAGACCGAGTGAGAGGCCCTTACCGAACCGTCATCCATGGGCTTGACGAAGGGCGCTAGACGACGGGGATCGGCGCGTTCAGCACGCAGAAGACGTTGCCCTCGGGATCCTGCATGACGGTCCAGGGCTCGGTGCCGAGCTGGCCGACGTCGGCGTGACGTCCGCCGGCGTGGAGGATGCGCTCGACCTCGGTCTGCCTGGTCGCGTCACCGACGGGGCTGACATCGATGTGCAGGCGTCCGCGCGCCCGGAGCGGCTCGGCACTCACGCCGAGGATGATCGTCGGCTGCGGCCCGCCGAACCCGGCGGCGGGACCGATCTCGATCGAGCCGTCCTCCTCGTGGCCCACGATGTCGAAGCCGAGCACCTCGCACCAGAAGTCGGCGAGCCGCTGCGGGTCCCGGCAGTCCAGCACCAGTTCACTCATCCGTACGCCCATGCGCTGAAGGCTACGCGGGCGTGAGCGGAGTCCGTGAGACCAGTGCGAACGGTGTCCACGAGTCCTGGCGGAGGCTTGTCCACGCTGTTTGGTGCACAAGGCTCCCCGTTGACATTGGCGCAACACTGATCACCGTGTCCAGCGCCCACGACGAAGCACCGATGCCCGCCCTCCCCCGCACGTTGACGACCAGACGGCTGACGCTGCGCCCGGCAACGCCCGAGGACGCGGACGCCACGTGGCCGTACCGGCGCCTGGAGAGCGTCAGCGAGTGGATCACGGCGAGTCCGCCGGACCTGGCGACCTACCGGACGACGTTCACCGAGCCCGACCGGCTCGCCAACTCGATCATCGTGGAACACGACGGCCAGGTCATCGGAGACCTCATGCTGCGCATCGAGGACGCCTGGGCGCAGGCCGAGGTCCGGGCGCAGGCGCACCGCAAGCAGGCCGAACTCGGCTGGGTGCTGGACCCGGCCCACACCGGCCAGGGCTTCGCGACCGAGGCCGTCGAAGCCCTGCTGGAGGAGTGCTTCACCAACCTGGGCATCCGACGGGTGATCGCGAACTGCTTCCTCGCCAACACGGCGTCCTGGCGCCTGATGGAGCGCCTCGGCATGCGCCGCGAGCAGCATGCCGTCCGCGACTCCCTGCACCGCTCCGGACAATGGCTCGACGGCCTCACCTACGCGATCCTCGCCGACGAATGGCACCGGCCGGCCTGACTCACGGCCCAGGGCAACGGCCGTCTGCTCCTGATTTGCCGTGCGGCGGGGGTCGCGTCGGTAGCCTTGACCTGTGGTGAGGCAGACCCGTCGTTCGCCCGAGGATGGCGCCCGGCGTTGCATGCGGCGGCCGTGCTGACCATCGGCAACCTCTACGGCCACGGGTTCGACAGGGCACGGCTGACGAGGCTCGAAAGCCTGGGCTTCACCCTGCGTCCCGAGGTGTCCACCTACGCGGGTTCACAGCTGTGCTCCTTCATCGACTTCGCCGAGGGACCCTCGCTGGAGTTGATCGAGGTGACCGATCGCTCGGACTACGAGGCGTTCGTACCGGCCGGGATGGAGCCGTACTGCCCCGGCATCTCCCTGGTGGTGGACGATGGCTCACCGGCAGCACTGGACGACTACGAACGCGAGTTCGCCGACCATGAGCCCTACCGGCTGCGGGTGGCCTACCGCGACGGCGACGGCCCGGACGCTCCGGGCTGGCACTACCTGAACTTCGGCAGGCCCATGGTCCCCGGCACGTTCGCGTGGCTGACCGCCTTCGACCAGCCGAGGCCCACGACCGCCCGGAACACCACGCATGCCAATGGCGTGCGTGGCGTCGTCGGTCTGGTGTTCGAACTCGGCGCTGACGAGCTGCGGGACCTGTCCCGGCTGGCCGGCCGGTCACTGGTTGGCCACACGCTCGCGATCGGTGGGGTGGAGGTCCTGACCACGGACGTCAGTACCGCGCCCAGACTGTTCCCGCTCCGCGCGGTCGTGCTTCGGGCAGCCCGTCTCGACGCGGTCCGGCGCTACGCCCCGAGCGCGGAAGCCACCGTGGTGATGGGCCGTCCGGCCGTGCGGATCGAGACGAGTCCGACGGCCTGGGACCTGTTGGTCACGACCTGAGCCCCTGGGTGGAGAGGGAGGGCAGCCATGAGCCAGGCGCACGGACGGCCCATCCTGCCTGCGATCGCCGCCCTGACCGCCGCGGGCGCGGTTCTCGTCCTGACCTACCGCTCGGACGGTGTCGCACTCGACTACGCCACGGGACTCGTGCCGTCCGCGGTGCCCTGGGTCGCCGCAGGGCTGATCCTCGCGGTGGCGGCCATCGGCCTGACCCGCTGGGCCGCCTCCTTGTTCGCGGGGCTGCTCGCCGCGGCCCTCGCGGCGGCGGCCGGCTGGTCGGTCGCCGTCCTGCTCTTCGACGCGCTTCGGGTGGTTCGTCTCGTCCCGTTGCCGCTGAGCGGGTGGGGGCTCGCGCTGAGGCTGCTCCTGCTGGCCGGTACGGCCGCCGCCGTGCAGCCGGTCCTGCACGCCCACCAGGTTCGACGCGGACGGTGCCCGGCCTGCTCGCGCTGGCTGCCGGGCCCCCTCGCGCGGATCCCGCGCTGGCCCATCGCCGTGGGCGTCGGGTTCGCCCTGCCGTACCCGGTCCTCCGGGTGGTCTGGCTGCTGGGCGGCACCATCGGCAAGACCGGCGGGGAGGAGCCTGCGGACCCGACCGTACAGCTCGCGATGGCCTCGGTCGGCGCGGCGCTGGTGGCGCTGGCGGTCGTCCTGCTGGTCGGCCGTGGGCCCACCTGGCTGCGGGCTCTCCTCGGGCTCGGCGGGCTGGTGGTGGGCATCGGACTCGCCTGCACGTTCGGCCCCGCCGCCGTCGGGGTGGCGGGCATGCTGCTGGCCCACGGGCTGGACGTGCCACCTGCGGCCGGCCTTTCGGTGTGGGTGTTCGCCCTCTTCTACAGTTCCTGGGCGCTGGCGGGCATCGGCGTTGCGCTCGGCGGCCTCCGGTACTGGATCCACCGCCGGGCGGACTGCCCGTCCTGCGGGGACCGGTGAGCCCGGCTACGTGCTCGCGGTGTCCCCCCACGCATTGGTGAGGACATCGGTGATCTCGGCGAGGGTCTCCTGGAACCGGGCGACCTGGGCGGGGCCCCAGGTCACGTCGGGGTCGGGTTCGAGGTAGGACAGCACGAGGCCGGTGAGCGCGAAGGCGGGCGCCGTCCACGGCAGCTCCCGGGCCCCGAACGCGGCCAGGGTGAACGTGTCGGTGAGCAGGTGCGGCTGGGTGTCGATCTTGACGACGAAACCGGTCGTGAGCGCGCCGGCGGCCTGCGACAGGAGTGCGAAGCCGGTGGTCTCGTCCAGGGGCGGACAGAGCCGGTAGCCGAGCAGCCGGGGCAGTCGCGCGTACACGGTGACCCGGTGGTCGGTGAACCGCTGGTCGGCCTGCGCGAGCGCCGAGGTCACCTCCGTCTTGAGGACGCCGTCCGGCAGCCCTCGGCTGGTGGCGCTGAGGGCGAGGTAGGTGGACCACTGCGGCGAGTTCACCATTCGCTCGAGGTCGGCCTGGATGCTGATCCGCAGGCCGTCGACGACCACGTGGCGCCGGGTCGCGGGATCAGTGGCGAAGTCGGCGTGCCGTTCAAGGAGCGCCAGGATGCGGCCGGCCTCCTGTTCGGAATCGACATCGAGGGTGGTGGAGCGCACCGACGCGACGATGACGTCCGCGAGGAACTGCTGCTTGCTCGGCCAGATCCGATACGCCGTCGCCCGGGACACCCCGGAGGCCGCGATCACCTTCTCCAGCGAGAGGTGGTCCAGACCGACGGTCAGGCCGCGCGCGGCGATCTCCGACAGGGCGGTCGCGATGATCTGGTCGCGCGGGTTCGGTTGACGCACTGCCTGCATGCGACATAGTGTCTCACATGCGACATGATGTCTCATTCAAGGAGGTCGCATGCCGGAACACGTAGTGATCGCACACATCGCCGTCATGGTGGTGCCTATCGCCGCAGTGCTCGCGGTGCTGTATGCCGTGGCACCCTCGACCCGGCGGGCACTGCGGTGGCCGCTGCTCGCGGCGTCCGCCCTCGCGGCCGTCCTCCTGATCGTGGCGGGCACGGCCGGGCACGTCCTGCTGGACGAGGTGAAGGGGACGGCCTCTCCGGCCGAGTACGAGGCCGCCTTTCGACATGCCAAGAGCAGTGACGCCGTGACGACCGTCGCCGTCCTCGCGGCTGTGGCCGCGCCGCTCGCGGGCTGGCGCTTCCTCAGGCCCGATGGCGCCAGGAGTCGGCTCGCTGTGGTGTCGGCCGTCGCCCTGGCCCTCCTCGGCGTGGCTCTGGTCGTGACTGCCGCGGCCACCGTCGTCGACGCTCTCCAGGCAGCCTGGGGTACGGCCCGATGACCACGGAACGCCGGGCCAGAGCACTGATCGTGACCGAGTCCTACTGGGGCAACACCGCGGCCGTCGCCGAGGCGGTGGCGGACGGCTTGCGCAAGGCCGGCACCGACACCACAGTCGTCGCGGCGGCCGACGCGCCTCCCGTGATCGGAGCCGACATCACCCTGGTGCTGATCGGCGCCCCCACGCACAACATGTCGCTGCCGAACCCCGCCAGCCGACGGATCGCCGCCAGCCGCGGCGTGGACGCCGACCACACCGGCGTCCAGGAGTGGATAGGCCAACTCCGCGTCGACGGAACCCCGGCGATCTACGCCTTCGACACCCACACCTCGAGGTTCTCGGGCTCGGCCGCCCGGGCGATCATCAAGCTGCTGCGCCGGCGCCGGATCAGCGCGGAGATCGGTGAGCGCTTCCTCGTCGCCGGAGAACCACCGGCATTGCTGGACGGCGAACTCCAGCGTGCCGCGCGCTGGGCTGACCAACTCACCTGAGCAGGTGTCGCAATCTGGCCACGGAATCCCGCTGGTGTGACGGGAGCGACCAGTGGGACGAGCAGGGCGGACAGATCGCGACACGGGCGCGAGCAGGGCAATTTCGGTCCCGGGGGCAGCACGGCCCGCGTCGGAGGAGCTGTCGCGATCTGGCCACGATGCATGTCACACCGTCACCACCTGTCCCACCCGGCGGGTTCCGTGGCCGGATCGCGTCAGGTTCTCCCGCGCCGGGCCGCGGACCAGTCCAGAGACGGGACGGCTATGCGGTAGCGACCACTCGGAGCACGTCCTCGCCGTACTGCTCGAGCTTCCTGGCTCCGACTCCGCTGACACCGAAAAGTTCGTCGAGCGTCCCGGGGCGAATCTGGGCGATCGCGACCAGGGTGGCGTCCGGGAACACCACGTAGGCCGGGACGGACGCCGTTCGCGCCGTCTCCGCCCGCCATGCGCGGAGCAGCTCGAACAGCTGTCGGTCCCCCTCCCCCAGCGCGCCCGCGGCTGCGGACCGAGAGACCGGCTTCCCGTCCGGCCCGGTGCGTCTGCGCTTCGACGACGCCACCACCGCCTGCTGGCGAAGCAGGACCTGCTGCTCGCCGCGCAGCACCGTCCACGACGACTCGGTCAGCCCCAGCGTGCCGAACTTGTCCGAGACCGCCAGCAGCCCGCTCGCCAGCAGCTGCCGGACCACTCCGCGCCACTGCACGTCGGTGAGTTCGGTGCCGATGCCGAACGTGCTGAGCTCGTCGTGGCGCCACTGCTCGACCCGCTCGGTGCGCTTGCCGAGGAGGATGTCGATCAGGTGGCCGGCGCCGAACCGCTGGTTGCGTTCCCGCTGCAGCCGGACGATCGTCGACAGCAGCTTCTGCGCGGGAACGGTCCCGTCCCAGGCCTCCGGCGGGTTGAGGCAGGTGTCGCAGTTGCCGCACGGCCCGCTCTCCTCGCCGAAGTGCTCCAGGATCACCTGCCGGCGGCAGCGCAGCGTCTCGCACAACCCGAGCATCGAGTCCAGGTGGCGGGTCAGCAGTCGTTTGTGCGCGTCGTCGCCCTCCGAGGAGTCGATCAGCTGGCGCTGCTGCACCACGTCCGCGAGCCCGTAGGCCATCCACGCGGTCGCCGGCAGCCCGTCCCGTCCGGCACGACCGGTCTCCTGGTAGTAGCCCTCGATGCTCTTGGGCAGGTCCAGGTGTGCGACGAACCGGACGTCCGGCTTGTCGATGCCCATGCCGAACGCGATCGTGGCCACCATCACCACCCCGTCCTCGCGCAGGAACCGGTTCTGGTTGGCCGATCGCACCGACGCCGGCAGCCCGGCGTGGTACGGCAGCGCCGTGATGCCCTCGGCGCAGAGTGCCTCGGCCGTCTTCTCCACCGAGTTCCGCGACAGGCAGTAGACGATGCCCGCGTCTCCCGCGTGCTCGCCGCGGATCAGCTGCAGCAACTGCTTCAGGGGCTGCTGCTTGGGCTCGATCCGATACCGGATGTTCGGACGGTCGAAGCTCGACACGAACACCTTCGCCTGCGCCAACGCCAGCCGGTCCACGACCTCGCGGCGGGTCGCGGGTGTCGCCGTGGCGGTCAGCGCGATCCGTGGGACGTCCGGCCAGCGGTCGTGCAGGATCGACAGCCGCAGGTAGTCAGGACGGAAATCGTGGCCCCACTGCGACACACAGTGGGCCTCGTCGATCGCGAACAGCGAGATCTGCAGGCGGTCGAGGAACTCCTGCGTCCACTCCATGCCGAGCCGCTCCGGCGCGAGGTACAGCAGGTCCAGCTCCCCCGCCAGCGCGGCCCGCTCGGTCGCCCGCCTCTCCTCCGCACTCAGGCTCGAGTTCACGAATCCGGCGCGGACGCCGAGCGCTTCCAGCGCAGTGACCTGGTCGTGCATCAGCGCGATCAGCGGCGAGATGACGACGCCCACGCCCGGTCGCAGCATCGCCGGGATCTGGTAGCACAGCGACTTCCCGCCACCGGTGGGCATCAGGACCAGCGCGTCCCCGCTGGCCAGCACGTGATCGATGATCTGCGCCTGCGACCCCCGGAACTCGTCGTAGCCGAAGGTGGTGCGCAGCACGTCGATGGCACGAGGCGGGAGGGGCACGGGCATCATGTTAGGCGGCGGCGCTGACGACGAAGGTGTGCGCAGCACCTCACCCCCGAGCGCTGAGGACGCCGGTGTCGTCCAGTTCGGGCGTCACGTCGATGGCGAGTTGGTCGAGCAGGTGGCGGTTCGTTCCTCACCGGGAAGCTCCTCAAGGAGCGGTTGACCGACCACCCCGCCCGTCATCCCGGCGAACGCCGGGACCCCGCACCGACCCGACGACCCGACCGACCGGGATCCCGGGTCAAGCCCGGGACGACGACCCCCCTTCTCGTCATCCCGGCGAACGCCGGGACCCCCGCACCGGCCTCGCGACCCGGCCGACGGAGATCCCGGGTCAAGCCCGGGATGACGAGGGAGCGGACCGGACGACGAGGGAGCGGGCCGGACGACAGGAGAGCGGGCCGGGACGACGTGGGTGGGCCGAGGGCACCGGTGGGTCACCGCTGCATGTCGGCAATTCGGCGCGGCGCAGCGGCCCGGCCGGCGGGGGCTTCCGGTTCTCACTGGTGACGGCGGGCAGTGTCCGACGGCGAATTCATCGGTTACGCTGCACGAGCCCGCCCCTGGTGCCCGTGGCCAGATCATCAGCAGCTCACCCGTTCGAACGCAAGGACCGCACAGATGGCTGACAAATCGCTGAACCGCGACACCTCGGCGCTCGACCCGACGCCGTGGGACCACCGCTGGGGCTTCCGCGACACCAGGCTGTTCGTGCATCCCGACCAGTCGGTGGAGATGACCGGCAACCGCTACAACCTGTGCGGCTACCGGATGCCGTACCTGATCCCGTTCATCAACCGCGAACTCGACGTCACCATCGACTTCTCGACGCCCCGGCCGCTCACCGCGGAGCCGCGCGTCACCCCGGCCGGCCGCAACGAGGCCTTCCTGACCGCCCTCGCCGGCGCCCTCAGGTCCGTCCAGGTCACCGACGACGACCGCGAGCGGCTGCTGCACAGCCACGGCCAGACCACCACCGAGGAGGTCTCGCGGGTGCTGTACGAGAACCTCGACCGCTGCGTCGACCTCGTGGTCTGGCCGGAGTCGGACGAGGACTGCCAGGCCGTGGTCGGCCTCGCCGACGAGCACGGCGTCTGCCTGATCCCCTACGGCGGCGGGACGAACGTGAGCAGCGCCCTGCTGGTGCCGCCGGGCGAGACCCGGATGGTCGTCTCGGTCGACATGCGGCGGATGGACCGGATCCTCTCCGTCGACCGGACGAACCTGACCGCGACCGTGCAGGCGGGGATCACCGGCAGCCAGCTGGAGGAGAGGCTCGGGAGGAACGGCCTCACCTGCGGCCACGAGCCCGACAGCGTGGAGTTGTCGACCCTCGGCGGTTGGATCGCGACCAACGCGTCCGGCATGAAGAAGAACCGCTACGGCAACATCGAGGACCTCGTCGAGAACGTCACCCTGGTCACGCCCAGAGGCACCATCGAGCAGCGCTACGCCAGCCCCCGCCAGTCCCCCGGCGTCCAGCTGCAGAAGGCCCTGTTCGGCAGCGAGGGCAATCTTGGGCTGATCACGAAGGCGGTGATCCACGTCCATCCCGTGCCGGAGATCAAGAAGTACGGCTCGGTCATCTTCCGCGACTGGCCCACCGGCGTCGCGTTCATGGAAGCGCTGAACCGGACGGGCGCAAGGCCGGCCAGCATCCGGCTCGTCGACAACCTGCAGTTCCGGCTGGGCCAGTCGCTCAAGCCGGCCCCGAGCGGCACGAAGGTCGTCAAGAGCAAGGTCGAGCAGGTGCTCGTCACGAAGATCAAGCGGTTCGAGCCGCGGACGATGGTGGCCGCGACCATCGTCTACGAGGGGACGTCCGCCGAGGTGGCCCTGCAGGAGAAGGTCGTCGCCGCCACCGCGAAGCAGTTCGGCGGCCTGCAGGGCGGGTCCGGCAACGGCGAGCGCGGCTACATGCTCACCTACGCCATCGCCTACCTGCGCGACTTCCTCGCCGACTACCACGTCATCGGCGAGACCTACGAGACCACCGTCCCCTGGGACCGGATCCACGACGTCTGCGACGCCGTCCAGCGGGTCGCGAACTCCGAGCACCGGCGACTCGGCTTCCCCGGCCGCCCGTTCACCTCGCCGCGGATCACGCAGCTGTACCACAGCGGCGTCTGCATCTACTTCACCCACGGCCTCTACCACCAGGGCATGGAGGGCGGGGACGAGAAGTTCGCCGAGATGGAGCGGAACATCCGGGCGGCGATCATGGACGCCGGTGGCTCGATCTCCCACCACCACGGCGTCGGCAAGCTGCGCAAGTACTTCGTCGACCGGGTCGCCACCCCCGAGACGGTGGCCGCGGTGAAGTCCTTCAAACAGGCGGTCGACCCGCAGAACGTCTTCGCGGTCGGCAACAACATCTTCGCGGGGTAGCCCTTGATGCCCGAGCCAACGTTCAGCGTCCGCGAGTTCGCCCGGACAGCGCACGGCAGCCACCGCGCCGACCTCGATCTCGGCGCCTACCGCGACGCCCCGCTCGACCAGGACATCCTCGAGTTCGTCGACCTGCTCGCCCGGCTGGAGCGGGGCGCCCTGGGCTACCTGCGCAGCGTGCTCGTCACCCCGACCCACAAGGACGCGCGGGTGACCGCGTTCCTGGTCACGTGGGCGTTCGAGAAGTACTGGGTGGCCGACGCCCTCGAACTGATCGTGTCCGCGCACCCGGGTTACGCCCCCACGCCCGCCCGCGGGGTGTCCCGGCTGCGGCGGGCGTGGCTCACCGCCGGCGAGCGGCTGGAACCCATCCGGGAGTCGGTGGTCGCGAACCTGATCGGGGACGACGTGATCGCCGTCCACACCCTCGCCGGCGCGCTCGACGAGTGGCTGACCCAGGCCGCCTACGAGCGGCTCGCGGAACGCTCGGCCCACACCCGCTTCACCAGCACGCTCACCGGCCTGCTGGAGGTGAAGCGCCGGCACGGCGAGTTCTTCACGGCCGACGCACGGGAGCGGCTGACGGCCTCGCCCCGGGCGGGCCGGCTGGCCCGGCGCCGGCTCGGCCGGACGGCGTGGCCGCTCGGCGCGCAGACCGAGTCGCCGGTGCTGGTGTCCCGGCTGCTCGGCGGACTGGTACCCACGTCCGAGCTCGCCGCGATCGACGCTCGCCTCGACGCCCTGCCCGGGCTGGCCGGACTCGACCTGGCGACCACCGCGGCCCGGCGGGCCCGGAAGGCGACGGGCCGGTGAGTGTCGACCTCGGCAACGCGAGGATCCTGCTCACCGGCGGCACGGGGTTCGTCGGGCAGGCGATCCTCGAACGCCTGCTCAGCAGCCATCCGGGGACCACGATCCTCGTGCTGGCGCGGCCCCGGGGTGCGGTCAGCGCCCGGCAGCGGGTGGAGAACCTGCTGCGCAAGCCGGTGTTCGCGCCGTGGCTGGCGACCGTCGGCGAGGACGAGGCCCAGCGCCGGTTCGCCGAGCGGGTGCAGGTGGTGGAGGGCGACCTCGGCGCCCTCGGCCCCGAGCCGGAGCGGCTCGACCTGGTGCTGCACAGCGCGTCCTCGGTGAATTTCGACGATCCGATCGACGCGGCCTTCGCGACCAACGTCAGTGGGGTGGCCCGGCTGTACCGGGGCCTGCTGGACGCGGGGGCCGACCCGCACGTCGTCCATGTCTCCACCGCCTATGTCAACGCCGCGCGGCGCGGACTGGTCACCGAGGGCCCGGTCGCGCAGGAGGTCGACTGGCGGGCCGAGGAGCAGGCCGCACTGTCGGCCAGGGCGCGGGCGGACGAGCGCTCCCGCAGCCCGGAGGAGCTGCGCCGGTTCCTCAAGAGGGCGCGACAGGAGGTCGGCAAGGTCGGTCCGCAGGCGGTCGCGGATGCCACCGAGGCCGCCCGCTGCGCCTGGGTGGACGCCGAACTGGTCGAGTACGGCCGCGCCCGTGCGCAGAGCCTGGGCTGGACGGACGCCTACACGCTCACCAAGGCGCTGGCCGAGCGGCTGGCCGAAGAGCTGTGGCTGGGTGCGGGCAGGAGGCTGTCGATCGTCCGTCCGTCCATCATCGAGAGCGCGCTGCGGCACCCCTACCCGGGCTGGATCGACGGCTTCAAGGTCGCCGACCCGCTGATCATGGCCTACGGCAAGGGACAGCTGCCGGAGTTCCCCGGGCTGCCCGACAGCGTGCTGGACGTCGTCCCGGTCGACTTCGTGGTGAACGCCGTGCTCGCCGCCGCGGCGACCGGGGCGCCGCGGGACCGGGCGCGGTACTTCCACATGGTCTCCGGCACGAGCAACCCGCTGCCGATCCACGAGATGTACGAGAACATGCGGACCTACTTCACCGCGCACCCCATCCCCGGGGCGGACGGGCCGACGAGTGTGCCGTCCTGGCAGTTCCCCGGCGGGATCCAGTTCGAGGCGGGTCTGGCGCGCAAGGAGTTCCGGGCGAGGGTGACCGCCGCGGCCGTCTCGCGGCTGCCGGCCACGTCCCGTTCGCGGAGCCTGGCCGACTCGCTGCACGGGGCGACCACGAGGCTGCGGCTGCTGCGGGAGTTCTCCGGGCTGTACCTGGCCTACGTCCAGTCGGAGGTGGTGTTCGACGACGCCGCCACGCGCGGACTCGACCGGGAGGTGTCGGCCGGTCCGGACGACGACACCGGCTTCGACGTGACCGTGATCGACTGGAGCCGCTACCTGCAGGACATCCACCTGCCCTCGATCACGGAGATCACCCGCGCGTTCTCCGCGCGGAGGGCCAGGGCCGAGCGGACGGAGAAGCCGCTGGCCGAAGGGTCGGACGTGATGGCGGTCTTCGACCTGGAGGGCACCGTCCTGCACGCGAACCTGGTCCAGCAGTACCTGTGGCTGCGCGACGCCGAGCGGGACGTGACCGCGGTACCGCGGGAGGTCACGAAGATCCTGGCGCTGCTGCCGCGCTACCTGGCCGCCGAGCGCCGGGACCGCAGCGAGTTCATCCGCAGCTTCCTGCGGCTGCACCGGGGGATGAAGGTCGCCGACATCGAGCGCCACATCGGGGGTGGCGTCGGTCGGAAGCTTCGCGCGCACCTGCTGACGGACGCGCTGGCCCGCGTCGCCGAGCACCGCGCGGCGGGCCACCACACCGTGCTGGTTACCGGTGGGGTCGACCTGCTCGCCGAGGTGGCCGCGCCCTACTTCGACACGGTGGTGGCCAGTGGCCTGCACGCCAGGGACGGGGTGCTGACCGGCTTCCTCGCCGCCCCGCCGATCGTGGGCGAGGCGCGCGCGGCGTGGCTGCAGAGCTATGCCGAGGGCCACGGCTTCGACCTGGCCAGGTCGTACGGCTACGGCGACAGCCAGGCCGACACCTCGTGGCTGAGGCTGCTGGGCAACCCCGTGGCCGTGAACCCCGACCAGCGCCTCTACAGCTTCGCCCGCAGCAAGCACTGGGACATCGTCGAGTGGAAGCGGACGGGTGCGCCGCACCCCACCGGCACCCCCGACCTCCCCACCGTCACCCCCGACCTCCCCACTGTCATCCCGGCGAACGCCGGGATCCCCGAACCCGACCGGCCCGTTGAGGAAGGAGGCGACTGAATGGCCTTCGATATCGACCAGTACGCGGAGACCTCTGCCGGGGTCACCTGGCAGGATCTCGACTTCGACGCGTTCGACAGTGACCCGCTGGGTGAGGACACGCTGCGCACCGTCCGCTACATGTGCAATGTCGAGTACCACACGGTCTGCTACCTGCGTGACCTGCTGGTGACGCCGTCCCACAAGGAACGGGACGTGAACGCCTTCATGACGATGTGGAACCGCGAGGAGTACTGGCACGGCGAGGCG
>DAINOM010000020.1:0-30312 GCA_036735445.1 Propionicimonas sp.
GCAATCGGGAAAGCCGCCCCCATCAGCAGGCTGGACAACCTGGCTGGACATCACACCTAGGTGGACAAGGACACCGAGTCCAGTCCGATCTGGGGTCACTGGGTGCGTGGCCTCGGGGGCCGGTACCGCTACGTCCGCTACGACCCGCGGGGCTGCGGACTGTCCGACCGCGACCTGGCCGGCGCGGACCTGACCGACCTCGACCTGTGGATCGAGGACCTCCGGGCAGTCGTCGACACCCTCGGCGACCAACCCGTCGCGCTGCTCGGGATCTCCCAGGGCGGCCCGGTCGCCTTCGGCTTCGCCGCCCGCTACCCCGAGCGGGTGAGCCACCTCCTGCTCTACGGCACCTACGCCCGGGGCAAGCGGCGCCGCGGCGACCCGATCCAGGTGGCGGACGCGGCCTGGCACGTCGACCTGGCCAGGCTCGGCTGGCAGACCGACAACGAGATGTTCCGGGAGACGTTCGCCCGGCAGTTCGTCCCCGAGGCCAACCGCGACGAGATCGACTGGTTCAACGAGCAACTGCGCACCACCACGACGCCGACCAACGCGCCGCTGCTGGAGGCGGCCTTCCACGCCCTGGACGCCTCCGACCTGGCCCGTGCGGTCACCGTGCCCACGCTGGTGATGCACGCCACCGCCGACCGCGGCGTGCCCTTCGAGGAGGGACGCCACCTGGCCGGGCTGATCCCCGGCGCACGGTTCGTCGCGCTGAACAGCCGCAATCATGTGCTGCTGCAGCGGGACATCGCCTTCGCCCAGTTCCTCGACGAGATCCAGCGCTTCCTCGCGGACTGACCCTGCGTGGTTTTCACGGAGGCGAAGTCCCGTGGCCGGCCCGGATGCGGCTGGGCGCCGGCCGGACGACAGTGGTGGCGATCCAGAAGGAGGTACTGCCATGACCGTCACCGACCACCCGGCCCGCAACGGCGTCGACGTCGAGACACTCTTCGCCACGCTGGACGCGGTGAAGTCCAACCCGGAGATCGCGAAGTTCCAGTTCCGGGCCACCAACCAGTGGGTGAGCGGCACCCACAGCCGCTCGACGATCCACGGCTTCCACGGAGCGATGCAGGAGCTGACCCACGTGGAGCCGCGGACGTATGACGCGGACCACCCGGCGATCCTGGTCGGCCGGGACCTCGGCTCCACGCCGGTGGAGTTCCTGCTGCACGCGCTCGCGGCATGCCTGACCGCCGGCATCGCGAACATCGCCGCCGCCCGGGGCGTGGAGCTGACCGAGGTGAGCTCGACCGTCGAGGGCGACATCGACCTGATGGGCCTGCTCGGCCTCGACACCGGCGTGCGCAACGGCTACCGGGGCATCCGGGTGTCGTTCCGGCTGCGCGGGGACGACCCGGAGGCGCTGCGCCGCGTGGTCGAGCAGTCGAAGGCGCGCTCGGCAGTGCTGGACGTGGTCACGAACGGCGTCCCGGTCACCGTTGAGGTCGACGCCCGCTGAACCCGAGGCCAGCAGCGGCGCGGAGGATTGCCCACGGCGTTCGGTGGACAAGCCTCCGCGCTGCTGGCCGGTATCGATCGAGAGGAGCGCCACATGACCGAAGTCACGACGTCTACGGACGTGGTGGTGGTCGGTGCCCGCGCCGCGGGTGCGGCCACGGCGATGCTGCTGGCCCGGGCCGGCCTGTCGGTGGTGCTGCTGGACCGCGACCGTCCGGGGACGGACACGCTGTCGACGCACGCGCTGATGCGCGGCGGGGTGGTGCAGCTGTCCCGGTGGGGACTGCTCGACCGGATCGTTGCCGCCGGCACACCGGCTGTCCGGGAGACGACGTTCCACTACACCGCGGAGGCGGCAACCGTCCCGATCAAGCAGGCCGGGGGCGTCGACGCGCTGTACGCCCCGCGCCGGACGGTGCTCGACCCGGCGCTGGTGACGGCCGCCGCCGAGGCCGGCGCGACCGTGCGGTACGGCACGAGCGTGGCGGGCCTGCGGGTCGAGCGGGGGTGGGTCGTGGGGGTCGACCTGAGGGACCGGCGGGGGCGGGCCGGGTCGATCACCGCGCGCCTCGTGGTGGGCGCGGACGGGCGCCGTTCGACGGTCGCCCGCCTGGTCGGGGCGCCCACGACCCACCAGGCCCGTCACACGAGTTCGTTCACGTACGGCTACGTCCGCGGGCTGGCGGCGAGCGGCTATGAATGGGCGTATCGCCCGGGTGCGACGGCGGGCTTCATCCCGACGAACGACGGCCTGACGTGCGTGTTCGCCGGCGATCGGCCCGACCGGATCGGTCGTGGCGGGGCCGCCGTGCTGCAGGCGGTGGTGGGGAGGGCGTCGGAGTGCATGGCCGAGCGGCTGCGAGCAGCCGTCCCGGTGTCCCCGGTACGCACGTTCACCGGCCAGCCGGGCCACCTGCGCCGGCCGTGGGGACCGGGCTGGGCGCTGGTCGGCGACGCCGGCTCGTGGAAGGACCCGATCAGCGCGCACGGCCTGACCGATGCGCTGCGGGACGCCGAGTTGCTGGCCCGCGCCGCCGTCCGGGCGCTGGAGGACGGGCGGGACGCGGCCGACGCCTACCACGAGTACGAAGCGGTCCGCGACCGGCTCACTGTCCCGATCCTGCGCGACAGCGACGAGGTCGCCGCGATGGAGTGGGACGACGTCCGCATCGTCGAACTCCTGCGCAGCCTGAACGCCGCCATGAACGAGGAACTGCTCACGATCGCCGGCTTCGACGAGGTCGCAGCACGGCCCGGCCCAGTGCGCTAGCCGTCTGAGGCTTCGGCCGCGTCCAGGAATGGAGGCCTGTTGCCATGGACATTGCATGCGTCTATGTCACGCTCACCGAGGCACTGGACGCGACCCTGCTGACCGCCGACGCCCGCCTCGCTGACGCTGTGAATCGTCGGGCAACCTGCGCGACCACACTCCTTCGGCCAGTGGGCGGGCGTTCATCTGGGCAACCGCCGCCTGACCGGCAACGGGTACCGCCGCGCCCTACGCTGCCGTTGTGAAGACGCGTGGCCCGAACCCGGCGGAGCGGCGGCCCGTCCGAGCTGCGATCCGGGCGCTGCTGCTCGTCCTCGGGTGCGCGCTGGGGGCCAATGCGGTCTGGCTCGCTGTCACCGCCAACCTGAACCTGGGCATGGCACTGGTCGCGGTCGTCGCACTGGCCTTCGTCGCGTGGGCAGTGTGGTACCGGAGGATTCCCCGCCTGTTCCACGTCATCGCGGTCACAGCCTGTCTCGCCCTGATCGGCACGGCCGCCTTCCTGGCCGGCCACGGCACCCGCGACAACGCGCGCTTCGACGAGGACGCCGTGATCGTGCTGGGCGCGGCCGTCCACGGCAGTGAGCTGTCGAACACCCTGATCCGTCGCCTTGACGTCGCGGTCGACTACCACGAGCGGAACCCGAGCGCCCTGATCGTCGTCTCCGGCGGGCAGGGTCCGCAGGAGGACCTTCCCGAAGCCGTCGCCATGCAGCAGTACCTCGTCGGTGCCGGCGTCCCGGCCGAACTCATCATCACCGAGGACCGGGCCACGTCCACCGAGGAGAACTTCGCGTTCTCGAAGGCCCTGCTCGACCAGCGACTCCCGTCCGGCTACCCCGTGGCCTTCGTCACCGACGAGTTCCACGTCTACCGCGCCGGCCGGATCGCTGCCGCCGCCGGGCTCGACGCAACCCACGTCAGCAGTCGCACACCCTGGTACTTCTGGGCGAGCAACTATCTGCGGGAGACGGTCGCGGTGGTCACGTCCTGGCTCCCGGCTAGGTGAACAGGCAGAACGGGTGGCCGGCGGGATCGAACAGCACCCGGACGTCGTCCTGCGGCTGCACCGGGGCCAGTGACGCACCGCAGGCCACCGCCCACTCCGTGGCCGCCGACAGGTCGTGCACGTGGATGTCCAGGTGCTGGGTTGCCGTCTGCTCGCCCGCGACCGCGGGCCACACGGGCGCCGTCCAGTGCTGCTCGTACTCGAAGTTCACGGACAGGTCACCGGCGGCGATCTGCGCCCAGCCCGCGCTCTCCGGCTCGGACGGCAGCGCCGGCTCGGACGCGGTCACCTCCGCACCGAGCAGCCGCGCGTAGAACCCCGCGAGCTCCCGCGGCGCGGGGCACGAGATCGTGATCGACGTCAGCTGGAGGAACGGTCGCTCGCTGGTCATGGCCACGAGTCTGGTCCGTCCGGGCCGAGGGCACCAGCGCCTACGATGGCCAGATGCCCAACCCGCCCAGCCTGCCGCCCGGCGTGACCATCGAAGGCTCTGGCCTCGGCGCCGGCTCGGCCTACGACCGCCAGGCGGCGCTCTACGACCGGCTCGTCTCGTCCCGGCTCTACAACCGCCTCGCGTGGAGCACCGACTCCCGTGACTACGAGCGGTTCGCCCGGTCGGCGGTGGACTCCGCGACCGGGCCGCTGCTCGAGGTCGCCGCCGGCACCGCCATCGCCTCGGCAGCCGCCTACCGCGACAGCACCCGTCCCGTCGTGATCACCGACCGCTCCCGGGAGATGCTCGCCCACGCCGCGCACCGACTGGCCACCGACGGCGTGGTCCGGCCCGGCATCCGGCTCGTCCAGGCCGACGCCTTCGACCTTCCGTTCGAGCCGGCGACCTTCGACACCGTGCTCTGCGTCGGCTTCCTGCACCTCATCGACGACCCCGCGGATCTCGTCGCGCGGCTTCGCCGGTACCTGCGTCCCGGCGGACGCCTGTTCCTCAGTTCGCTCGTCGCCGCCACCCGCGTCGGCACCGCCTATCTCGACCTGCTGCACCGCGCGGGCCACATCGCGCCACCCCGAACGGCGGACGACCTCGCCCGACTCCTCGGGACGACCGTACGTCGCCGGGGCAGCATGGCGTACATCGAGTTGTCCTGATTCCCGCCCTGACCCCGGAGCCGCCGCTAGGGTTGCCACGACAACTTCGGCCTCTTCGTGGAGCAGTCGTGACGAACAACGAGCAGCCCGGATCCCGTCTTCCGGATCCGGCCACCCCCCGAGCTCCAGAGCCGCAGGGTCACGCCCCGCAGCCCGCTCCGGCAGGGCCTGATCCCGGCGCGACCTATCCGCCCCAGGCCACGCCAGGGCAGCCTGGAGCGGGCCAGCCGTATCCCGGCCCGCAGCAGCCCTACGCCGGGCAGCCGTACCCGGGCCCGCAGTATCCGGGGCAGCCTTACCCGCCCCAGGGCTATGGCGCGGATCCGGGCGCCCCGCAACCGCCCTACGGCGTGCCACCGGTGCAGCCGCGACGGAGCAGCGTGCCGCTCATGATCGGCATCGGCACCGGCGTGCTGGTCATCGCCCTCGTCGCCGTCTTCGCGCTCACCCGGGGCACGAACCAGGCCTCGGGTCCGGGCGGGCTGGCGGTCGTCGCCAGCGACCCGTCCGGCGCCGTCCAGGGCTACCTCGAAGCCCTCGCCCGCGGAGACGCGGACGCGGCCCTCGCCCACGCGGCCACTCCGCCGACCAACACCATCCTGCTCACCGACGAGGTGCTCGCCAGCTCCCTGCAGGTCGCGCCGATCACCGACATCCGCGTCGACGCGGGCACCGTCTCCGGCGACAACGCTTCCGTGCAGGCCATCTACCAGCTGGGCGATGACGCGGTGAGCACGACGATCCCGGTGCGGAAAGTGGAGTCACGGTGGCTGCTCGGCCATGTGGCGGCGACCGTCAAGCGCGCCACCCTGCCCCGCGTCGCCCTGACCGCCGGCGGCGTGCCGCTCGAGCACGACGACGTCATCCTCTTCCCCGGGCACTACCCGCTGGCCTCCGCCGACAGCCGCTACGAGGTCACCGACGCCACGTTGTTCGTGCCGTCGCCGACCGACCGGCCGATCCTCGACGAGCAGACCTACATCTCGCTGACGTCCGAGGGGACGAACGCCGTGCGCGCGGCCGCCCAGAAGAAGCTCGCCTCGTGCCTGAAGCAGAAGTCGCTCAAGCCGTCCGGCTGCGCCTTCGGCACGAAGCTGTCGCGCTCCTACCATGTGGTCGCCTCGTCCATCCGCTGGAAGGTCACCAAGGGCGCGGACGCCATGAAGAAGCTCAAGCCCGGCGTCGATCCCAGCGATCCCACCAGCGTGGGCGCCGATACCGTGGTGCGGGTCAAGGCGACCTTCCGCACCACGAACGGCTACAGCTGGTACGCCTACAGCGGCTTCGGCTGGGTGGACGCGCGGATCACCGACGACCAGGTGAGCGTCACCTTCGGCTGACGCCGGGGATCAGACCACTTCGGCGTGCTCGACGACCTCCAGGCCGCCTTCCGGGTTCACGTCGAAGTGGACGGTGTCGCCGTCGGTCACCTCGCCGGAGAGCACCTTGCGCGCGAGCGCGTCCTCGATCGTGGTCTGCACCAGGCGCTTCAGCGGACGGGCTCCGTACACCGGGTCGAAACCGGTGAGCGCCAGCCAGTCCTTGCCTGCCTGCGTGACCTCCACCGAGATCCGCCGATCGGCCAGCCGCTGGTTGAGCCGCTTCAGCTGGATGTCCACGATCCGGGCCAGCTCCTCCGTGCCCAGCGCGTCGAAGATCACGATCTCGTCCAGCCGGTTCAGGAACTCCGGCTTGAACGCCTGCCTTACCACGGTCATCACCGCTTCGCGCTTGGTCTCCGGCTGCAGCGCGGGATCGGCCATGAACTGCGAACCGAGGTTCGACGTCATGATCAGGATCACGTTGCGGAAGTCCACCGTCCGCCCCTGGCCGTCGGTCAGCCGGCCATCGTCCAGCACCTGCAACAGGATGTTGAACACCTCGGGGTGCGCCTTCTCGACCTCGTCGAGTAGTACAACGGAGTACGGGCGCCGCCGCACCGCCTCGGTGAGCTGGCCGCCCTCCTCGTAGCCGATGTAGCCCGGGGGCGCGCCGACCAGCCGCGACACCGTGTGCTTCTCGCCGTACTCGCTCATGTCGATCCGCACCATGGCGTGCTCGTCGTCGAACAGGAAGTCCGCCAGCGACTTCGCCAGCTCGGTCTTGCCCACGCCCGTCGGGCCGAGGAACAGGAACGATCCGGTCGGCCGGTTCGGGTCCGAGATCCCCGCCCGCGACCGGCGGACGGCGTCCGCGACCGCCTGCACCGCCCGGCGCTGCCCGATCAGCCGCTCGCCCAGGCGGTCCTCCATCTGCAGCAGCTTCTCGCTCTCGCCCTGCAGCATCTTCCCGACGGGAATGCCCGTCCAGGCCGACACCACCTCGGCGATGTCCGTCGCGGACACCTCCTCGCTGACCATCGGCGTCGCGTGCTGCTCGGCCTCCGTGGCCTGGTCGAGTTCGGCCTCCAGCGCGGGGATCTGGCCGTAGAGGATCTCCGACGCCCTGGTCAGGTCGCCCTCGCGCTGCGCCCGCTCGGCGTCGATCCGCAGCCGGTCGATCCGCTCCTTCACCTCGCCGACCCGGTTCAGGCCCGACTTCTCGGCCTCCCAGCGTGCCTCGAGCCCGCGCAGCTCCTCCTTCGCGTCGGCCAGCTCGGCGGTCAGCCGGGCGAAGCGCTCCCGCGAACTCGGGTCCTCCTCCTTCTCCAGGGCGAAGGCCTGCATGGTCATCCGGTCGATGTCGCGGCGCAGCTGGTCGATCTCCTCCGGCGAGGAGTCGATCTCCATCCGCAGCCGGGACGCGGCCTCGTCGATCAGGTCGATCGCCTTGTCCGGCAGCTGCCGGGACGTGATGTACCGGTTCGACAGGGACGCGGCGGCGACCAGCGCCGAGTCGGTGATCCGCACCTTGTGGTGCGCCTCGTACCGCTGCCGCAGGCCGCGCAGGATCGCGATCGTGTCCTCCACGGAGGGCTCCCCGACGAACACCTGCTGGAACCGGCGCTCCAGCGCGGGATCCTTCTCGATCCGCTCGCGGTACTCGTCCAGCGTGGTGGCGCCGATCATCCGCAACTCGCCGCGGGCCAGCATCGGCTTGAGCATGTTGCCCGCGTCCATGGACGAGTCCCCGGTCGCGCCGGCGCCCACCACGGTGTGCAGCTCGTCGATGAAGGTGATGATCTTGCCCTCGGCGTCGCGGATCTCGTTCAGGACGGCCTTCAGCCGCTCCTCGAACTCACCGCGATACTTGGCCCCGGCCACCATCGAGGCCAGGTCCAGCGAGACCACGCGGCGGTCCCGCAGCGAGTCCGGCACGTCGCCGGCCACCACCCGCTGTGCGAGGCCCTCCACCACGGCGGTCTTGCCGACGCCGGGCTCGCCGATCAGCACCGGGTTGTTCTTCGTCCGCCGGGCGAGCACCTGCACCACCCGACGGATCTCGGCGTCCCGGCCGATCACCGGGTCGAGCTTGCCCTCGCGGGCGCGCGCGGTCAGGTCGACCGAGTACTTGTCCAGCGCCGACTCGGCACCCTCGTCCTCGGGCGAGGTCACCCGCTTGTCGCCCCGGGCCTCGGCGAACGCCTTGGCCAGCTTCTCGGTGGTCGCGCCCAGGTCGTTGAGGATCTTCTTCGCATCGGTCTGGACGGCGGACAGCCCCAGCAGCAGGTGCTCGGTGGCCACGTACGCGTCGCCCAGCTGCTGCGCGCGCGTCTCGGCGTCGGCCAGCACCCGGGCCAGCCCGCCGGACATCGACGGCTGGCTCACCGACGATCCCTGGGCGGACGGCAGCTTCGTGATCGCGCCGCGGGCGGCGGCGTCCACCACGTTGGGGTCGACGCCCACGGCGGTCAGCAGCGGCGCGACGGTGTTGTTCGGCACCAGCAGCAGGGCGTGCAGCAGGTGCACCGGCTCCGCGCTGGGGTTGCCGTTGGTGAGCGCCGTGCGGACGGCCGCCGACACGGCGTCCCGGCTCCGGGAGGTCAGCTTCTCGGTATCCATGTAGGCCTTGTTCTCCTCAGGAAGCAAAGTTGAGTTCACCAGACTCAACTAGTCTAGCCCTTCGGGTATTCCAGCGCTCCGGGCGCTGCCCCTCGCGCGTAGATACAAGTAGATATTCAGCTGGACTCGGCTCATGAAGACGATCACGGTGGGCGAACTGCGTCAGAACCCGACCGCGATGCTCGCGGACGTCGAGGCCGGTGAGGTGTACCGGGTCACCCGTCACCACCGCGAGATCGCCCGGATCGTCCCGCGATCGCCCGAGGTCGAACTGTTGCCGCGCAAGCGCCGGGGTGGGTCGCAACTGGCGGCGCTCCCCCGCCACGAGTTGCGCACCGCGTCCTCCATCGAGGAACTGCTCTCGGACGAGCGCGATCGATGACGATCTTCTATCTCGACACCTCGGTTGCGCTCAGGGCCCTGCTCGGCCACTCGCCCTCCGCGGCAGCGTGGATCGATCAGGTGACCGCCGACGACGAGCACCAGGCGGTCTCCTCGCGGATTCTCCGCACGGAACTCACCCGCGTACTCCGACGCGAGGGGCTTCCGGTGAGCCGTCGCGACGAGGTGCTCGACGTGCTCCGCCTCGTGCCGGTCACCGACGGCGTCCTGGCTGCCACCGAAGCGATCGAGCCGCACGTGAAGACGCTGGACGCGATTCATCTGGGCTCGGTGATCGCCGCGGGCCTGGACGCCACGGTCGTCAGCCACGACGCCGCCATGCTCGCGGCCGCAGCGTCCCTCGGCTACTCGACCTTCGATCCCGTCACCGACGGGTAGCCCTCACCAGACCGACTCGTCCGGCGATCTGGCTACGTCCACCGTCCGGTGTGGCCAGCCCGGCGAACGTCGGCACATGGTCCCTGAGCTTGACGAAGGGCTGCCAGCGGGCTTCGTCAGGCTCAGCCAGCACCGGGAGCCCGGGATGACGGTGGGTGGGAGTCAGGCCAGGAAGCCGGCTCCCACCGTGCGGTTCGTGGTCTCGTCGACCAGGATCACGGCTCCGGTCGCGCGGTTCTCGACGTAGTCGTCCATGAACAGCGGACGCGTGCAGCGCAGCCGCACCCGGCCGATCTCGTTCAGCTCGAGCGCCTCTGCCGACTCGTCCCGGTGCAGGGTGTTGATGTCGATCCGGTAGACGACCTCCCGCACCTTCGCGCGCGCCCAGACGGTGGTGTGCTTGAGCGCCAGCGTCCGACCGGGCGTGAGGGCCGCGGTCTCGTCCATCCAGCACACCCTCAGGTCGAGATCCTGCAGCGGCCGGGCCTGGTTGTTGGGCCGGACCAGCATGTCGCCGCGGCTGATGTCGATCTCGTCGGCCAGCCGCAGCACGACCGACATCGGCGGGAACGCCTCCTCCACCGGGCCGGTCGGCGAATCGATCGCGCTCACCGTCGTCGAGAAGCCGCTGGGCAGCGCCATGATCGGGTCGCCGACCCGGATCACGCCGCTCGCGACCGTCCCCGCGTAGCCGCGGTAGTCGCGCGTCTTCGCCTGCTGCGGGCGGATCACGTACTGGACGGGGAAGCGCACGTCGGTGAGGTTCCGGTCGCTGGCCACGTGCAGGTGCTCGAGGTGGTACAGCAGGGCAGGACCGTCGTACCAGGGCGTCCGCTCGCTGCGCCTCACCACGTTGTCGCCGGCCAGCGCAGAGATCGGGATGTAGGCCAGGTCGCCGATCTTCAGCCGGCTGGCGAAGTCGGTGAACTCGTCGACGATCCGGTTGTAGACCTCCTCGGAGTAGTCCACCAGGTCCATCTTGTTGATGCACACCACGAGGTGCTTCACACCCAGCAGCGTGGCCAGGAACGAGTGCCGCCGGCTCTGCTCGGTCATCCCCTTGCGGGCGTCCACGAGGATCAGCGCCGCGTCCGCGGTGGACGCCCCGGTGACCATGTTCCGCGTGTACTGCGGGTGGCCGGGGGTGTCGGCGATGATGAACTTCCGCTTCGGGGTGGCGAAGTAGCGGTAGGCGACGTCGATCGTGATCCCCTGCTCCCGCTCGGCCCGCAGGCCGTCGGTGAGCAGCGCCAGGTCGACGTAGTCGTCGCCACGGGATGTGCTCACCCGCTCGACCGCCTCGTACTGGTCGATGAAGATGGCCTTCGAGTCGTACAGCAGCCGGCCGATCAGGGTGCTCTTGCCGTCGTCCACGCTGCCAGCGGTGGCGAACCTCAGCAGGTCGGTCATCAGAAGTAGCCCTCCTTCTTGCGGTCCTCCATCGCGGCCTCGCTCACCCGGTCGTCGCCGCGGGTGGCGCCCCGCTCGGTGAGCCGGGCCGCGGCGATCTCCGCGACGACGGCCTCGTTGGTGTCCGCCTCCGACTCGACCGCTGCGGTCAGGTTGGCGTCCCCCATCGTCCGGTAGCGCACCTTCCGACGGACGACCTCCTCGCCGTCGGCGGGCACGATGAACTCGTTCACCGCGTAGAGCATGCCGTCCCGCGTCACCACGTTCCGCTCCTGCGCGTAGTAGAGGTTCGGCAGCGGCAGGTCCTCCTCGGCGATATAGGCCCACGTGTCCAGCTCGGTCCAGTTCGACAGCGGGAACACCCGGATGCTCTCCCCGGCGTGCACCCGCCCGTTGTAGAGGTTCCACAGCTCCGGGCGCTGGTTCTTCGGGTCCCACTGGCCGAAGTCGTCGCGGAAGGAGAACACCCGCTCCTTCGCCCTGGCCTTCTCCTCGTCGCGCCGCGCGCCGCCGAACAGCGCGTCGAAGCGGTGCGTCTCCGTCGCCTCCAGCAGCACCGGGGTCTGGATGCGGTTGCGGGAGCCGTTCGGCTCCTCCGTCACCAGGCCGCGCGCGATCGCGTCCGGCACCGAGGCGACCACCAGCTGCACCTCGAGCTGGTCGAGCCACCAGTCCCGGAACGCGATCACCTCGGGGAAGTTCAGTCCGGTGTCGACGTGCATGAACGGGAACGGGATCCGGGCCGGCGCGAACGCCTTGCGGGCCAGCGCGCTCATCACGACCGAGTCCTTGCCGCCGGAGAAGAGCAGACAGGGACGCTGCATCTCCGCGGCCACCTCGCGGATGATGTGGATGCTCTCCGCCTCCAGCGCTCGCAACTGGCTCAGCACGTACCCGGTCATCGTCCTCCTTCGGTCCGGACGGGCGTCCGGTGCGATTCAGATGTCATAGCCGACCAGGACCTCTCCGGAGCGGACGTCCCGTCGTTCGGCACGATCGGCGCCGCCGAACTCCAGGCCGCGGCGGAGCGCCTTCGCCTCCAGTTCGGCGATCACCAGTTCGACGGCCTCGTCCACTCCGACCGTGGTCGTGTCGACGACCAGGTCGGCATCCTGCGGCTCCTCGTAGGGCAAGTCGATGCCGGTGAAGTCGCCGATGGCGCCGGCCCTCGCCTGCGCGTAGAGGCCCTTGCGGTCGCGTCGCTCGCACTCGGCCAGGGGCGTCGACACCCACACCTCGAGGAAGTCCGCGCCGCGCTCGGCCATCCGCCGGGCCTCCTGCCGGCCGTCGGCGAACGGGGCGATCAGCGCCGTGATCGCGATCCCGCCGTGCCGCGCCAGCAGGGCGGCCACCCAGCTGACCCTGCGCACGTTCGCCTCACGTCCGGCCGCGTCGAAGCCCAGCCCGGCGGAGAGCAGCCGGCGGACGTCGTCGCCGTCCAGCAGCGTGATCTCGCGGTCGGTGCGCTGTTCGAGGGCGTCGTGCAGCGCCCTGGCGATCGTGGACTTCCCCGAGCCGGACAGGCCGGTGAAGAACACCACGGTGCCGCCACGATGCCGGTGCTGCGCCTGGTCGGTTCCGGCCGCGTCGCCCACCACGACGACGTGGCGCGCACCGTGCAGGCGGGCGAGTTCGGCCGAACTCGGCAGCTGCGGCCACTCGAACGCGCCCCGGTCCCGCCGTGCCGGCCACGGCACGCGGGCGACCCGGTGCCGGCCGGACGGACGCTCGTCCGCCCACGCCGCGGCGTCGGCGAGCAGGTCCCGGCCGGTCCGCGTGCGGCTGGCGAGCACCAGCCACAGCACGTCGGACCGGGGCGTGGTCAGGGCGTCCACCCGGACCAGGTCGGCGACGGACGGCGTCCCCCGGACGACCACGGCCAGGTCGGCCGGTCCGGCCTCGGGCGCATCCTGGGCCACCGGCCGGAGGCTCTGGACGGTGAGCACGCCCGCGCCCAGCTCCCCGCGCAGCAGCGGGGTGGCCTCCACGTCGCGGACGACGATGTCGGTCGCCGGGCCGAGCGCCGCCAGCACGCCGTGGGTGAGTCGCAGCCGGGGAGCGATCAGGCCGCGCTGGGCCAGCTCGACGATGTCCAGGTCGACGGCCTCCGCGGTGATGGACGGCAGCTGGGCCAGCTCCGCCCAGTCCACGTCCGCGACGGAGGGCTCATCGAGCATTGCTGGTCTCTCTGGGTCAGGGGGCAGCGCCGGCTGCGATCGGAGCGACAAGAATAACGCGCCGGTTCTGGGGCGTAATTCAGCCGGTGATGAGCGCCGGCTCGGCCACGACCGTCCGCACGCTGGTGGTGCCGGCCAGCCACGCCACCGCCCCGAACAGCAGGGACGCCACCACCGCGTAGGCCGTCCGGACGCCGACCCCGCCGGCGCCGGCCAGCAGCGCGAACCCGAGGACCACCTCGGCGAGCAGCAGGCACAGGGCCGGCCACGTCCTCGCCCGGGTCGCGGCGGCGACGGCGGTCAGCACGATCAGCACGGCCGCGGCCAGCGCGAGGCCGAGCCGCAGCCACTGCAGCGCGGGCCAGCGGTCGGCGTCCAGCACGCCGAGCGGCCAGCCGAGGCAGCGGGTGAACGAGTCCGGCCCGGCGACGGCGATGCCGAGCAGGTGCATGGCGGCCAGGGTGCCGAGCGCCGCCCAGGCCAGCCGCGCCGTCCGGCCGGGCGCCCAGCGCGGGCCGTCCAGCAGCAGCCGGGCGAGCAGCATCGCCACCGTCGCCACGAGGGCGCTGGCGAGGTCGAGCATGCCCAGCCACCACGGGATGCCGACCCGCACGATCAGCATGCCGAACACGCCGGCGGCGATCGCGCCGGCGAGGCCCAGCCAGGCCAGCCGGCGTGGCCGGGGGTCCGGCAGCCGCCGGCCGAGGATGGCCGCGACCAGCACGACCGGGCCGGTGAGCCCGGCGACCACGCGGTGGCTGAACTCGACCAGCGGGTTCTCGCCCAGCCCGGCCCTGACGGTCGGCAGGAACTGCTCGTCGTAGCAGCCCGGCCAGTTCGGGCACGCCGCGCCCGACTGGGTGGCGCACACCACCGCGCCCATCACGACGGACGCCAGCGTCAGCGCCGCGGCCGCGGTGAAGGCGATCCGGACCGCCCTCACGACGCCCTCCGGGCCCGTCCCCACGGCCCGAGCGCCACGGCGACCGACCCGGCCAGCAGCAGGACGCCGGCGACGATCCCGATGTTGTCAACCAGCTGCTCCCACGGCGCGTAGGCGAGTTCGACGTTGTCCCCGCTGCGCAGCCACATGAACGGGGCCACCGCGACCCAGGCCGCGTACGCCAGCCCGAACCACCGCAGGTACGCCGGCAGCCCCCGCGCCTGCCACAGCACGACGGCCAGCGGCACCACCCACACGTAGTGGTGCGACCACGAGATCGGCGAGCCGAGCAGGCTGGTCAGGCCGGCGAGGCAGAGCGCCAGCGGCACCTCGCCGCAGCGGTGCATCAGCACGGCCGCGACCAGGCCGAGGCCGACCACGGCCACGCTGAGCAGCAGGCCGCCCCGGCTGGGTTCTCCGGTCAGCCGGTTCCACATGCCCAGCACCGACTGGTTGGACGCGAACACGATCCCGGAGTTGATCCCCGAGTCACCGGACGCGAGCTTCACCCAGTACGCCAGCGACGCCGCCGGCAGCAGCGCGAACCCCACGGCGGTCGCGGCGAGGAAGGAGAAGAACGCGACCAGCCCGGGCTTCCTGCGTCCGGCGAGGAAGTTGTAGGCCGCGACCACGGCGGGGGTGAGCTTCACCGCGGTGGCGACGCCCACCAGCCAGCCCTCGGGCAGCACCCGGCGGCGCAGCAGCCGCGGCCCGGGCATGGAGTCGAGCACGGCGGCGGCGACGAGGAAGATCGCCAGCTGGCCGAAGCCGAGGGTGTCCCGGACGGGCTGGACGAGCACGATCGCAGCGGTGGTCAGCAGGCTGAGCCGCCAGCCGGTGTGGCCCAGCCGGTACAGGATCGCGGCCAGCGCGGCCGTGCACAGCACCAGCCAGAGCGCCGCGGCCAGGTGGAACGGCACGAAGGCGAACGGCACGGTCAGCAGCGCGGCGAAGCCCGGATAGATCCACGGCAGCTGTCCCTGGGCGTCGAAGATGTCGCCACCGCTGAGCACCAGCCCGCCGACCCGCTGGTAGACGCCGAGGTCGAGCATGTTGGGCTGCCAGGGCACCACGGTGCTGCCCGGGATCTGGATGCCGGCGATGACGAGCGCCGCCAGCACGGGGACGGCGGCGAGCAGCACCCGGGTCACCCAGCGCCGCCAGTCGTTCATCCGTACCCTCCTCCAGACCGTCCCTCAGCCTAAATGACCGATCTGCAGCCGGTGTCGCATCAGCACCACCTGGTACGGGTTCCACGTGGAGAGGGTGTACCGCAGCACGAGCTCGTCGCCGTCGACGGTCGCGTCGTAGAGGTAGGGCGCGTAGGCCGCGCCGGTGCCGTCGGCCTGGGCGCGGAACATCCGGTCGCCGACCGGGTCGTCGTGCAGGGACGCCCGGATGAACCGGGTGTGCGGCTCCAGCGACATGCCGGTGACGACCCAGTCGAGCAGCCGGATCCGCCGCGACCAGGGTCCCTCCGGCTGCCGGGCGGTGCGCAGCACGACCGCCGGCCCGATCGGGTCCTCCGGCGCAGACGCGGACAGCATCAGGTAGCGGCCCACCGCCTCCACCCAACGGACGCTCACCTCGCCCAGCGCCGCGGGGGCGAACAGCGGGACGGCGTCCGCCTCCGCGTCCGACCAGCCCGCATCGGCCCAGTAGCGGACGCCGAGCGCCCGGGCGTCGCGGGGGGCCGGACCGGCGAGCCGGGCCAGCGCGGCGGCGTCCAGCACGGCCAGCCGCAGTTCGGACGCCCGGTAGGGCCCGCTGCCCCAGACCAGCAGCACCTCGCCGTCCGTCCCGCAGCCGGGCACGGTCGCGGCGGGTCGCAGCTGCACGGAGGTGTTGACGAAGTGGCGGTCGCTGAAGGTGCAGAGCACCTCGAACCGCAGCGGACGGCGGCGGGCGGCGGGGTCGACCACCGGGTCGGCGTCCACGGCCCTGGCCAGCACGGAGCGACCCATCACCCGCCGCTGCCGGAAGTGGTTGGAACTGAAGAAGCCGTAGAGCCGACCGCCGGAGGAGAACCCGTCCAGCGGCACGTCGTACTCGCGCATCGTCACCCACCCGGCAGCACGGCCGACGAGCTTCAGCGGGGAGCCGTGGAACCGGACCGCCGGCAGCGGGTCGCCGGGCAGCACCTCGGCGATGGCGTCGCGGGTGGCCAGCCAGGGCCGCGTCCAGTGGGTGTCGCCGAACAGCAGGAAGGTGCGCCCGGCGTGGTCCACCCGGACCCCGAGGTCGGTGCCGCGGACGCCCGCGGTGGCCAGCGAGTCGCTCAGCGTCGGCGCCCGCTCGCCCCACGGGGTGGGGGTCGCATCCCGGTCACCGGTGATCTGGGCGAGCTTCACCGATTCGGGCCCGGGCACGACGAAGGGCTCCGGGTCGGCCAGCCGCAGGCAGCTGTCCCGCTCCCACTCGCCGTCGCGCCGGTGGTAGCAGAAGACCGACCCGTCCTCGTCGGCCAGTGCGAACTGCCGGCCGCCGACGGTGACCGCGGCGTCGTCAGGGCGCGGAACCACGTCGCCACCGCGCACCCAGGCCGCGCCGTCCAGCCGGAAGGCCGCCGGCCCGTCCGCCAGGGGGACCCCGGCGCGGAGCGTCCGCCCGTGCCGTACCAGCCAGCCGGGCCCGAGGGCGCCGTCGGTCACCGGGCCCAGCCGTACCCACGGCCGGTCCGGACGGGACAGTGCCCGCCGGTAGTGGTCGAGCCGGCCGCCGGTGAGCACCAGGGCGTCCAGCACGGCCGGCCAGCGGCCGCCGCTGAGGCTGCCCGGGCCCAGCACCGGGCCGGTCACGCCGCCTCGGCCAGCTGGGCGGGCTCGGTGTCCGGTGGCTCTCCCGGCGGCTCGAATACCCGTGGAAAGCCGAGCACCGCCAGCGCGACGAGGCCCAACGTGACCAGTCCCTCGGCGTGGACCAGCCAGGCCGCGGCCGCGTCGTCGTAGCCCATCAGCGGCGTGTTGGCGAACAGCAGGACAAGCAGCCCGGCACCGAGCCAGCGCGCCCACCGCGGTCCGGTCAGCACGAGGTGGACGCCGGCCAGCGACGCCCAGACCAGGTGGTGCGGCCAGCTGATCGGACTGACCACCGTGGACAGCACACCGACGACGAGCACCGCGGAGAGGCCCTCGCCCCGGCGGTGGTGGCGGGCCGCCCGCCACAGCGCCAACCCGGCGATGGCGGCGGCCAACACCAGCCAGACGATGACCTGCACGCCATCGGTCAGGCCCCAGTGGGCGAGCATTCCGAGCAGGGACTTGTTGCGCCGGGACGCCACGTCGCCCACCCGGCCGGTACTGAACACGAGCTCGGTCCAGTAGCGCACGGAGTCCGCCGGCAGCACGGCGAAGGCCAGCCCGGTGGCGCCGACGAAGCCGATGCCGAGGTTGCGGGCCTCCCGCCACTGCCGGGTGACCAGGTAGTACGGCAGGAAGACCAGCGGGGTGAGCTTGACCGCCCCCGCGATCCCGGTCAGGACGCCGCGCCAGCGCCCGACCACGAGGTTGTCCAGCACCAGCAGGACCACCAGCAGCAGGCTGACCTGGCCCACGGCGACGCCGTGTACGACCGGGTCGCTGAGCAGCAGCGCGACGAGGACGAGCCCGAGGCTGATCCGCTCCTCCGCGCGCGGACGCCGGAGCCGTCGCGGCGACCCGCGGAACACCAGCACGGCCACCAGCACGCAGCCGATGAGCTGCAGCAGCGTCCAGGCCAGGAAGCCGGCCTCGAGTGGCAGCGCGCCGATCGGCGCCAGCAACAGGCCGGCGAACGGCGGGTAGGTGAACGGCAGGTTCGCGGCGGTGTGGCCGGTCAACTCGAAGCCGTAGAGGCTGCCGCCGGCCAGCATGGACTGCACGGAGCCGCGGTAGACGGCGAAGTCCGTGGCGTTCGGGTTCCGCACGGCCGCCAGCACCAGCAGCACCGCGAACACCAGGCCCACGGTCTTGGCCAGCAGCCCTGCGAACAGCTGCCACCGCGACCAGGGACGCATCAGCCCGCGACCTCTGCCACCGGCGCTCGTGACCGGGCACCCGGCCGCAGCCCGAAGCCCAGCACCACCAGGACGGCGAGCGCGGGCAGTTCCACCCCGATGCCGAGCAGCGTCCCCACCGTGCCGGCGGGGTAGTCGTCGAACCACGGGTAGCCGACGAAGACCGCGAACAGGCCCAGGCCGAGAGCCAGCGGCAACCGGCCGTGCAGGAGCAGGTACCACGCCGCCGCGAACACCAGCCAGAGCTCGTGGTGCGGCCAGGAGATCGGCGAGACCGCCACCGACAGTGCGCCGACCGCGAGCGCCGCGGCGGCGAGGTTGCCGTCACGCAGGTGCTGCGCGGCCCGCCAGTACGCCAGGACGGCGACCGCTGCGGCCACCGCCAGCCAGATGAGGGTCACGGGAGCACCGTCCGGCAGTTGCCGGTCGAGCAGGCCGAGCAGCGACTTGTTGACCGTCGACTCGGTGCGGCCGACCCGTCCGGTCTGCCACAGCTTGTCCGTCCAGTACGACCAGGACGCGGCCGGCAGCACGGCCCAGGCGAGCGCGGACGCCGCGCCGAAGGTGCCCAGGCAGACCGCGGCCTGCCGCCACTGCCGGGTGAGCACGTAGTACGGCAGGAAGACCAGCGGGGTGAGCTTGATCGCGCCGGCGAGGCCGACGAGCACGCCCTGCCATCGTCGCGGCAGCAGGTGGTCGCACAGCGCCAGCGCCACGACGAAGAGGCTGACCTGGCCGACCACGAGGTTGTGCAGGAACGGGTAGCTGGCGAGGACGGGGATCGCCAGTCCGGCGACCCAGGCCAGCCGGTGCCAGCGGGTGCCGGCGGCGTCCGGCCGGCCGGCCGGATCGCGTTCGGCGGCCCGGACCAGCACGAACAGGCACCAGACGAGGACGGCGAAGGTGAGGATCGTCCAGACCACCTTGGCCGGCAGCGACGCCAGGAACGCGAACGGCGCCAGGACGAGCGCGGCGAACGGCGGGTAGGTGAAGCCGAGGCCGTGGACGGTGGGGTGGGTGTAGGTCCACGCGTACAGGTCGCCCCCGGAGAAGCCGTACAGGATGGCGCCCCGGTAGATGTCCAGGTCGCCGAGCATGCCCGCCTCGCCGGAGGTCGCGATCAGTCCGTTGACGAGGAACACCGCACCGGCGACGGCCACGGCGACGAGGCCGAACGAGAGCAGGCGGACGCGGTCGACGGCGGTCGCTTCTGCGCGCACGTCGTCCCCTCTCCTCGCTTCTCCGGAAGCCTAACGTCTCCCCCGGACAGGCGTCTGTTCCCCGTGAGAGGACTCTCATTCGGCTCTCCCGCTGGCTTCACCCTCGCCCGGTGGAGTGGAGGTACAAGCAAGAAGGACACACCGAAAGGACCACATCATGAGGATCAACCGTTCGACCGCAGCCTGGGCCGTCACCGGAGCGCTCGGCCTGACCGTCCTCGGCGGGGCGGCGATCGCCACCGCCGAGACCGCGACCCCCTCGCCGCAGGCCACGGCCTCGGCCAGCCCGTCCGAGTCGTCGTCCCCGTCGGTGAGCCCGTCGGCCACGCCGACGTCGGACACCGGCACCGGGACGGTCACGCCGACGGTCAACACCTCGCCGACGCCGAACACGCCCAATACGCCGAACACTCCGAACACGGCCAACACGCCCAACACGCCCAACACCCCGAACACCCCCAACACGGCCAACACGCCCAACACCCCGAACACGCCCAACACCCCGAACACCCCCAACACCCCGAACACGCCCAACACCCCGAACAGCGCACCGAGCGCACCTTCGGCAGACTGATCGCGTGCTCGATCTGACCCCCGCGGTGGCCTTGCTGCAGTCCGAGGACGCAGCAGGGCTGCTGCGCGCGGCGCTCACCGGCTCGGCGGCGGCGGACCTGCCGGGCTTCCGCGCAGAGCTGACGACCTGGCAGTACCGGCCGGGCGCGGAGGTCACCGCCGGCTACCGGGTCAGCTACCCCGCCGCCGGCGGCGAGGTGGTCGAGCACCTGTTCGCGACCACCGCCGAGGTCGGCCCGCCGGCCGCCACGATCGCCGCGGGCCCGCTCGGTTTCCGGGTCTGGCGACACCCGCACGACCCACGGCTGCCCGGCCTGGCCGCGGCCTGCGATCCCGACGAGGTGCGGGCCTGGCCCGGCGTCGGCCCGGACCTGAGCCGGCTGGACCTGCTCGGCTACCGGCCGTTGCGCCGGGCCGTGCTGCGGGTCTCCACGGCCACGGGCGACACCTACCTGAAGGTGCTGCGGCCGGACCGCGCCGAGCGACTCGCCGTCCGGCAGGGACTGTTCGCCGCGGCGGGGCTGACGCCCGCGCTGGCCGGCTCGCCGGCGCCCGGCGTCCTCGTCACTCCGGCGGCGGCCGGCGCCTCCCTCGCCAGCCTGCTCGCCGCTCCCGGCCCGCTGCCCGCTCCGGCGGCACTGGTCGACCTGCTCGACCGGCTGCCCGCGGGGCTGTCCGGCCTGGAGCGACGTCCGGCCTGGGCGGACCGGCTGGATTTCCACGCGGCGACCGCGTGCCAGCGGTTGCCGGAGGACACCGCACGTGTCCACGCCCTGGCAGCCCGCCTGCAGCACGAGCTCGACACCGCACCCGTCGGCCCGGTCGTGCCCACCCACGGCGACTTCTACGAGGCCAACGTGATGGTCGACGGCGACCGGCTGGGCCTGATCGACCTGGAGAACGCCGGTCCCGGGCTACGGGAGGACGACCTGGCCTGCCTGCTCGCCCACCTCGCCGTGCTGCCCGGGCTCTCCCCCGCCCACTACGGCCGGGTGCCCGAGGTCCTGGGCGAGTGGACGCAGGACTTCGCCGGACGCGTGCACCCGGCGGCCCTGACCGCCCGGGTGGCGGCCGTGCTGCTGAGCCTCGTCGCGGGCGGCGAGGGGGACCAGGCCGCCCACCGGGTCGACCTCGCCGAAGCCTGGTCCCGCCGCTCGATGAGAGAACCCTCATCCGCCGGCTCTGGAACGACCAACGAGGGCACGGCTAGCCTGAATGGAGAGGAGGCGAGATGACCGGATCACGGGCGACGACCGCCTGGGTGGTGTCCGGCGCCATCGGGCTCGCCACCTTCACCGCAGGCATGCTCGCCAGCCAGGGCGGCGGCGAGGCCACGTCGGCGGAGCCCAGGCCGGCGATCACCGTGACCCCCGGCAGCGTCCAGCCCTCGCCCACGGCGACGAAGGCCACCGCGAAGCCGACGAAGACCACCCCGTCCGCGACGGCGACCGAGACCGCCTCGACCGCGCCGACGCCGGTGAGCCCACCCAGCGCGGAGACGCCGGACTGAGTGTCGGAGCCGCCTGCCATGATGGGCGGATGCTCCGCTTCAGCGACGCCCAGCGTCGCACCCGGCTCGCCCGCCGGCACGGTGTGCACCCGGCGTTCCGCTACCCGGATCCGGTGGCCGCCACCACGGCGATGACCGTCCTGCACGCCACCGAGCCGCCCACCGTCCACCTCGCCCTGCACGCGCGCGTCGACGGGCTGACGACCGACGCCGTCGACGACCTGCTGAACGAGCAGCGCACGGTGGTCAAGCAGCTGGCCATGCGGCGCACGCTGTTCGGCTTCCCGCGCGACCTGCTGCCGGCGGCGCTGGGCAGCGCCTCCGCCCGGGTGGCCGCCTCCGAACTGCGCCGGCTGGCCGGCGACGTCGAACGGTCCGGGGTGGCGACGGACGGCATCGCGTGGGTCGAGGCCGCGGCGGCGGACGTCCTCGCCCACCTCGGTGCGGACGGCGCGCTCGACGCCACCGCGCTGCGGCAGCAGGTGCCCGCCCTGGCCACCCGGATCACGTTCGGCAGCGGCAAGTGGTCGCAGGAGGCGCCGATCGCGCCCCGCGTGATCACCCTGCTCGGCGCCCGCGGCCAGGTTTTCCGCGGTCGCAACGCCGGTCACTGGCGGATCTCCCGTCCGGTCTGGACGAGCGCCCGGGCGTGGCTGGGCGCCGATCCGGTGCTGCTGCCCGAGGCCGAGGGGTACGCGGAGCTCGTCCGCCGCTGGTTGTGGACGTTCGGTCCCGGCACCGAGACCGACCTGGTCTGGTGGCTGGGCGCGACGAAGGCCGCCGTGCGCCGGGCGCTGGCCGACGTGGCGGCGGTCGGCGTCGTACTCGACTCCGGCGAGACCGGCTGGGTGCTACCCGGCGACGAGGAGCCCGATGAGCCGGTCGAGCCGTGGGCCGCCCTGCTGCCCACGCTCGACCCGACCACGATGGGCTGGAAGCAGCGCGACTTCTACCTGGACCCCGCCGACGTCCCCTTCCTGTTCGACTCCGTCGGCAACGGTGGCACCACCGCCTGGTGGGACGGCCGGGTGGTCGGCTGCTGGGTGCAGGAGCCGGACGCGAGCGTCCGCGTGGTCTACCGCACCGACCCCGGACGGACCGCCCGGGCCGCCCTCGACGCCGAGGCCCGGCGGCTCACCGGCTTCTTCGCCGGCGAGGTGGTGACGTCCGTCTTCGCCTCACCACAGGTGCGCGGCGAGCAGCTGCCCTGACCCGGACCAATCGGGGACGGTTCCTCACTCGGTCCAGCCTCACACCAGCCGGTAGCCCATGCCGCGGACGGTCTCGAAGTAGTCGGCGCCCAGCTTGCGGCGCAGGTACCGCACGTACACGTCCACGACGTTCGAGCCGGGGTCGAAGTCGTAGCCCCAGGCGCCGGAGAGCAGCTGCTCGCGGCTGAGCACCTGGCCGGGGTTGCGCAGGAACATCTCGGCGAGGGTGAACTCGCGGGCGGTCAGGTCGACCGTCCGGCCGGCGACACCGGCACGCCGGGTGAGCAGGTCGAGGGACAGGTCCCCGTGGGTCAGCACCATCGCCTGGTCGCTCCCCGGCTCGACGCGCAGCCGCAGCTGGATCCGGGCGAGGAGTTCCTCGAAGGCGAACGGCTTCGGCACGTAGTCGTCCGCCCCGGACTGCAGCCCGGCCACCCGGTCGGCGACCGACGAGCGCGCGGTCAGCATGATCACCGGGGTGGTCACACCCTGGCCACGGAGCCGGGAGAGCACCTCGAAGCCGTCGATGTCGGGCAGGCCGACGTCCAGCACGACCAGGTCGATCGGCTCGGTCACCGCGAGTTGGACGGCCGCCTCCCCGGACGGCTCGACGAGGGTGGCGAAACCGGCCGCCCGCAGCCCCTTGGCGATGAAGGCCGCGATTCGCGGTTCGTCCTCGACGATGAGGACTTGGCTCACTGCGTCCTCCTCTCCGGCAGCACCAGGCTGACCCGGCTGCCGCGTCCCGGTTCGGACTCGATGTCCACCCTGCCGCCGTGCGAGCGGGCGATCGCGCCGACGATGGCCAGGCCGATTCCCGTGCCGCCGGACGTACCGCTGCCGCGCTCGAACCGGCGGGTGATCCGGTCCAGATCGGTGACGGCGATCCCGACGCCCTCGTCGCGCACCCACAACCGGAGTTCCCCGTCCGCCAGCCGGCTGCCCATGCCCACCGTCGAGCCCGCGCCGGAGTAGCGGACGGCGTTGGCGGCCAGCTGCAGCCACGCCTGCGCGATCCGCTGGCCGTCCAGTTCCAGCTCGGCGTCGGCCAGGTCGTCCAGCACCCAGTGCCGCTCCCCCAGGCCGGTGGCCTTGGCCAGTGTCTCGTCGGTGAGCCGGGCCACGTCGGTGGGCGCGAGGCGGAGGAACTCCGGCTGCTCGGCCTTCGCGAGGGTGAGCAGGTCGTCCACCAGCCGGCCCATCCGGTCGGTCTCGTCCAGCAACAGGGCGCGGGTGGTGGTGACGTCGGCGGTGTCGGCGGGATCGAGCAGTTCGAGGTGGCCGCGGATGATGGTCAGGGGGGTGCGCAGTTCGTGGCCCACGTCGTCCAGCAGCTCGCGCTGCGCGCCGACCGCCGTCTCCAGCCGGTCGAGCATGTGGTTGACCGTGACACCGAGCGCGGAGAGGTCATCGCTGCCGCGCACCGGGATCCGCTGGCCGAGGTCGGTGTCGGTGATCTCGTCGGCCGTCCGGCGCATCCAGCTGATCGGCTCGAGCAGCCGTCCGACGAGGATCCAGATCAGCAGTCCGACGAGCAGCAGCGAGCCGGCCGCGACCAGCAGGTAGCTGCGCCAGACCTCGGCGAGCAGGCTCTCCTCGGCGCCGAAGTCGACCGCGCGGACGAGCGCGCCGGTGGGCTGCCCGTCCCCGAACGCCACCGGGGCGACGATGTACCGGTAGTCGCGCTGCGCCGTCCGCACGCTGCCCCGGGAGACGGTGTCGAGGGCGGTGAGAGGCAGCACCGCGGCCACGAAGTCCGGGTCGTGTTCCGGACGGAACGGGACGGCGCTCTGGGCCGACCACTCCACGCGGCCATCGACCACGCCCAGGACGCCCTCGCTCGATGCCAGCACCGATCGCTGGACGGCCACGCGGAGCAGGCTCCTCGCGTCGGCGAAGCTGGCGCCGGTCTGGGGGTCGAGCCCGGTGGTGGCCAGCTTCCCGAACTCCTCGACCGCCCGGTCGAGGTCGGCGGCGATCCGCTGCTCGGTGAGGGCATCGCCCCGGCTGTACACGATCAGGCCCGAACTGGCGAGCGCGAGCCCGGTCAGTGCCACGACAGCGGCGATCACCCGCGCTCGCACACTCCAGGCAGGCCTGCTCATCGTCCTAGTCTGCCGGTGCTCCGCAAGCCGCGCAGCCCGACCGGGCGAGGTGCGTACTCCTTGCCGGGCGCGTACCGTGAGCGGCGCTCTGGTGACTAGGCTCTGGACCAGCACCACTCGTGCGACAGCAGGGCATTTTCATTGATTGCGGGGATCCGTTGGGCAAGCGGGACGAGCATCGCGACACGACCGAAGCGGCCATCCTCGCAGCCGGACTGAACCTGCTCGCGACGGGCGGTGCGGAGGCCCTCACCGTCCGCGGCCTGGCCAGGGAGCTGTCCCTGGTGCCGTCGGCGCTGTACCGGTACGTCAGGGACCGCAAGGAACTGCTGAGGCTGCTGATCACCCACGTACACACCGATCTGGCCGACACTGTCGAGGCCGCGGTCGTCGCGGTTCCCGCGGACGACCTGCGGGGCCGCTGGCGGGCGTTCGCCTACACCCTGCGCAGCTGGGCGCTCGCGCACCCGAACGAGTGGCTGCTCGTCTACGGCACACCGAGCCCCGAGTACCAGCCGCCGGCGGACCTCAGCTACCTGCCGGCGACCCGGATGCACCTGATGCTGATCTCCATGGGCGGTGCGCTCGAGGCGATGGGGGTCCGCCCCCAGGTGTGGACGCCCGGCGACCGGCCGGCGATCCCCCACCTGTCCGAGTACCTGGAGCTCGGCGGAATCCCGGCGATCTCCGAGCAGACCGCCCTCGCCGGCATGGCCGGCTGGCACCTGCTCGGCGGAGCGATCTACGCCGAGCAGTTCCGCCAGGTCGGCATCGACCTGGTCGATCCGGACCGCTACTACGACGCGATGGTCGCCGCCACCGAGCGGCTGATCTTCGGCGATCCGCCACCCGCCTGACTGCCTGGGAATAGCGCTTCCACGACGGAGGAGGCTGCCAGGTTCCCCGGCATTCCCGGCGCTCAAGGCGGCACTCACTCGCCTGGCTGCCAACTTCACCGGCATATGAGGGCCGAATTGGGGCCGACAACCCGAAGAACCTGGCAGTCACCGGCTGGAGTAATCGCAATCCGCTCCACATGCCGGGGAACCTGGCAGTCAGAGACCCAGCTTCCGGGCGACCCGATCCACGACGACCGCAGGCCGGAACATGATCTCCTTCCCGAGCCACCGCACCACCCGATAGTCGAGATCCCGGAACAACTGCTCGCGTTCCTTCTCGTTCACAATCGCTCGTTCACCGTCGGCGTACTTGCCAGCACCGTCACACTCGCCGATCAGCCTCTTCTCGGGCCAGTAGAAGTCCGGGAAGAGCACACCGAAGGGTGTGTCCAGCGGCACCTGACACAGCGGTGCAGGCAGGCCCGCAAGATGGAAGTGGCCTGCGGAGAGCGACTCGATGGGTGACTCCCGGCACGGCTCGGTGCGGGCAACCGCCTCCAGCAACCCGGTTCGCCGCCGAGCCACGGCCATCTCCGAGAGCTGGGCCCGCGCTGCTGCCACCAGCTGCGGATTCGCATAGTCCCTGCGCCGGGGCGAGGCTACGTACCGCCCCACAAGTTGCCGGGCGGCCGCATCCAGCAGGACCAACTTTTCCGGCAGGGTCAGCCCGGTGGCGAGATCGACCGCTGTGCGCGCGAGCCCGGTGATCCGGAAGCCCTGGTCGTCGACGTCGAGGTGGGCGGCCGGTAGTTGCTCGACATGATGGACCGAGCCGTTCGACCGCACCCGATAGCCGGCGCCGGCGGGGAGCGAGACCGATGGCGGAAGGACGTGCCACGGCCGCGCCGTCGGGGTGGGCAGCGCCCACGCGAGGGCGGCGCTCTGCCGGCTGATCACCGCCTCGGGCGACACGACCAGCTCAGCTCTGGCCCGGAGCAGGTGCCGGCCGACCGGGTCGTCGGGCCATGAGGCGGCGGCGAGATACACGCCCTGGCGCACCCGCACGACCGCGCCACGCTGCAGCTGCGTGGTGAGCATCTCGTCGGTCACCCCACATTCGGCGAGCTCGGTCCTGGTCGTCGGTCGAATGGGTAGTTGCCACGGCTTGGCGGTTCGCACACCTTCATCTTCGGCAGCAGCGTCGCCCGGCGATCAGGCACAACGACCGGCTGTGGACAGCCGGGAAGACGCCGAAGACTGTGGACAAGCAGTGGTCACCAGGTCTCGGCGTCGTGGCGGCCGTCGGTCCAGGCGGCGTGGCGGTCGGCCGAGTAGCGGAGCACGGCCTTCGCGTCAGCCGGGACGACGGCGCCGAAGTTGTTGTAGAGCCGGTCGAAGTGCAGCGTCTCCAGCTGGCCGGCGATCCGCTGGACGACCGCGCCCGACAGCGGCAGCCGGTTCGGATAGCTGCGCAGGAAGCTCACCGTCCGCCGGTCCGGATTGGGGAACACCGCGTCGCCGGCCAACAGCACACCGCGGCCGGCGTTGCCGGTGCGCCACTCGACCACGGTCTGGCCGCGGAAGTGCCCGCCGACCCGGTACAGGGTGAGGTCCGGGCCGAGGTCGAAGGTCTCGTCGAAGAAGGTCACCCGCTCCGTGCGCCGGCACCACTCCCGGTCGTGGCTGTTCAGCACCACCGGCGCGTCCAGGGCCGCCGCCCACTCGGTCTGGCAGCCGTACATGTGCGGGTGGCTCGCCGCGACGGCCAGCACCGGGCCGAGCGTCCGGATGTGTCCGATCGCGACCTCGTCCACGAACCCCAGCGGATCGAAGACCAGCACACCGCCGTCGGTGCGAACGACCATCGTCTGCTGGCCGATCCCCACCTGGGGTGCAGCCGTGATCCCGTAGAGGTCGGGCTCGACCTCCAGCCATTCGGTGGTGGTGCCGGCCTCGGTGAGTCGGCCCAGGGTCGTCCACGTCTGGCCTGAGGCGGGCACCCACTGGCGCTCGTCGGAGCAGATCGCACAGGACGCCGGCGGCTCGGCCAACTCGGCCGTCTCGACACCGCAGGTGGCACAGATCCAGATCATGGGGCCACGGTAGCGCGGGCCCTTCGTGACGCCGCCTCGTTCCTCGGCGGCTCCTCAGGGACCGGAACCAGCCGTCCGGCGAGGAACGAGCCGGCCGGGGTCACGAGGGGCCCACCCCACGGAGAGGATCTGCACACTCGACCGCCATCCGCCCGGGCAGCCACGTCGATCGGGGCATCGACGATGCGGATCCTCCCAACACTCGCCCGCCCTTCGTGACGCGACCACAGCTCGTCCCTCGCCGCGGGCGCTCCTCAGCTCAGGGAACGAGTCAGCGGGCGGTGATCGCTCGGGGCGACCGGGCGCGGACGCGGCCGATGTGCACGGAGCCGCCGGCCTCGGCGGTGAACAGCCTGGCCGCCTCGGGCATGAGCTGGAGCTCCTGCACGACGTCCGCCAGCCGGTTGAGCTGGGCCCGGACGGCGTCCAGCTCGGCCTCCAGCGCCAGGATCCGGCGGACACCCTCGAGGTTGATCCCCTCGTTCTGGGAGAGGTGCTGGATGTGCCGCAGCTTGGCGATGTCCCGCAGCGAGTAGCGCCGCCCCCGGCCCCGGGCGCGGCCGGGCACCACCAGACCGAGGCGGTCGTAGCCGCGCAGGGTCTGGGGGTGCATGTCGGCCAGCTGCGCGGCGACCGAGATCACGAAGATCGGCGCATCCGCATCGAACCGCTCGGGCAGCCGCTCGGTCATCGTCCGCTCCCCAGCAGGTGGGCGCGCGGGTCACCGCCGCCGGCCTTGGCCTGGAAATCGGCGAGCGCGGCCCGCGCCTCCTCGGACAGGTGCTTGGGCACCTCGACCTCCACGGTGACCAGCAGGTCGCCGTCGGTCGCACCGCCCTTCACCCCGCGGCCGCGGACGCGGAACGTCCGTCCGTTCGGCGTACCGGCCGGCACCTTCAGGCGCACCGGGCCGCCGTCGAGCGTCGGCACGGATATCTCCGCCCCCAGCGCGGCCTCTGCGAAAGTCACCGGCACCGTGAGCGTGAGGTGGTCACCCTTGCGGCCGAACACCTTGTGCGGACGGACGTGCACCAACACGTACAGGTCGCCCGCGGCCCCGGAGTTCTCGCCGGCGCCGCCCTTGCCCTTGATCCGGATCCGCTGACCGTCGGTGACGCCGGCGGGAATCCGCACCTGCATGGTGCGCGTGGACTGCCCGCGTCCGCTGCCGTGGCAGGTCGGGCACGGGTCGTCGACGAGCATGCCGCGACCGCGGCACTCCCGGCACGGCTCGGTCACGGCGAACACGCCGCCCGAGGTGGACGTCTGCATGCCGCTGCCCTGGCAGATCGGGCACACCCGCGGCTGCGTGCCGGGACGCGCCCCCGTCCCGTGGCAGGTGGGACAGGCGGCGTCCGAGGTGGTCTGCAGCGGCAGGGTGGCACCGGAGAGGGCGTCGGCGAAGTCGATCGTCACCTCGCCCTCGATGTCGGCCCCGCGCCGCGGCCCGCGGCTGGTGCGCCGGGTGGTGGTGCCACCGCCGAACAGGTTGCCGAACAGGTCACCCAGGCCGGCATCGCCGGCGCCGCGGAACAGGTCGTCCATGGACGGCGTGCCGCCCTGTCCGGCGCCGGGGAACCGGAATCCCCCGCCGCCGAACAGGCTGCGTGCCTCGTCGTACTCCTTGCGCTTCTCCGGGTCGCTGAGCACCGAGTTGGCCTCGGAGATCTCCTTGAACTTCGTCTCCGCGTCGGCGTTGTGCTTGTTCTGGTCCGGGTGGTACTGCCGGGCCAGCTTGCGGAACGCCTTCTTGATCTCGTCCGGCTTGGCGTCCTTGGAGACGCCGAGCACCTTGTAGTAGTCCTTCTCGAGGTAGTCCTTGGTACTCATCGCGCCTCCTTCCTGCTCACTCGTCCGGGTTCGCGACGCCCACCCGGGCCGGCCGCAGCACCCGCTCGTTCAACTTCACGCCGCGCTGCATCACCGCCGAGATGGTCGGGACGGTGACCTCGCCCTCGTGCGGCAACTGCATCAGCGCCTCGTGGATCTGCGGGTCGAACTCCTCGCCGACCTCCCCGAAGGTCTCCAGGCCGTACTTGGCGCAGATCTTCTCCAGTTCGTCCGCGACGAGCTTGAACCCGCCGACCAGCTCGGAGTGCTCCCGGGCCGCCTCGACGCTGTCCAGGACGGGCAGCAGGTCGAGCACCACGGACTCGATCCCACCCTGCCGGGACAGGGCCCGGTCGCGGTCGACGCGCTTCTTGTAGTTCGCGTACTCCGCGTGCAGCCGCTGCAGGTCGGACGTGCGTTCGTCCACCAGTTCCTGCAGTTCGGCCACCTTGGCGTTCACGACCGGTGAGCCGGCCGAGGCCTTCTCGTCCAGCGGTGCCTCCGCGTCCTCGGCGCCGGCCTCGCCCTCGGGCACGTAGCCCGAGGGTCCGGCGGTTGGCTCCTCGGGGGCCCTTCGTGACGGCCGCTCGTTCCTCGCGGCCTCCTCAGGGACCGGGGAAGGGCTCGGACGCTCCCCAGGGACCGTGTTCTCGGGTTCCGTCACTTGTCCTTGTCCTCGTCCACGATCTCGGCGTCGACGACGTCCTCATCGGAGGCGGTGTCCTGGGCACCCTCGGTGGACTCGCCGGAGCCCTGCTCGGCCTGCTGCGCCGCCTGGGCGGCCGCGTACATCGCCTGGCCCATGGTGGCGGCCTTGGTGTTCAGGTCGTCCATGGCGG
>DAINOM010000021.1:0-29959 GCA_036735445.1 Propionicimonas sp.
GCACGCCGACTCCAACGTCGACATCCAGGAGTTCATGATCGCCCCGATCGGCGCGGCCACCTTCGCCGAGGCCCTCGAGATGGGCGCCGGCGTCTACCACGCGCTCAAGGCCGTGCTGAAGGGACGTGGCCTGGCCACCGGCCTGGGCGACGAGGGCGGCTTCGCCCCCAACCTGGGCAGCAACGCCGAGGCGCTCGACCTGATCCTCGAGGCGATCGGCAACGCCGGTTTCACCCCGGGCAAGGACGTGGCGCTGGCGCTCGACGTGGCGGCGTCCGAGTTCTACAACGAGGACGGCACCTACTCCTTCGAGGGTGGCAAGAAGACCGCCGCAGAGATGACGGCCTACTACGCCGACCTCGTCGCCAAGTACCCGCTGGTCTCCATCGAGGACCCGCTGAACGAGGACGACTGGGACGGCTGGAAGACCATCACCGACCAGCTCGGTGAGAAGGTGCAGCTGGTCGGCGACGACCTGTTCGTGACCAATGTGTCCCGCCTGCAGAAGGGCATCGACACGAAGACCGCGAACGCGCTGCTGGTGAAGGTGAACCAGATCGGCTCGCTCACCGAGACCATCGACGCGGTCACCCTGGCCCACCGCAGTGGCTACTCGACCATGATGAGCCACCGCTCCGGCGAGACCGAGGACACCACCATCGCCGACCTCGCCGTCGCCCTCGGCTGCGGCCAGATCAAGACCGGCGCCCCGGCCCGTACCGAGCGTGTCGCGAAGTACAACCAGCTGCTGCGCATCGAGGAGGACCTGGACGACGCCGCGCGCTACGCCGGTGCGGCCGCCTTCCCGCGGTTCAAGGCCTGAGCAACAACTGACAGGGGCGCCGGCGGGAAACCGCCGGCGCCTCTGCGCGTCCTGAACCCTCCGATCCCGGAGCGTCACGAGCGATGGTCAGCGCCGTCCCACCTATCCTTGACCCGATGACGAGGACGGACGATGGCGCGCGCTCCGCGTAGCCCCCGCAGCAGCAGCCCCGGTCCGGGACGAACCCCACGGCGTTCCCGGACGGCGTCGCGCGCCACCAGCCCGGCGACACCGGCGGGCGAGGCCGCGCCCGACACGGGCCGGAACGTCCCCGTCTGGCGCCGCGGCCTGCACCTGACACGGCGGGCGCTGGTGATGCTGGTCGTGGTGGTCGCGCTGGCGATCTCGTTCGGCGGCTCGCTGCGCATCTATCTCTCCCAGCAGCACGACCTCGCGGTGGCCGAGCAGGACATCCGCGAGCGGTCCGCCCAGATCGCCGACCTGCAGACCGAGCTCGCCCGCTGGAACGACTCCGACTACGTCAAGGCGCAGGCCAGGGAGCGGCTCGGCTGGGTGATGCCGGGCGAGACCGGCTACCGGGTCGTCGGCGCGGACGGCAAGCCGCTGGGTGGCGGCGTGGTGATCGAGTCCGAGCAGCGCCTGCCCGCCGGCGAGCACGACCCGGTCTGGTGGGACCGCCTGTGGGGCTCCGTCCAGACCGCGGACGCGCCCACCCGCAAGGTCACCGTCCCCTGACCTCGGCCGAGCGTTCGACGGGATGGAGGGCCTACTGCCGGGCCGTGCCAGAATGGCGGCCGTGTTCGAACCGATGACCCCCGCCGACGCCGCGGCCGTGACCGCCCAGTTGGGACGCGAGCCCAGGGGAGTGGCCGGTGTCGCGTGGCGCTGCCCGTGCGGGAAGCCCGGGGTGGTGGCCACCAATCCGAGGCTGCCGGCCGGCACTCCGTTCCCGACCACGTACTACCTGACCTGTCCGCGGGCCACGGCCGGCTGCTCGACCCTGGAGGCTCAGGGGCTGATGGCCGAGATGACCGAGCGCCTCGCTGCCGATCCGACGCTGGCAAGGGCATATGTCGCCGCGCACGAGGCCTATCTGCGGGATCGGGCCGAGCTGGGCATCGTCGCTGAGATCGAGGGCATCAGCGCCGGCGGCATGCCGAACCGGGTGAAGTGCCTGCACGTCCTGGCTGCGCACGCGCTGGCCGCGGGACCTGGGGTCAACCCGCTCGGCGACGAGGTGGTGGCGCGGCTGGGCGAGTTCTGGGCGCGCCCCTGCCTGGAGGACCATGACTGACCTTTTCGCCGCCGTCGACTGCGGGACGAACTCCGTCCGCCTGCTGGTCTGCCGCCGCGAGCCGGGACGTCTCGTCGAACTCGACCGCCGCCTGCACCTGACCCGGCTCGGCCAGGGCGTGGACTCGACCGGCCGTTTCCATCCGGACGCCCTCGCCCGCACGTTCGCGGCGATGGCCGACTTCGGCGCCGAACTGGACGACCTCGGCGTCCCGCTGGCGAACCGCCGCCTCGTGGCCACGTCCGCGGCCAGGGACGCGGAGAACTCCGCGGAGTTCTTTGCCGGTGCGAGGGCACGCCTGGGAGTCGAGGCGGAGATCATCTCCGGCGAGGAGGAGGCCCGGCTGTCGTACGCCGGCGCGGTCGCCGCACTGCCGGACCTGGCGCAGCCGGTGCTGGTGATGGACATCGGCGGCGGCTCGACGGAACTCGTCCTCGGCAGTGCCGGCGTCCCGTCCCGGGCCGTGTCGCTCGACGTGGGCTCGGTGCGGCTCCGCGAGCGCTTCCTGCACTCCGACCCGCCCACGATCGGGCAGGTGGCCGCGGCCCGCGCGCACGTGGACGGACTGCTGGACGCCAGCGGCATCGACTTCGCCACGGTGGCCACGTGGGTGGGTGTCGGCGGCACCGCGACCAGTCTGTCCGCGCTCGCCCAGCGGTTGCCGGAGTACGACCGGTCCATCGTGCACGGTTCGATCGTCGAGCAGCCGGAACTCGCCGCGCTCGCCGACCGCCTGCTCGCGATGCCGGTCGCGGACGTCGTCGCGCTGCCGACGATGGTCCCGGGCCGCGCGGACGTGATCTGTGCCGGAGCCCTGGTCTGCATCGCCGTCGGCGCTCGCATCCGCGGCCCGCTGCTGGTGAGCGAGGCCGACATCCTGGACGGCATCGTCGCTGCCCTCGCGATCGCGTAGCCATCCGCTGCTCGCCCCCCACCGGTGGTCGAGCTTGTCGAGACCCCCCAGCCCCGCGCAGCGTCTCGACAAGCTCGACGAACGGTTCGTGATCACTTGTGCACGTGTGCCCGCCCCTAGAATCACGCCGGGGCCCCCATGGCCCAACTGGCAGAGGCAGGCGGCTTAAACCCGCCCAAGTATGGGTTCGAATCCCATTGGGGGCACTAATCTCATTGCCGTGTCGACCAGGCTGGACGCCTTGCCCTGGCAGGATCGCGATGCCTGTTGTGCGCGCCAGTCGTGCGGCTGAGTACCAAGAAGCCGGCGCTGCTGCTCTTGCAGCGACTGAACGGCGACGCTCGAATCTGAGGCCGGCCGGTCCCGCTATACCCGGGCCCGGTTGGCTAGGTGCATGTTGGGATCGGGCGAAGGGTGCTGTCGACGTCTGCACTCCGGACCACGAGCTAGGTCGGCGGTGCGGGGCTGTGCCCGTGTCCGAGGAGGGTGGCGACCTTCTGGGCCGTCTCCTTCGCTGATCCGGGGTTCTGCCCGGTCACGAGGTTCTCGTCGACGACGGCGTAGGAGACGAACGGAAGCCTGGCCTTCTCATAGAGCGCGCCGCGCTTCTTCATCTCCTCTTCGGCGTTGTAGGGCACGAGCTTGTCCACGCGAGCGAGCACTTCTTCCTGCCAGGCGAAGCCGGTGAGCTTGCGGCCTGCGACAAGAGAGGACCCGTCGGTGAGGGTGGTGTTGAGCAGACCGCAGTAGCCGTGACAGACGGAGGAGACGACGCCGCCACGTTCCCAGATCTCGCGGGTAATCCGCTGCAGCCCTTCGTTGTCGGGGAAGTCGTACATCACGGCGTGCCCGCCGGTGAAGTAGATGGCGTCGAAGTCGGCCGAGTCGATCTCGTCGGGTGCGGCTGTGTTCTCCAGCAGCGCCATGCGAGCAGGATCGGCATGCCATGTCCTGGCGGTCTTGTCGTAGCTGGGGAACTTCAGCGAACGCGGCTCGAGCGGGGAAGGCCCGCCTCGCGGACTGACGATGGTCTGTTCGAAGCCGTGCTGCTCGAATACCTGCCAGGCGTGCGCGAGTTCAGAGAGCCACAGCCCGGTCGGGTGGGACGGATCGTCGTAGTGGCCGACGTTGGTGACAACGTGAAGGACGCGTCTGGTCATGAGGAAGCCTCCCGTGAACTCGGATCGACGGACGCCGCGATAGTGCCCAGAGTGAAGAGGGCCGCAACGGATGAACGCACCCGAACCGCGACCTCGGCTGCCGGCTGGGGACGGAGCTTGCCGTCCAGGTGCAGGAACGCGAGGCCATGCGCCAGACTCCACAAGGCCATCGACAGGTCAGAGACGCCCGCCGCCGGAAAGAGACGCTGGATGGTGTCGTCGAGCAGGTCGTGAAGTCGTTGGGCGGCCCGCACCCGCTCGCTGTTCGCCTCATCGCACTCGCGGCCGAACATCAGTCGGAACAGCGCGGGCCGCCGCAGCGCGAAGGCAACATAAGCCACCCCTAGAGTGCCGATCACATCCACCGGTGGGGAAGACTCAGGAACCTCGGCCAGGGCTGAACCAAGGGCCGCGCGCAGATCCATGAAGCCCTCGACCGCCACCGCCGAGTCCAGCGCCTCGCGATCGGCGAAATGCCGGTAGGGCGCGGTCGGTGACACACCCGCTCGTCGCGCGACGGCGCGCATCGAGAACGGCTCGCCGGCCTCCAGGCTCGCCATCGCCGCGCCGAGCAAGGCGGTATGGAGGTCGCCGTGGTGGTAGCTCTTCGTCGATGTTGACACTGCTAACTGATCTTTCTACGCTGATGTAAGCAGTGTAAACATACCGTGGATTGCAGCGGAAGTCGAAGGTCGAAAGTGCAGACGATACTTGGGGCGACAGGTCAGATCGCTGTGCAGCTCGCTCGGGAACTGCACAGCGAGCATCCAGAGGGCCTTCGGCTCGTGAGTCGCAATCCGCGCAAGGTCAACGACTCCGACGAGCTGGTGCGTGCTGACCTGCTGGACGCCGCGCAGACCACCGCAGCGATTGAGGGCAGCAGCATCGTCTACTTCACCGCAGGGCTGCCGGCGAACACCGAGCTCTGGGAGCAGCAGTTCCCGACGATGCTGCAGAACGCATTGCACGCGGCGCGCGCTGCCGGCGCGAAGTTCGCCTACTTCGACAACACCTACATGTACCCGCAGGACGACCGCATCCAGACCGAGGACACGCCGTTCGAGCCGGCAGGGCGCAAGGGCCGCGTCCGCGCAGCGATGGCCTCGACCGTGCTTGAGGAGATGGCCCGCGGGGACATCCCGGTGCTCATCGCTCGGGCCCCGGAGTTCTACGGTCCGGGCCGGACACAGAGCTTCACGAACGCCCTGATCACGAACCGTTTGAGGAAGGGTCAGAAGCCGCTCGTGCCCGTCCGCGACGACCGTGCGCGATCGCTCATCTGGACTCCCGACGCGAGTCGTGGGCTCGCGGTTCTCGGCAACACCCCTGATGCCTTCGGGCAGACCTGGCACCTCCCCATCGACGGAGATCGGCCCACCTACCGGCAGTTCGTCACGATGGCGAGTGAAGCCTTCGGTCGGGATCCCGGCTACACGGTGCTCCCCCGGTGGGCCCTTGGCGCGGCGGGGCTCTTTTCCCCGCGGACAAGGGAGCTTCGCGAACTGCTGCCTCGATACCAGTACGACAGTCTGTTCGACTCGACGAAGTTCGCCACGCGATTCCCGGCGTTCGCGGTGACGTCCTACCGCGACGGACTCAACGCCATCAGACGCCAAGCTGACGCCGAACGCACCGTGTGACGGGACGAACACGACTCGTCGCCCTGACCGCCACCACCAATGGATCGATCCTGAGTGGTTCAGCCGCGACGGCGTCGCTCTCGTTCCCAGATGCTGAGGGGGATCAGCTGATCGAGAGTCTCCAGTACGTAGTGGGGTCGTTGTTTGGGGGACAGGTCGGTCGCATCGGCGAGGGTGCTGTCGCCGGTCAGGACGAGCGCGGTGTTCATGCCGGCGTTGCGTCCCATGGCGATGTCGGTGGCGAGTCGGTCGCCGATCATCATGGTGCGTTCGGGGGCGACGTCGTAGCCTTCGAGCGCTTCTGCGATCATGAGGGGGTCGGGCTTGCCGAAGTTGGCGGTGCAGGTGACTTCTGTGCAGGCTTCGATGGCGGCGACGATCGCCGCGCAATCGGGTTCGCCGTGGCCGCCGGGGAAGGGGCAGTACCGGTCGGGGTTGGTCTGGACGAGGATCGCCCGCTTGTGGAACCACAGCGCGTCGAAGGCGATCTGGAGCTTGCGGTAGTCGAAGCCGCGGTCGTAGGAGGCCAGCACAATGTCGATCTCGGCGGGGTTGTCGCTGAGTCGGATCCCGGCGTTGGTGAGGGCCGTTACCAAGGGGAGTTCGGCGATCGGGAAGACCACGGCGTCCGGGTGGTGCGCGGTGAGCCAGCGGACAGTTGTGACGATGGTGTTGGCGATATCGGTCAGTGGCGTGGGCAGGCCGAGGGCGTCGAGCTTGGCCCGGTACTGGTGGGGGTCCTTGGTCGGGTTGTTCGACAGGAACCGGACGGGGATGTCGAGCCTGCGCAGCAGTCCGATGGTGGCAGCCACGCCAGGGAGGAGGCGGTCGCCGAGATAGATGGTGCCGTCGAGGTCGAAGACGTAGGCGTCGAAGAGCCGGTCGGGGCGGGCGTTCTCGTTGAGGTCGGGGCTCAGGGGCGCCGTTCTGCTCCAGGTGGCCATCGCCGTCAGCTCCACAGTCCGCCGGGGGCGAACACTTCGTCGACGAGTCCTTCAAACCAGCCGGCCTCGCGGGCGAGGTCGAGCACGGTGTAGCGGGAGCGGTAGTACATCGCCTGGGGGAAGGTCGCCTTGACGTCGGCGGCGGTGAGCCCGATGTCCTCGGGGGCGGCAGGGGCCCCGGCATCGCGGAGCATCTGCTGCAGCGTCCGGGCGGGGGCCAACTGCTTCTCCAGGCGTGGGCGCAGTCCGGCCCAGCGGCCGACGAAGGTGCCGAGCCGTTCTCGCAGGCCGGCCGCGTCGACGTATTTGACGTGGGTCTCAGCGACGGCGTGGTCGGCGAGTGCACCCTGGAAGCGGGCGCGGATGTCGGCCTCCACCTCCTCCCAGGGCGCCCAGGCCGCGACGGCCGCGTCGATGTCGAGGCTGGTCAGGTCGCGGGCGAGGAAACGCTCGTAGAAGGCGCTCATGGCGAGGGTGCCGATGGCGACCTTGTGGCCGTGGGACAGCGGCGGGTCCTGGTCGGCGCCGAGATGGGCGAGTTCCCACAGGTGGCTGAAGTAGTGCTCCGCGCCGGAGGCGGGACGGGTGCCCCGGTAGACCTGCATGGCGAGCCCGGACAGGACCAGGCCCGAGACCAGGCCGGCGTAGGCGTCAGGGTTGCCTGCGGCGAGCGCCTTGGGCTGGGAGAGGGCCTCGGTGACGCCGCTCTGGACGAGTTCCCACGCCAACGGGTCGATGGGGTCCAGCCCGACCGCGTCGGACAGGATCCAGTCCGCGCCGGCCGGGATTTTGGCCGAGAGGTCGCCGTATCCGGAGGCGACCATGCTGGGCGGAGCGGCCGCGGCGACGTCGAGGTCGAACAGGACGACGGCCGGGGCAGGGCACGGCATGGTGACCTTCACGCCCTCGGAACTCATCGGGGCGCCGAACCCGGAGTAGCCGTCCATCGACGCGGCCGTGCCGACTACCGCGTAGGGCTGTTCGAGGTCGCCGGAAGCGAGCTTGACCAGATCGTTGATCGTGCCGGAGCCGACCGCCACTCCCAGCGCGCCGGTGTCGCGGAGGCGCTCGCGGATCGTCCTGCTGTGCTTCAGGGCGGCGTACAGCACGGGGTGGCCGGGGAAGACCAGCGGTTCGACCACCGCCACGCCCGCCGCGACGAGGGCGTGGTGGACGGCCTGGCCGGCGGCGGCCCAGGTCCGCTCGTCCGCGACGACCAGGGCAGGTCGTCCGGCGCTGAACAGGGTCTCGGCCAGGACGGTGCCGGAGCGGGCGAGGACGCCTCGTCCGACGTCCACGAGTCGGGTGTCACTGGCCTGTGCCAGTCCACGGGCGAAGAGGTCGTCGGTCATTGCGGGTCCTTCGTTGTGCGCGAGCGGGTTGTGGGAATGGGGTCTGCTCCGGCGAGGTAGTCGGTGAGTGCGGTGAGGGCCTCGGCCTCGTCGAGACCGTCGGCGAGGACGGTGACGGGTGTCCCGCAAGCGATGCCGAGCGCGAGGACGGCGACGGGTTGGCCGACGCTGGCGGTGCGCCCGTCGTGGCGCAGGTAGAGGCTGCTGGCGAAGTTGTGCGCCAGACTCGCCAGTTCCTGCGCCACTAGGGCGTGGATCCCCCCGGAGTGGGTGACGGTGACGTCGCGGGTGATCACGCCGCCTCGATCGTGAGCACGCTCCCGATCGTGATCTCGGGTGCCGGGCCTTCGCAGCGGATGTGGATGGCGCCGGCCATCCTGGGCTCGGTGTCGCCGTCGATGTTGACGGTGATGTGGCCCAGCGACTCCAGGTTGCGCTGCGCCACATCGCCGACGGCAGTGATCGGGAAGGATCGACCGTCCACGGTGAACTGCTGTCCGGGAGTGACCTCTGCTGTCGTGGGGTTGACCTCGACGATGTAGCAGAACTCGCGGAGGGCTTCGGGGGCGTTGGTCCCGAAGGTGACGAACATTCCCTCCGCCACGAATGCCTCGGCCATGGGTCCGGCGTCACGCACCGTGGTCCGGTAGATCTCAGTCATCCTCATGCTCTTTCTGTGTTGCTGCCTCGGATGTGGGTCAGCCGGCGTACAGGCCAATGCTGGCCGCCCACGCAACGGCGACGCGGGGAACGCCGTTGAGGAAGCGGGAGTAGAGGACAGCGGGGACGCCGACCTCGACGGTCTCTGGTTCGGCTTCGGCGAGGCCGAGTCCGACCGGGATGAAGTCGCACGCATTCTGGGTGTTGATGGCGAACAGCGCCGGCAGCGCCAGGCTCGGGGCGACGGACCCCTTGCCGATCTCGACTCCGATCAGGGTGCCGATGATCTGTCCGATGACCGCGCCCGGCCCCAGCAGCGGGGACAGGAACGGGATCGAGCAGATGAAGCCGAGGACGAGCAGCCCCCATCCGGAGCCGGCCAGCGGGGTGAGGAAGGCAGTGAACCATTCGCCGAAGCCGGAAGCCTTGATCACGCCGATGAGCATGGCGATGAAGGCCATGAACGGCAGGATCGTGCCGATCATCGTCTGGATGCCGTCGCGGCCAGCCTGGAAGAGGACCGCGACCACTCGACCGGCGCCAAGGCCGATCCTGACCAGCAATGACTTATTCTTCTGCTCAGCGAGGGTTTGGGAGATCTTCTTGTCAGAGGTGTACTTCGGGCTCTCGTCCTGCGCGGCGGACACCGGCCTGCCAGCCGGTGCCGCCGCGACCTGTGCTGGGTCGGCGGCGTGGATCTGCTCTGCGCCCACCGCGGAGACGTAGATCGACTCGTTGATGAACTGGGCGAGCGGGCCAGTCTTGCCGGTGGGCATCACGTTGATCGTCGGGATGCCCTTCTTCGGGTAGATCCCGCACCGCAGGGTGCCTCCGCAGTCGATCACAGCCGCGGCGATCTGTTCGTCGGGAACCGAGGTGGCGAACCCGTTGACCGCCTCGGCGCCGGTCAGTTCGCACAGCCGGTCGACGACGTCGGGCTTGGCGCCCCCACCAACGATGTAGACGATCTTGTTGCGATCTTCTGTGGGGGTGATGGTGAGCGGGCCGCCGTAGCCGCCCTTGCCGCGCTCTACGACGGCGGACTGGTATTCGGTCATGCTGCGACCTCAACCTTCACGGTGGAGCTGAGGGTGACGCCCTGCTGCCTGGCGACCCATGGGGTGATGAAGTCAGTGACCCACCCGCCGACGAAGTTCATCACGAGGCCGACCAGCAGGTAGCGGATCGCCAGTGGTGTGGGATCCAGGCCGAGAGTGGTGATGCCGCTGGCAATCCCCAGCCAGATGAAGAGTTCCCCGGCGTTGATGTGCGGGAAGACCCCGTTGCTGGTGTGGCAGAACTGGGCTGCGCTGGCGTAGTAGCTGGGCTTGTACTTCTCGGGCAGGAAGCGGCCCAGAGACAGTGCCATCGGGTTGGCGAGCATGAATGCTCCCAGGAACGGCAGAACCAGGTACCTGCTGACCGGGTTGCCGCCGGCCTTGGCCGCGAACCGGTTGATCCGGTCCTCGCCGATCAGCTGGATCAGCGCGTTCATCGCGACGAGCAGCATCAGCACCGTCGGGACGAACCCGAGCCCGGTGACCTTGCCGTCGGCGTCGACCGAAACGGCGGTCCAGCTGATAAACACCTCACCGCCGGCTTTGAACAGCCCGTAGAACCACGTGGCTGCCTGGACGAAAATGTCCATGTCCTTACTCCCTTCTACTTGCGGTAACTATCGGTGGGGCCCTGGTGGTCCTACCGGGGCTGGGGGATCCTGATCCGTTGCGTCGCCGGCGCGGTGGGCGCGGTGGCGCCGGCTTCGGCGAGCGCGAGCGAGACGGGCGGCGTCTTCGGCGGGCGGCCGGCCAGGCGACGGACGCCGTCGGCGATCTGGGACAGCGGTCCACCGGGCTCGGGGGGCGTCTGCCCGCCGACCCAGCAGAGGTAGTTGTCGCGGGCGTTCTCGACGGCGAGCCGGACGCTCCTGGTGAACCGTCGATCGTTCGCCGCTGCGAGTTCGGCCAGGTGCAACCCGTCGAACTCGGGGAAGGGACGGAACCGGGCAAGAACGGTGACACCAGTGAGCCGGGTGCCCTCGACGATCGCCCCGTTGCCGTCGAGCAGGAACATGACGATCGCCCCAGTGGTGAGCAGGCCCTTCTTCTTGCCGATGGCGACTCGGCCGCGGCGCCGCAACGTGGTGTACGCGGTGGTGTAGTTCTTGGACTGCATCAGCGCGAGCACCACGTTGGTCACGTAGACGAGCGCGAAGCAGATGGCGGCGAACCAGAACATCAATGCCTCCCTTGGTTGGTTGCCTCGGTGTAGTCCTCCATGAGGTAGAAGAACTGGACGTAGCTGTTGAGTCGTGACACCTTTCGCACCAGGAGCGGGTCCTGGCTGAGCCGGATGATCTCGTCATAGACGCGGAGCAGGATGCGGTCGTCGTAGTCGGTCTTTGCCGGCACGGCCATCACGAAGACGATCCGCAACCCGTCCTCGGCGTCGCCGCGCGGGATCACGCCCATTGCGCAGGCAACGCCGTGAATGCCCGAAGCGCTCGCGTGCGGGAACGTGACCTCGACACTGATCTGCATCGGGCCAAGCGCTTCCCGCTCCGCCAACGCGGTCCGGAACTCGTCGTTCACCATGCCCAACGAATGCAGGCGATTGATGAGCAACTGGATGCCGTCGGCGTAGCTGGTGTCGCTGGGCAGCTGCAGGAAACGTTCGTCGTCGAGCAGCGAGACCAGCATCGACCCGGACTCCCCGCTGAGGGCCAGCGGGCCATGGTGTGCGAATCGCATCGCACTCAGCTTGCGGATCAGCTCACCGCGGTCGAACACCTGTGACAACTCCAGGGTGGGCACGTCGAGCTGAAGCTGGGTGCCCGGTGTCGTCACCACCAGGTCGACACCTGCGAGACTGTCCTGCCGGGAACTGGCGGGCAGCAGCGAATAGGTGGTGTCGTGCGGAAGCACCTTCGAGAGCTGGGCACGGATTAGGCGGGCCGTTCCTGGGCCCTGGCTGGTAAGGATCGCCACCGCGAACGGACGGTGCTGACGCGCCACATGGTCCTCGAGGAACACCTGGAAGTAGGTGGTGGCCAACGCGAGTTCGGCATCGTCCATGACCAGTCCGGTGTCCTCAGCGATGACGTCACGGGCGACCTCGGCCATGCGGCTTGCCACGGGGAATCGCCCCCGCAACTCGGCCTCGTCGACCGTGCGGTCCACGTGAAGCGAGTAGCGCAGCCGGTTGAGCATATAGGCCACGTGGTGGGAGAACTCGATCACCAACTCTGATGGCTCCACACCGAACTCCAGACTCGTCGTGTCGCGGATCCGGTCGAAGATCCGTTCCACCAGACCATCCACGTCCATCGGGGCGCTGGGCCCGGGAAGGAGGTCCGACACGGTGGGCGTTCGCCGTCCGGCAGCCGGCAGGGCGAGAAAGATGACCTCGGCAGCAGGGATCACCTCGTCGATCAAAGGAGCCACCCTTGCCGCGAGCGTGGTGGCGTAGGCATGGGCATTTGTTCCCTGGATATCGGAATATGCAGCCGGGACATCGACCAGTTGGTGCCCATTAACGATACGGTCCAGCATGACGGTGAACCAGCGGAGCAGTGCCGATCGCGGGCCGTCGTCGAAATGGTATTCGTCAGCGACATCATTGAACGCTGTCTCCAGCTCGATCCCGATCGGAAAGCTTTCGTAGGCGACGTTGTACGCGTGACGGAGAATCAGTCCGCGGATCTCGAGTTCCGGACCCAGGAGCTGCAGCCCAACGTGAGGCCGACCCTCGATCGACACCTCCGAACCGCTGAGAAGCTCGCGAAGGTGGGCGATGTCACCGCTCACGGTGCTGCGTCCTACCGCCATCTCGGTCGCAAGCTCCTCGGTGCGGATCGGGACATCGCTACGAGCGAGCCTCGCCAGGATGAACGCCGCGCGACGGTCCGGATCGCTGAACGAGGCACGCTCGCCCGTGATCCGGTCGCGCACTTCGCGGAAGGCCGCAGCATCCACGACCAGAAGCCGGTAGCGCCCGTCCGCAAGACGAATCGAAGCCGTCCTGCCCAATGTCTGGTTGAGGGCCGCCACCTCCGTGGCGACCGTTCGCTCACCAACGCCCAGCCGGCGAGCCAAGGACTCTGGTGCAGCGGACAGAGAGGTCTCTAGCTGAACCAGAATGGTTGCCGCCCGCTGCATTTACCTCCCCCTTCGTTGACGGGAACTGCGCCTGCGCAGAAACCTAGCTTGCGCCGACTCGGCTGGGGAGAGAGGAATCGTCCACCGTCTTTCTGGGCTACGGAAAGCGGGTGAGCGAATGACCGGCCACCTGGTTCCGAAGTTGGATCACCGGCAGCGGCCGCCAAGGGCCCCCTGGCGGCACAAGTGGATCCGCCTTCCCACCTGCCCGCCGATCTGATCGGCGATGAACTCGCGTAGAGGGCCGGCGTGCGCGGATGACCGGGCTGACGTAGTGGGCTGCAAGCATTTCCTCGGCACGCTGCTTGCGGTCAACCGACATTCCGGCTGCGCCACTACTGGGACGGACTTCCCGATCAGCTGGTCCAGCTTCCACACGGGTGCGACCATCGGTAAGGGGACCGTCGCGCTCGGTGTCAATGCGGACGGGAACCTCGGTCGGTGTTCTCATGGCCTGTCGCGCAGCTGCTGCGAGGGAACCTCCGACATCCTCGACCTCGGCCCAGCGCTGGTCCTCAACGTGACCTCCCTTGACGCGATCCGAGGCGAGGCAGGTTCTGCGCCGGGCCGAGTCCGACTCAGGGCTGGTCCCTGGCCGACCCGAACGAGATCGTCAACGACCATCCGGCCACCTGGTCCGAACCCGGGCTGGACTACTTGGGATCCCGACTACGATCCAGGTTCCATTGTCGATCCGCTCGTCGCACGGCCACCGTCCGTCTGCGACTACCGCGAGTGCAACGGCTTTGCCTTCGACACGCGCATCGACGGATTGTCGACAGTTTCGCCCGCCAGTCCGCAGTTCTCGATGGTTTACGGGTTCGCCGCCGCCACTGAAGCGGCCAGTCTTCTCGCCGACGGACTCCGACAGCACTACCCTTGCGATTCTCGTCGGCGTCCGCAAGAACTCATGACTCATTACCCAACACCAAGGACTGCAAAAATGAAAGATGCAAGCCAGTCGACTAGCGCCGCGCGCGAGCAGCCCGAAAGACCGGGGCGGACCCTACTCAGCACCGCGCTCGCTGTTGCCATCGTCCCTACGCTACTTCTCACCGGCTGCGGTACTGTCCTGTGGGAGACTGGGCAAGACATGCAAGTCTATTTTGAGAATTCGACCGACCAGACCCTCGAACTGCGCCTCAGGGATGATCTGGACGAACGGCATTCCCAATGGCAGATCAACTCAAACCAAACGACCACTCTCTCCCTGGTCTTTCAGGGCGAGTGCTTGGACAGCTTGTTGATTACTGACGAGAACGGCATCATCGTCAAAGACCCTGGGCGGATTTGCTGGCACGACACGATCGCTATTCCTTGACCAGGGCCCGGCCGGGCTCCGGCCATCTGGGCGTGGCGGTCCGGCTGCGTCTCCGTCTGTGACCCGGCGGCCTCGACACTGACGTGGGCACCCGCGCGCTCTCAGTTGCCCGCTGAGTTGATCGGGCTCCTGGGGATCACGGTGAGGACCTTCTCGATGTAGTCGCGGAACTCCTGGATGTAGTTGGCGAGGAAGGCCTTCACGCTGTCGTCGAGGACGTCGCCGTCGGGGGTGAAGATGTCGGTGGAGTACTTGATGTAGGCCTCGGGTGCGGTCATTTGGCGGGCGTTGCAGAAGCTCAGCACGCCGCGCATGGCCTGCTGGGCGAGGGCGGTGCCGAGTTGTCCGGGCGAGGCGCCGATGACGGCTGCGGGAATGTGGTTGAAGGAGTTCTGGCCCCAGGGGCGGGAGGCCCAGTCGATGGCGTTCTTGAGGGCGCCGGGGATGGAGCGGTTGTACTCCGGTGTCACGAACAGGACCGCGTCGGCGTCGTCGATAGCCTGCTTGAGGGCGCGCGCTTCGGGCGGATAGTCGCTGTCGTAGTCGGGGGAGTACAGCGGCAGGTTGTCGATCCGGATCTCGCTGAACTCGAGATCGTGCGGGGCCAGCTTGATGATCGCCTTCGCCAGCACCCGGTTGATCGACGTCGAAGACAGGCTGCCCACGAGGTAGCCGACTTGGTAGGTCATGTCGCGCATCCTTTCGTCCGGTTTCGGCCTTCTTGTACCCCGGACCGACCCCAAACGCGTCCTGTCTGCGGCTAGTCGTAGTCTCGCGACAAGGCAAAACCCCGGCCGTGTGATCGGCCCTCCGCGGAGGACTACAGGGACGGTTCCGGGGTGTTCGCCAACCACGGTACGTGAGGACGGTGACAGTGGTCAACAGGGGTTGGGGCTTCTACGAGTTGCACCTCGCCAAGGCTCGCCTTCGGCATTACCTGGTTGTCTGCGCCGGCAATCAGGAGCAGGCGATCAGGCTCTACCTGTGGAATGCGGGGTTGTCGGCGGAACTGTGGAAGGCCCTCGACCCAGGGCAGGTGATCTCTGAACTGCCGTTCGGGTTCTGGCACCAACTGGTGTCGAGGCGCCAGATGTTCCTCTGGCCCGACCTCGCGGGAGCCTTCCCGCACATGCCGGGACGGCGTCAGAGCACGGTGAGTGATCGGATCGGGCGACTGCGCAGCCTGCGGAACCGAATCGGACACCACCATCGGATCTGGGCGCTTGACCTCGCTGCGCTGTACGGCGATCTGCTGGAAGTCGCAGGATTCATTGATCCAGAGCTGAGCGACTGGATCGATGCACATTGCGATGTCCGCTCGCTCCTCGCGCGCCGTCCCTGATGTGCGCGCCGGGCGCGGCATGCAGTTGAGTTTCGCCAACCATAGGGCTTGACCATTCAGGGATCGGTCAGGGACGGCTCAGGGGGGAACACAGCGGGCACACAGCAGCGTTGCCTACCATGGATGCCGACGACGGCTCGACCGTCGCCCAATCGAGGAGGAACTCAGAAAGATGCGCAGCTCCAACCCGGTCCTTTCCCGGTCGGACGCCTGGCAGGCCCCTGCGGGACAGGGACAGACCCCTTACGCCCAGTACCCGGGTCAGCAGTACCCCGGGCAGCCCTACGCGGGCGAGCCCTATGCCGGGCAGTACACCGACCCCAACGCCCAACAGTTCGCGCCCGTCCAGGGCCGGATGACCATTGACGACGTGATCACCAAGTCCGCCATCACCATGGGTGTCCTGGTGGCCGTGGCGGCGCTGACCATGGTCTTCCTGCCCATCCAGCTGTTGACCCCGGTCTGGATCGTCTCCGGCCTCGTCGCGTTCGGCACCGTCTTGCTGGTCAGCTTCCGCCGCGCGGTGAACCCGGCCTTCGTCCTGGCCTACGCGGCCATCGAGGGCGTGTTCATCGGTGCGGTCAGCATGGCGTTCGAACTGATGTGGCCCGGCATCGTCCTGCCGGCCGTGGCCGGCACGTTCGTCGCCGCCGCCGCGACCCTGGCCGCGTACAAGTTCTTCAACATCAAGGTGACCAGCAAGTTCCGCAAGATGGTGATGATCGGGACGTTCGCCTACGCCGGCGTGCTCCTGGTGAACTTCATCCTGTCCTTCTTCGGGCTGGCCTTCATCGCTGCCGGAAACCTCACCATCATCGCGCTGCTCGCCTCGGCCATCGGCGTCGGTCTCGCGGTGTTCAACCTGATCCTCGACTTCGACTACATCGAGCAGGGCGTCGCGATGGGCGCACCCGCCTCCGAGTCGTGGCGCGGCGCGTTCGGACTCACCGTCACCATGGTGTGGCTGTACATCGAGATCCTGCGGATCCTGTCGTACTTCCGCTCCAACTAGTCAGCTGCAGGGACGTCGCCTGCCGGGTCAGCCCGGCGGGCGACGTTCTGCTTTTGCCGAACCGTCCGTCGAGCTGGTCGAGACGTTGCGGGGGGTCTCGACAGGCTCGACCAGCGGGTGGTGCTCGACCAGCGGGTGGCGGGACCCTCGTCAGGCTCAGGGGGCAGCGCGGCTGAGGTCGCGCAGGTGTCGGTCCAGCAGCGCCCTGGTGCTGGACGACCAGGCGAAGCGCACCCAGTGGTCCAGCGGCACCCAGGCGGCGGCAGCCGTCGTCCCACCACGGTCGTGCACGATCGGGTCGGACGGCTCGGGGCAACGCGCGGCGTAGATGATCCGGACGGCGTGGAAGTCCTCGACGACCCGGGACGGCGAGCGGCCGATCCAGTGGTCGGTCTGCACGTCCAGCAACTGCGAGATCTCCGGCACCTGGCCGGTCTCCTCCGCCACCTCGCGGATCAGCGCCTGGCTGGGGCTCTCGCCCGCGTCGATGCCGCCGCCGGGCAGCCCCCACAGGCCCGGCACCGCCGTCCGGTCGGAGAACTGCGTGGCCAGCAGGCCGCGCCGGGACAGCACGATGCCGTAGGCGGCGAGCCGCTGCCGCACCACCGGTTCGGCCTCGGCGGCCAGGTCGAGGTCCGGGTCGATGGAGCGGGTCTTCTGCGCCTGCAGCGTGCTGCTGCGGCCGTGCCGGCCCACCTGTACCGTGAGCGTCAGGTCGGGCGCCGAGCCCGTCGCCGACAGCGGACGGACGATCCGGTAGCCGAGTTCCCACGCCAGCCGGTGCGGGTCGGCCCCGTGCGGCAGCGGGCCGGTGAAGACCGGGGACCCCCCGGCCACCTCGACACCGATGATCCGCATCTGTCCATCATGTCCCGCCGCCCCGGCGGAGCCAAGTCGCCCCTCGGGCGGGCAACCGTCCGCGGACACCGGTGGACGGATATGCTCGCCGTACCGGTCCGGGGGCTCGGAGGTGACCATGCAGTACAACGAGAACGCGCAACTGGATCCGTCCCAGATGGGCTCGGGCGGCGGAGGTCGCCGCGGCGGCGCCATCGCCCTCGGCGGCGGGGCCGGCGTGCTGGTGCTGATCGTCGCGCTGCTCTTCGGGGTCGATCCGAGCGCACTGCTGGGCGGTGGCGCACCGGCCGACACCGGGACGTCCGGGGCCAACCCCTACGCCCAGTGCACCGCGGGCACCGACATCGCCAAGGACCGCAGCTGCCGCTTCGTCGCCTACACCAACTCCATCCAGGCCTACTGGTCGAAGGTGTACTCCGGCTACGAGCAGACCAAGACCCAGGTGTTCAGCGGCCAGATCGCCACCGCGTGCGGCACCGCCACCGCCGACGTCGGACCGTTCTACTGCCCGGCCGACAAGGTCGTCTACCTGGACGACAGCTTCTTCGACGACATGCTCGAACGGCAGCTGGGTGCGGCGGGTGGGGACGCCGCCGAGGCCTACGTGATCGCGCACGAGTACGGCCACCACATCTCCGACCTCACCGGCATGCTCGCCAAGGCGCAGTCGTCCGGCAACAGCACCGGACCGAAGTCGGCCCAGGTGCGGCTCGAACTGCAGGCCGACTGCTACGCCGGAGCCTGGCTGGCCAACGCCGCCGCCGACCCCAACTCACCGATCAAGGCCGTCACCGCGGACGACGTGAACCGGGCCGTGGACGCGGCCAAGGCCGTCGGCGACGACCGGATCCAGCTGAAGTCGACCGGTTCGGTCTCGCCCGAGTCCTGGACGCACGGGTCGGCCAACATGCGCAAGAAGTGGCTGGCGATCGGGTTCAACTCCGGTGACCCGGCACAGTGCAACACGTTCGCGGCAGGCGCCCTGGATTGATCAAGTACCTCGGGTCCAAGCGCCGGCTGGTCGGTGAGCTGGGCCGCCTGTTCAGCGCGTCCGGCGCGACCACGGCGCTCGACCTGTTCACCGGCACCACCCGGGTCGCGCAGGAGTTCTGCCGGCGGGGCGGCCGTCCGACCTGCGTGGACACCGCCGCCTACTCCGAGGTGCTCGCCCAGTGCTATGTGGTCACCGACGCCGCACAGGTCGACGGGGCCGAACTGGAGGACGCGCTGGCGCGGCTGGAGGCCCTGCCCGATCGGCGCGGCTACGTCACCGAGGTGTTCTGCGAACGGTCCCGGTACTTCCACCCCGACAACGGCCGGCGGATCGACGCCATCCGGGAGGGCGTCGACGACCTCTACGGTGACCACGTCCTGCGGCCGGTGCTGCTGACCGCGCTGCTGGAGGCCGCGGACCGGGTCGACTCAACCGTCGGGCTGCAGATGGCCTACCTGAAGGAGTGGGCGCCGCGCGCGCTGCGTCCGCTGCGGCTCGCCGCGCCGCGGCTCACGCCGGGCACCGGACGGGCCGTACGCGGGGACGCGGTGCAACTGGCGCCCCTGCTGGACCCGGTGGACCTGGCCTATCTCGACCCGCCCTACAACCAGCACCGGTACTTCACCAACTACCACGTCTGGGAGACCATCGTGCGCTGGGACGCCCCCGAGCACTATGGCGTCGCCTGCAAGCGCCTGGACGCCCGCGACGACGCCACCCGCAGCCCGTTCAACTCGCGACGGAGCATGCCGGCGGCCCTGGCCGGGGTGATCGCCGACGTGCGCGCGGAGACGGTCGTGGTCTCGTTCAGCAACGAGGGGTTCGTGCCGCTGCCCGAGCTCGTCGAGATGTGCGGCGTGCGCGAGCACCCGGTCGAGGTGCTGGCCTTCGACACCCGCCGCTACATCGGCCAACGCATCGGGGTCTTCGGGCCGCACGGCCGGAAGGTCGGCGTGCCCGGGCCCGAGCGGAACGTGGAGTACCTGCTGGTCAGCGCGCCCGAGCACGTGCGGACGGAACTGCTGCGGACGCCGTCCGGGCAGGTTCTCGCAGGCGGTCGCCCTTCCTGACGCGCCAGGCCGGTGCGGGGATCCCGGCGTTAGCCGGGATGACAGAGGGCCGTGGTGGAGGGGGCCCTTCGTGACGGTCTCGCTCGTCCCTCGCGAGTCCTCCTCGGGGACCGCTGGGCCTCAGCTGCTGACGACGTTGCCGTCCAGGTCGGTGGTGAGGACGGTGGAGCCGATCGTGAAGTGCATCCGCGGCGAGCCGAGGCCCTCGCGGTCGTCGATGACCACGCTCCAGCGGGTTCCCTCGGGGATCTCGGCGGAGCCGCGGATGTCGTCGACCACGGTCCAGATGGTCTCGGGTTCGACGCGGCTGGCGAGGAACAGCGGCAGGTCGATCTGCTGGTCCGTGACGTTGGTGGTCACCGGCACCTTCGCCGTCCGGGTGCGCCGGACGGTGGTGCCGCCGCCACCGGGGTACTCCGCCCAGGCGCCCTGGTCGGACTCGACCGAGATCGAGTAGACGGTCGCGCGCTCGCCCACGGCGTCCCGGATGCCGGTGGCCACGCCGCCCGGGGTGTCGAAGTCGAGCACCTGCAGCAGCGACCCGTCCGGGTTGAAGAACACCGTGCGGGACTCCGGCACGGTGGAGACCGACATCATCACCTCGCCGCCGGAGTAGTCGACGATGGTCAGGCTCTGGTTCTCCGCCGACCCCGACTGGCCCTTGGCGGCCCGGAACAGCGCGCCGACGTCGGAGATGTTGAACCTCGCCACCGGGAAGGTGGCCTGGTCGACGTACTGCAGGTCGCTGGCCACCTCACCGATCTCGCCGTCGCGGTAGGCCCACGTGACGGTCTTGTCCTCGTCGAGCACGCTGACCTCGACCGAATCGGTGGTGACCTCCACCATCAGCGCGTACTCGGTGTTCGCCTTGGCCAGCAGTTGCGCGACCATCGCCGACGCCACGCCGGGACGGGTGAAATCCACCGCGGTCGGACTCGGGGTCGGGCTGGCGGTCGGCGTGGCCGGCGTGCAGCCCACCAGCAGTGCCCCGCACAACCAACCGATGAGCCGGCGGCGGCGGGGGCGGGTGGTCACCTGTCGAGGTTAGCGCGACCGGCGGACCGGGCAGACTGGATCCCGTGTACGACCTTTCGTTGAGCTCCGTCGAATTGGCGCCGCTGATCGTCGGCGCGCTGGTCCGGAACGGGGAGGTCACCGTCCGGCTGACCGAGGTGGAGGCATACGCCGGCGCCGAGGACCCGGCGGCCCACGCGTGGCGCGGGCCACGTCCCCACACCATGGACCTGTTCGGCGACCCCGGCACCCTCTACTGCTACCTGTCCCACGGGCTGCACGTCTGCGGCAACGTGGTCTGCGGGGCGGGCGGCGGTGGCTCGGCGATCCTGCTGCGGGCCGGACGGGTGGTGGCCGGCCTCGACCTGGCCCGCTCCCGCCGTCCCGGGATCGCGGACGTGGCGCTGGCCCGCGGCCCCGGCAACCTGGGCCGGGCCCTCGGCTGGACCCTCGCCGACTCCGGCCGCAGCTTCGGCTCCGACGGCCTGGAGATCCTGCCCGGTCCGCCGCCGGGGACGGTGCTGTCCGGCCCCCGGGTGGGCGTCAGTGTCGCGCACGGCCGTCCCTGGCGGTTCTGGGCGGACGGCGACCCGACCGTCTCGGCCTACCGCCGCAGCCCCCGGATCGTCCCCGGCCGCCACGACTGGTGAACAGTGGGGACGGTTCCTTACTCGGTCCACCGCTCGAGTTGAGCGGGGACGGTTCCTTACTCGGTCCACCGCTCGAGTTGAGTGGGGACGGTTCCTTACTCGGTCCACCGCTCGAGTTGAGCGGGGACGGTTCCTTACTCGGTCCACCGCTCGAGTTGAGTGGGGACGGTTCCTTACTCGGTCCACCGCTCGAGTTGAGCGGGGACGGTTCCTTACTCGGTCCACCGCCTGCGGTAGCCGTCGTCGAGCCGGTCGAAGCGTGGTGGACCGAGTAAGGAACCGTCCCCGGGTTGCGGCTGGCCTGGACCGAGTAAGGAACCGTCCCCAGCTGGTGGGGGCTACCGTTCAGGCTCGTCCGGCTGGTTGTCGGCGAGTTCGTCCACGGCGGCGTGCTCGGCGTCCCACTGGCCGCTGCGGTGCGCGCTGCGCGAGATCAGGTGGCCGGAGACCGGCGCGGTCAGCACCTGCATCAGCACGGCGAGCGAGAGCATCGTGAACACCTTCGGGTCCCGCAGGATCAGCGTGACGCCGGTGAGCAGCAGGATCAGCCCGAACACGGACGGCTTGGTCGCGGCGTGCATCCGGGTGAGCACGTCGGGGAAGCGGACGAGGCCCAGGGCCGCGGCGAAGCAGAACAGCGCCCCGGCGAGCAGGGCCACCGCTCCGGCGTAGTCGAGGAACTCAGTCATCGGCCTCCTCCGAGCGCATCGCCTGGCGGCGGTCGAACAGCCGGCGCACACCGTCCGACGAGGCGATCAGCCGCGCCACCCCGACCGCTGCGGTGAAGGCGATCAGGGACAGGCCGAGCAGGATCGGCAGGCCGGTGGAGTTGCCGGCGCTGACCGAGTAGATGCAGACGGTGGCGATCACCACGGCCACCATCACGTCCGCGCTGATGATCCGGTCCATCGCCGTCGGCCCGGTGACCATCCGCCACAGCGTGAGCACCGCCGCCGCGGCCAGCACCACCACCGCGATCCCGAGGATGACCGTCATGCCTCCACCACCTTGATCTCCTCGGCACTGCCGAAGGCCCGGACGAACCTCCGCTCGATCGCCAGCGCGTGCTCCCGCTGGTGCTCGATCGCCGCCGCGTCCGGCAGGTCGAACACGTGCAGGTAGAGCGCCCGCGGGTGCCGCACGGTCTCGACCACCAGGGTGCCCGGCACGATCGAGATCAGTTGGGCCACGGCCACCTGGTACAGGTCGTTGTTGCTGCGCAGGTCCACCCGGATCACGCCCGGACGCAACCCCGGGCGCCGCCGGAACGCCGCCGCGGCGACCTGGACGGACGCGACCGCGAGGTCCCTGAGCTGGACGACGGCGAGGACGACCACCCGCCAGGGATGCACCCGGCCGTAGTACCGGATCGGCGGCAGCCAGAACACCACGGTGATCAGCCAGCCGAGCACCAGCCCGAACAGGATGTTCAGCAGCGACGGGTCGCCCCACAGCAGCACCCACACGGCGGCCAGCAGGACGACCGCCCGTCCCTGGAACCGGAACCGCAGCCGGCGACTCGGGCTGATCACGGTGTCACCCCCGTCAGCACGGCGGCGATGTAGCTGCGGTCGACCAGGGCGTGGGCCGAGCGCAGCACGTAGTCGAACATGGGTCCTGCGGCGATGGTGAACACCAGCGCGAGCGCCACCAGGCCGAGGGTCGAGCCGACCATCAGCCGCGGCAGCAGTCGTCCGGTCGCGGGCCGACGGTGGTACTCCACGCGGGCCCGGCTCAACTCGGTGGGGACACCCCAGAAGGCACGGTTCCAGACCTTCGCCATCGCGTACAGCGTGAGCAGGGACGTGAGGACCGCGGCCGTGACCAGGCTCCAGGCCAGCGGGTCGCCCTGCGCGACGCCCGCCTGCAGCAGCACCAGCTTGGCGACGAAGCCCGACAGCGGCGGGATCCCGGCGAGGTTCATCGCCGGGAAGATGAACAGCGCACCCAGCAGGGGAGAGACCCGGGCCAGCCCGCCCAGCGCGTCCAGGGACGTGGAGCCGCCCACCCGCTGGATCAGGCCCGCGACGAGGAACAGCGTGGCCTGGATGGTGATGTGGTGCGCGGCGTAGAAGATCGCGCCCGCCAGCCCCACGGGGGTGCCCAGCGAGATGCCGAAGACCATGTAGCCGATGTGGCTGACCAGGGTGAAGGAGAGCATGCGCTTGATCTCGGCCTGCGCGACGGCGCCGAGGATGCCGATCACCATCGTGGCCACCCCGGCGATGCCCAGCAGGATCGCCAGCGGCTCGCTGGGGAACAGCAGGGTCTGGGTGCGGATGATGGCGTACACGCCCACCTTGGTGAGCAGGCCGGCGAACACGGCGGTGACCGGCGCGGGCGCGGTCGGGTAGGAGTGCGGCAGCCACGCCGACAGCGGGAAGACCGCGGCCTTGATCGCGAACACCACCAGCAGCAGCACCTGCAGCACGCCGCGGACGTCGGGGGAGAGCTCCTGCAGCCGGACGGCGAGCTGCGCGAGGTTCACCGTCCCGGTGGCGGCATAGGTGCTGGCCAGCGCGATCAGGAACAGCGCGGACGACAGCAGGTTCACCACCACGTACACGCTGCCGGCGCGGATCCGGTCGCGGGTGCCGCCCATGGTGAGCAGCACGTAGGACGCGAACAGCAGCAGTTCGAAGCTGACGAACAGGTTGAACAGGTCGCCGGCGAGGAAGGCGTTCGAGACGCCGGCGACGAGCAGCAGGAAGGTGGGGTGGAAGATCGACACGGGCGTCTCGCGTCGCAGCTCGTCGTAGTCCTGGCCGGTGGAGTAGACGAGCACCGCCAGCGAGACCAGCGCCGCGACCAGCAGCATCAGGGCGGACAGCCGGTCGGCGACCAGCACGATGCCCAGCGGCCACGGCCAGTCGCCCACCCACAGCACGAGCGGCGCGGTGTCGGTCAGCCAGACCAGCAGCCCGCCCACCACGCACACGGCGGCGACCGCGGTCACCGAGATCGCGCGCTGCAGGGTGGGCCGGCGGCCCGCGATGAACGTGCCGCCCGCTCCGAGCAGACACAGCAGGACGGGGACGGCGAGCAGGTTGTTCATTCGCTGACCACGTCCTCTCCGGTGTCGGAGAAGCCCAGCTCCTCGAAGCTGGCCGAGGTCTGGTCGGCCTTGGCGCGCTCGGCGAGCCGGGCGTCCTCGATGTCGTCCGCGACCTCGTCGTCGCCGTTGATCTGGAAGCTGCGGTACGCCATGGTCATGCCGAACGCGGCCACGGCAAGGGTGATCACGATCGCGGTGAGCACCATGGCCTGGGGCAGCGGGTCGCTCATCGAGGCGGCCGGGGTGAGCCCGATGATCGGCGCACCGCCGGCCGCGCCGGACGCGACCAGGAACAGGATGTTCACCCCGTTGCTGGCCAGCACGACGCCGACCAGGATCCGCGACAGCGACCGTTCGGTGATCAGGTAGACGCCGCAGGCGACCACGATGCCGGCGACCACGGCGAGGGTGAGGTTGGCGGTCATCGCACCCACTTCCGTCCGGGGATGGCGTGGGTGGAGTCGGGCTTCGGCGCAGGGGTGAGCTCGTCCCTGGCCTGGGCGTCGATGCCGCTGCCGAGGCTGCGGCCGATGTCCAGCATCATGCCCAGCACGACCAGGTAGACGCCGATGTCGAATGCCGTGGACGAGACCAGGTGGATGTCGCCCAGCAGCGTCCAGTCGCCGAGCGGGGTGGCGAGGTGGTCCCAGCCGGGGACGCGGATGTGCACGTCATAGCTCTGGAAGATCAGCCCGCCGACGGCCAGCGGGGCGGCGGCGGTGAGCACGGAGAGCACCAGCCCGGAGCCGATCAGTGCACCGGCCGGCACCGGCAGGGCCTCGTCCAGTTCCTGCCCGCCGCCGGCGAGGTAGCGGACGAGGAGCGCCGTGCCGGCCACCAGGCCACCGGCGAAGCCGCCGCCGGGCAGGTTGTGGCCGGCGACCAGCAGGTAGACCGAGACCATGATCATCACCGGGAACAGCAGCCGGGTGACCACCTCGAAGACCAGCGACCGCTCCCGTGGCGGCAGCGACCGGCTGCCGGCCAGCCAGCCGCGGTTGTCGCCCTTCGGGGACGGCTCCGCCCGCTGCAGCCGCGAGTTGCGGCCGCGCAGGAAGATCAGGCTGGCGACGCCGGTGGCGGCGATGCCGAGCACCGAGATCTCGCCGATCGTGTCCCAGGCCCTGGTGTCGACCAGGACGACGTTGACGATGTTGTTGCCGTAACCGAACGACTTGGCCACGTCCGGGTAGGCGATCGACACCGGCGCGGCGGTGCGGGAGCCGAGCATCAGCACCGAGACCAGCGTGACGCCCAGCCCGATCGCGGCCGCCATCAGCACCCGCCACCACCGGCTCGACTGCAGCGGACGCTCGGTGAAGAACTTCGGCAGCTTGCGCAGCACCAGGAGGAACACCAGCAGGGACACCGACTCCACCAGCACCTGGGTGAGGGCCAGGTCGGGCGCGCCGTGCAGCAGGAACAGCAGCGCGGTGCCGTAGCCGGTGACGCCGAGCAGCAGGATCGCCCGGACGCGGCCGCGGGAGAACGTGACGAGCACGGCCGCGGCGACCACCACCAGGCCGATGATGAGCTGGGCGGGATGGTCGGCGAGCCGGACGTCGGGCCAGGTCGTGACCCGGGACAGGGCGAAGAACAGCCCGGCGGTGAGCACGACGAGGATCGTGCCGATGTAGCGGGCCAGCGAGCCGCTCTGGGTGCGGTCGGTGACCTCCACGGCCAGCCGGTCGAGCGCGGCCATGGTGTCGCGGTAGAAGTCGGCGGCGCCGCGGACGGCGGGGAACGTGTGCTGGATGGTCGCGATCCGGTCCCGCTGCCAGAAAAGGACGACACCGGCGAGGATGGCGATGCCCGACAGCAGCAGCGGCAGGCCGGGGTCGGGAACCAGCTTCAGGCCGTGGCCCGGTTCGCCGGTGGCCAGGCTGTCGGCGTAGCCGCTCAGGGCCGAGGTGAGCGGGCCGCCGAGGAAGCCGCCGGCCAGGCTCGCGGCGCCGAGCAGCACGGGTGCGGCGACGAAGCCGACCCCGGGCCGGTGGGGGACGGTCGAGGCCGGGACGCCGGGCCTGGTGCCGAACGCTCCCCACCAGAACCGCAGGGAGTAGGCGACCGTGATCGCCGAGCCGGCGACGACCACCGTGACCAGGGCCCAGGCGGCGAGCGTGCCGACGCCCGTCCCGTCCCCGTCGAGGGCGAGGTTGCCCAGGCCTTCGAGGCCGGCCTCCTTCGCGATGAAGCCGAGCGTCGGCGGGATGCCGGCCATGGACGCCGCGGCGATCGCCGCCACCGTGGCCGTGACCGGGAGCTTGCTGCGCAGGCCGCTGAGTTCGCTGAGCAGCCTGCTGCCCGCCGAGTGGTCGACGATGCCGACGACGAGGAACAGGGTCGCCTTGAACAGTGCGTGTGCGACCACCATGGCGAGGCCGCCGAGGGCAGCAGCTTTCGTCCCCGTGCCCAGCAGCAGGATGAGCAGGCCCAGCTGGCTGACCGTGCCGTAGGCGAGCAGCAGCTTCAGGTCGTCCTGGCGCAGCGCCCGCCAGCCGCCGAGGAACAGGGTGGCGGCGCCCAGCGTCCACACCGCCGGCCGCCAGCCGGGGGCCGCGGCGAGGACGGGCGCGAGCACCGCGACCAGGTAGACGCCGGCCTTCACCATCGCGGCGGCGTGCAGGTATGCCGAGATCGGCGTCGGGGCGGCCATGGCGCCGGGCAGCCAGAAGTGGAACGGCACCAGGGCGGACTTGCTGAGCGCGCCGACGAGGATCAGCAGCGCCGCCGCGGTGACCAGCGGGCCGGACGGCTGCGCGGCCAGGATCGCCGCGAGGCTGAACGTGCCGGTGGCGTGGCCGAGCGCGAGGAAGCCGACCAGCATGGCGAGCCCGCCGGTGGTGGTGACGATCAGCGCGGTGAGCGCGGCAGACCGGTTGGCGCGGCGGGTCGGGTCGTGGCCGATCAGCAGGTAGGAGAAGACCGTGGTCAGCTCCCAGAACACATAGATGACCACGAGGTCGTCCGCGGTGACCAGGCCGATCATGGCCGCGCAGAAGGCGGTGAGCAGGCCGACCACGCGGGCCTGTGGCGGGTCGCCGGCGAAGTACCAGCGGCAGTAAGCGAGGACGAGGGCGCCGATGCCGGTGACGATGAGCGCGAGCACCCACTGCACGAGCCCGATCCGGAAGCTGAGCGACACCCCGAGGCCCGGGATCCAGGGGACGGTCTCGGCGATCGCGGTGCCGCCGAGCACGTCCGGGGCGATGGCGACCAGCCAGGACAGCGACGCCGCCGGTGCGACGGCGGCGACGAGGAAGGCCCGCTGGCCGAGCGCCCTGGCCAGGAACGGGGCCAGGACGGCAACGCCAAGGTGGATGAGGATCAGGCTGCCAACCATCTCACCTCCGTCCTCTGCCCACGCGGCGGTCGGGTGCCCTGCAGGGTGTCGTGCTCCGACCCTACCGGGCCGAGGTGTCGCAAGCCGATCCGGGGACAGGTCCCATTTCCGTTCACCCGGTCCTCGCTCCCGTCGTCCCGGGCGTGATCCGGGATCTCTGTGGTCGGGTTGTCGGGCGGGCTGCGGGGGTCCCGGCGTTCGCCGGGATGACGGTTGGGAGGGGCTCGGCCCTTCTTTGTCGTCCCGGGCTTGACCCGGGATCTCTGTCGTCAGGCGCAGGGATGATGGTGGGCGCGGGTCGTCCGGGGAACCTGGGAGGAAAGGCGAAGGCCGGACCAAGTATGAGTTGGTCCGGCCTTCAAGGTGTCCGGAGCTGGACGCTCCCCGAACCCGGAAAGCCCGTCGGTCCTGCTCCCCGTCCCGGGAACTCCTGCGGATCGCTCCGCCGGTGAAGGACCACGATTGCTGTCCGGCCGCTGCTGCGGCGTTCCCTCTCGGGTCTGCCGCGAACTGCGTAGGACTGTTCTATCGCCCCCGGAGGTGCCGCGCAAGCGGTTTTGGCAAACCCGTCGGACGGGTTTTGCCGCCGGTGTCACGCCTGTCACATGCGTCCCAGCTGTCGCGTGGACGGCGGCTCCGGGCAAAGTGAAAGCCGGACCATCTCATACCTGGTCCGGCCTGTCCCCATGTCTACCGGGTGACACACCCGCATCCCGGGAGCGACACGCAGCGGGCCGGAATTCCGGGGCCGTGAGAGCCTTTTCGAACCCCCTTCCGTGGGCCCCGATCCTGAGTAGGGTGTCGAGTACCGCTCCAGTGCAGGGGCGGTTCGAACCACTGAGTGGAACGAGGTACTCATGATCGAACAGAGCCAGGGCGACACGCTCGTGAACCCCGTGGACACCACCGTGACTGTGAGCCGGTCGGTGTCCAAACCTGTCAAGGAAGTCTGGAAGTTGCTGGTGACCCGTGAGGGTGCCGAAGCCCTGCTCGGGGCCGGCGGCGAACTCGGCGACAAGGGCGACAGCTGGCATGCGGCGGACGGCACGTACGGCGTCGTCCGGTCGTACCACCCGCTGGAGCAGATCCGGTTCAGCTGGCACGCCGCGGAGGAGGCGCCGAAGACGATCGTCGAGGTCGACCTCGCCGCGTCCGGGGACGGCACGACCGTGGAGATCCGCCACGAGCACATCCCCACCTACTTCGATGCCGGCGCCATCACCCGCAAGTGGGAGCAGGCGCTGGAGAAACTGGCCGCCGCAGCCGACTGAGCATCCTCCGCCCCGGCGGCCATGGCGGCCGCCCGGCGGACGGTGCTCATCGACAGATCCGGTCCCCGCGCCGCAGCGTGGCGGGCGGGGAACCGGTCCCGGGGGCGGCTCAGGCGCTGACCGGGTAGCGGGACGCGGCGCGCGCCCGCGCCCTGGCGGCCTCCACCTCGCGATTCTTCGGCGGCGCGGACGTCACCAGGGCGTCCAGCAGGTGCTGGGTGGCGTGCGCGATCGTGTGCACGGCCTCATCGAACGCCTCCTGGTTGACCCGCGACGGACGTGTCGTGCCGGCGACCTTGCGGACGTACTGCAACGCGGCGGCATGCACCTCCGCAGAGGTGGCGGCCGGCTCGAAGTTGTGCAGGGTGTGGATGTTGCGACACATGTCTGCCGAGGCTAGGCCGTCCGCCCGCCCTACCCAAGTCGTTGTTCTGCCACCCTGCGGGGGCCGGCTACTCGCCGGGCGGGGGATTGGTGGACGAGCGGTGGATGATCGTGCACGGCTCGTAGGTGCGGGACGGCAGGTCGCCCACCGTCCGGTCGAGGGTGTGCCGGGCGGCGATCCGGCCCATCTCGTAGAAGGGGATCCGGACGGTGGTCAGCGCGGGGGAGAGGTCGGCGGCCAGCGGCTCGTCGTCGTAGCCGACCACCGAGACGTCATCGGGGATCCGCAGCCCCAGCCGGGCCAGCGCGATGTAGGCGCCGGCGGCCATCTGGTCGTTGCCCAGCAGCAGCGCCGTCGGCGGCTTCTTCTCCCGCATCACCTTCCACGTGATCTCGTAGCCGCTGTCGATCCGGTAGTTGCCCAGATGGATCGGGCTCCGGGATGGGTCCAGCCCGGCGGCCTCGAGGCCCTCGCGGAAGCCCTGGATCCGCATCTTCGTCGCCCAGGCGCCCTCCCGTCCGGCGATGAACCCGATCCGGCGGTGGCCCAGGGACAGGACGTGCTCGACGGCTGCCCGTCCGCCGGCGATCTCGTCCGGGAGGATGGCCGGCAGCCGCCCGTCCGCGGTGAAGGCGTTGACGAGCAGGGTCGGGGTCGACGGCGGGACGGGCGGGAAGTCGACCTGGCGGGTGCCCATCGCGGCGAAGATCAGTGCGTCGACCCTGCGGTCGAGCAGGTCA